>JAZLHP010000064.1:0-2428 GCA_045616905.1 Bacteroidaceae bacterium
GCAACTTTCCTCCCTATAATGCTCGGCTTTGCCGGAGGTGCAATGTTGTATGTCACAAGTGATGAAATGATACCCGAAACCCACGCTCATGGTTATCAGAAACAGGCAACTTACGCCCTTCTGCTCGGATTCATGACACTGTTACTGATAGAACGTTTTTTTGAATAATCGACACTTATGAACAACGAAGAGTGCATAATCTGCGGTGCTCCATTGGAGTACCTTGACAAACCTATAGAGATGGAATGTGCCATCTGTCACCGTAAGTTCACAAACAACGTGCATTGTGAACAAGGACATTATGTCTGCGATGAATGTCACACAAGCGGTATTGACACAATTATCGGCATCTGTATGAAGGAAACATCACAGAATCCGATAGAGATAATCGAGAAGTTGATGTCATTGCCTACATGCCACATGCATGGTCCTGAACACCACATCATGGTAGGTGCTTCACTTATCACGGCATATAAGAACGCTGGCGGTGATGTTGATATGGAATGGGCATTATCCGAGATTGTACGCAGAGGCAAGCAGGTTCCAGGTGGTGCTTGCGGTAATTGGGGCGCATGTGGTGCGGGAATCAGTACCGGCATGTTTATTAGCATCGTTACAAAGAGCAGTCCTCTTGCTGGCGAGACATGGGGATTAAGCAACCTAATGACCTCACGCGCACTTGCAAGAATAGCAGAGACAGGTGGTCCTCGTTGCTGTAAACGTGATTCCTACAATGCCATCCTTGCTGCCATCGATTTCGTTGAAGAGAAATTTGGCATCAAACTGGAGCGTCCAAACAAGCTTATCTGCTCTCGAAGCACAATGAACAACCAATGTCTGAAGAGCAAGTGTCCGTTCCATAAACCAGTATTCACTATTCCATCAATATGAAGATATTAGTAGTTTGCACAGGCAATCGCTGCCGTAGCCAGATGGCGCATGGCATACTAAAAAGCATAGATCCAACCCTTACCGTCTGCTCTGCCGGTACACGCCCTGCGTCAGAAGTTCATCCTCTTGGCATAAAGGTAATGAAGGAGATTGGCATAGACATCAGTTCTCATTACCCAAAGTCCATTGACCAATACATCGGAGAGGAATGGGACTATGTCATCACCGTATGTGGCGGTGCCAAGGAGTCATGTCCCGTATTTACTGGAAAGGTAGGCAAACGCCTTCACATTGGCTTTGACGACCCTGATTCGTTCAAGGGCACAGAAGAAGAAATACTTCCAGAGTTTCGTTGTGTAAGAGATGAAATCAAGGAAAAGATGACTGAGTTTGTAAATATCATCAAGAAAGAAAAGAATATGAATTGTCCACATAGACCAACAACAGTAGGTGAAACAAACTATTTCGAGTGTACTTGTCCAAAAGAGTGCCCACGTCACGGCTTTTGCTGTGCTTGCGTGGCTCATCATCGCAAAATGGGGAAATTACCACATTGTTTGCGGACAACTGAAAACAACTAATAGTATGCCACTACATCTACTGCCATCGCTATTGCTATACATACTAATGATAGGTTACACACCAGGACCTGCCAATCTGTATGCTCTTTCATGCTCTTTGAAGTATGGAAGGAAGTCTGCATTGCGTATGTGGTATGGCGAGTTATGCGGATTCCTCATTGCCGTCACATTGGTTTCCATAGCCACACACTTGCTCGGTACGGTTATGGGCGAATACGTTGAATGGCTGAAATATGTAGGAGCCGCATACATCTTATGGCTGGCATACAATATCTACAAGAGTAAAGGATTGGCAGAAAACGAGGCACAGACATGCTCATTTACATCGGGAATGATAGTTCAGCTGACTAACGCAAAGATGCTTCTTTTCGACCTTACCATTTTCTCGATGTTTGTTTTACCATATTCAAACAGCCTTGTCGACCTTCTTATAGTTGGGTACATCCTCACACTCGCAGGTCCGACGGCTAACCTTGTATGGTTGCTCGCCGGAGCATGGATGCGAAAATGGTTTGTTCGATATAAAAGGCAGACAGACATAATAATGTCGGTACTTTTGGCACTATGTGCTATTGCTATAATAATATAATAAGGAGAATAATATGCATTGGTTACTTCTCATCATAGCTGCTATCTTTGAAATAGGATGGCCATTAGGATTCAAGCTCTCCAGCACTCAACCTGAGCGTTTCTGGACTTGGATCACTTTTGCAATCGTCAGCATGGCACTGAGCGGAGTATTCCTGTACTTTGCACAGAGAACAATCCCTGTAAGTACGGCATACATCATCTGGACAGGGTTAGGAGCCATCGGAACATTATTGATAGGCATATTCTTCTTTGGTGATTCCGCATCGCTATTAAGAATGTTCTTCGCATTGCTGACACTTGTCGGCATAGTAGGACTTGAATTAACTTCAAAATAAAGACAATAAATAGTATAAAACGATATGACA
>JAZLHP010000065.1:0-11726 GCA_045616905.1 Bacteroidaceae bacterium
TTAGGCTCGTAATACATTTTGATTAGAGCCTATACAGATTTTTTCTGGCTTTTGAGTGAGTGATGCGGGCATCATGACCGAAAAAACAGGGAAAAGATGTAAGGAAATAATCAAAATGGATACGAGAACCTAAAAAAACAAGTAGTATCGTGTCCTAATAGACTATTTTGGTTAAAAAGGAAGCAGAAGGTAACACCCTCTGCTTCCTTTTTAACTATATTATTTCTTTACGCTTAGTTTTCCGTTTGATTCTGCAACGCAGCCCTCATTGACGAGAAGTGAAACAGCCTCGGAGAAGGCAGCCTCGATGTTTGCTGTGCGGCGTGTGAATCCTAATTTCTTTGCTGTTATGAGTGACAGTGATTCTGAACTGATGGCAAACTGTTCGGTTATTGCCTCTTTAACTGCATTCTTTATCTCTATCATCGGAATGTCAGCTATGTCTCTGCCATTTGCCTGGCGGTAGCTTGGGTAGCCCTGTGCCGATGCCTTATCTTCCCACAAGACTACGCCCTGGCGATCTGACTGCACGAAGAACAGGGTGTTGGCGATGTCGAGGAATGTCTTATGTATGGTAGGTGTCACCCGAGCCACACCTCGCAGGTTGCATACTCTGCGGCAGAGATGATTGAAGGATATTGGCTGCTCCTGATGAACGATTGCCATTGCAAGTTGAGGGTCAGCAGATGCGACTGCTTTCTTCTGCGTCATTTGCAACTCTTCGTATTCGATGAGATTGGTGGGTGCAACGTCAATCTTTTCGTTTGAGAGGTCAAACTTCATTACTGGCTGTGGATCCTCTGGTGGAGTGCTTCCGTTTTGCAGGATGTCCAATATGCGTGACAGTACACGGTCTGGATTGTTAACCCAGTCAACGCTCCACACTCGCATGAGTTGCCAGCTGAGTCCTGTGAGTACAGATGGCTGTACGATTTCGCGGTCGCGAGTCGTTTGTGTGTCTCTGTATCCTTCTCCGTCAAGGAGAATGCCTAATTTGTATGTGTCAGGTTCTTCTGGTGTGCTTATTGCCACATCAATCTTGAACTTAGAGCGACCCACATTGACTTTGGCAATGTAACCATTTTGTCCGATGGCATCAGCAATCTGTCGTGCCACGACAGATTCGTTGCGTTCGTGCTTTCCCTGTTCTGTGTCAGAAAGTATCTGCTGTTCTGCATATTCAAGGAAGTGCTTCAGACCTTCCACGCCTACGGATTTGGTGCGGCGTAAGTCTATTTGTGATGCCTTGAGTGTTGAGAACACAATCATCTCCTGTCGTGCTCGGCTGACTGCCACGTTCAGACGTCGTTCTCCACCTGAGTTGTTGAGAGGACCGAAGTTCATGCTCACTGCACCTGTCTTGTCAGGACCATAACCGATGGAGAAGAGTATCACGTCACGTTCATCGCCCTGTACGTTCTCCAGGTTCTTCACGAAAATAGGTTCGTACATGGCATCTGCAATCTCGTGCAGGTTCCTGTCTTGCTCAAGCATTTCCTGCAGAATATCTTCAATGAGGTTCTGCTGAACAACGCTGAAGGCGATGATGCCGATGCTGTGTTTCCTGAGTTCTTCGTCGCCCAGTCGTCGTGCCACTTCTTTAACAATGGCTTCTGCCTCAGCACGGTTTGAGCGTTTGCCGCCTTTGTCGTAAACACCATCTACAGGCACGAGAGACACCTTGGTCTTTTGGTCGTCGGCAGAAGGGAATGTGATGAGCGAGCCCTCGTAGTATTCTTTGTTGGAGAAGGCGATGAGCGACTCATGGCGTGATCGGTAGTGCCAGTTAAGCTGTAACGATGGAATCTCCAATGTGCGGCAGTCCTCAAGGATACTCTCCATGTCGTCAATCACAGCTTCATCGTCATCCACATTTGCAGAGCTGAAGAAGTTTGTCGGCGGCATCTGCTTAGGGTCACCCACTACGATGAGGGCATTGCCTCGTGCTATGGCTCCCACTGCCTCACTTGTCGGCATCTGCGATGCCTCGTCGAATATCACGAGGTCGAATTTCTTTTTCTGTGCAAGGTCTATGTACTGAGCGACAGACATAGGGCTCATGAGCATGCAAGGACATAGTTTCTCTATGAGGTCTGGGATCTGGTCAAACAAGTCACGCAGCGACATGCCTCTTGCACCGTTTGATATGTTGCGGTTGAGCAATCCTATTTCGCTGCTGCTGTCCACATTGTCTGTCACACGAGGTATGTTTCTTGCCAGTCTTGCATATAGCTCCTTCTGGCTGAGCATCTGGAACTCGTCAGTGAGACGCTTATACTGAGCCACCTGTTCATCGAACAGCAGTCCTTCAAATGTACGCAGTGCATCCGAGGCAGAGATCTTTGCTTTTGCTCTGTCAAAGAAGAACGACTTGAAGAACGCATCGCCGATGTTGGCAGTGTTGCATACGTCATCTTCTATCGTGTTCACTATGCAGTACAATCCTTTTGCACGGAGTTCATCTGCGAAAGAACTCCAGTGGTACCAGTCACGCATGGACGTCAGGTTATCCTTCCATCTTGTCATGCACTCTCTTGATTTCTCAAGCACGAGAGTGTCTGGCAGTTCATCTGTTTCGTATGCTGTACCGAAGTAGTGGTATAGCACGTCTTGTATGGTTTGTATTTTCTTGTGCTTTTCCTGATAGCTCATCAGGTTGTCAAGAAGTACATCGATGTCTTTCTCTACAATGAAAGGCGAATGCTCCTTGATGGCATTCTTGAACGAGCGTTTGGCAAAGAAACGTGGAATAAACCACTTTGCCTTGGCGCTTCTCCATTGCATGTATAGCGATTTTGAGTCGGTGGAGAGTAACGATTCCTTGTTGTCTCTCAGCAGTGTCTCACGTAGCGAAATGGCATCTGCCATTGTTCCATATTCTGATATCCCTTTACTTAGGATGTTTATTGCCTTCACGATATCAGAAGCAATGGCGCTTTCGTTGTTGAGGGCGTTTCCATCAATGTGCAGACCTAATAACGGGTGTTGTGAAGGCTGGCCTATGATTTTGACAACGGCTTCAAGTCTGCCTCCAAGCATTTCCTGAATGTCAGACAGACTCTTGGCGTTGATACACTTCAGCATCGTCTCATTTGTATTGAAACCAGCCAGAGGTTCAGCGTCTATTGACTCGTATCTGACGATGCAGTCAAAGAGTGAGAATCCGTCAGTGCCGCCTTTCTCATGCAGTGCCTCCATGTAATTGATGAGTTTCAGTCGCTGGTCGTACAGCTTAGTTGCTATGTTCTCATATTCCTCAGGACTGACGATGTGCGATACTGCCAATGCCTTTGCCAGCTGATCCAGCACATGGCGCTTTGCAATCTTGTTGGAGTGCATCTCAAGGCAGAATGGGTCAAGCCCTATCTTGGCGAGTCGCTTCTGCACAACGCTGAGTGCAGCCATCTTCTCTGCCACGAAGAGCACACGCTTTCCTTGGAACAGGGCATTGGCAATGAGGTTTGTGATGGTTTGCGATTTTCCTGTACCTGGAGGGCCGTACAATATGAATGAGTGTCCTTTTCCTGCTTCATACACAGCAGCCATCTGTGAGGAGTCAGCAGCCACAGGCAAGGCAAGCTCTTGAGGTTTAATCGCCTTGTCTTTGTCTTTAAGATTTGACGAGACAGCTGCAGGTTGCCATGCCAGTCGCTGTTCCACAAGACTGCGCACCACATCGCTCTTCAGCAATTCGTCGCGGTGGGTGTGTATGTCGTTCCACATGAGGAATTTGCTGAAAGAGAAAACACCCAGTATGCATTCCTCTTTCACTTCCCACCGTTTCATTCCCTTGGTCGCCTCACGTATTATGGCAAAAATCTTTGCCACATCCACTCCATGCTCATCCTTAGGTAAGGCGGCAAGCTGAGGAATGGTGATGTCGAAGTTTTGGCGTATGAATTCCGTTAAGGTCACGTTGAGTATGATGTCCTCTTCGCGGGTACGGATGAAGTAGTTTCCCCTTTTATACACCATTTCCACTGGGAGCATGAGCAGTGGAGCGAAACGTGCGGTATCTGTCTGGTCGTTCTCGTACCATCGCAGTACACCGATGGCAAGGAACAGAGAGTTGGCACCTGTTTCTTCTATAGCGTTACGAGCTGCACGGTAGATGTTTTTCAATACGTTCTTCGTTTCCGTTTCTGTATGATAGGTGTGCAGCTGTTTGTCCTTGATGTCTTTGAGAATCTGCTCACGCATCGGTTCCATCTGCAATGAATCCACGAGACGCTCTTCTGTGTTTATCTTGATGTTTGTAGCAGGTTGCTCTGTGATGCAGTACTCTGCACCCTCTTGCAGACTATCCTCTATCTTATCAATGTCAAAAGAAATGAACTGTATAGCCTTCTGTCTGAGATAAAGATTTAGCATGGCATTACGCAGAGAGAAATCCAATAATTTCCTCTCCCAGATGTCCATACGTGTCAGTTCTTTCTGAGGATTAGTAGGGATGTCAAACTCGTAGTTCTGCTGATTAACAGCCTGTACTTCTATTTCCTGATTCTCGTCTTTTACTATATCGCCGTTTTGCATGGTGTTATGTTTTTTCAACTTATTGTGCAAAGGTACGATTTAGCGAGAGAAAAACAAAATTTATTTATGTTTTTCCGAGCGTGAGTACCTTCGACCGCAGGTCAGCGTACGATTAAGTGAGAGAAATACCAGATTTATTTTGATTTTATTGACTTCATGACTTTTAACTTCTATTTTCAAAAAACTTTCATATTGCAACTCGATTGCGAGAAAAAAGTGTTAATTTCGCACCAATTTCCAAATGATAAAGATTTTATGGCAATAAATAGTACGTATAAGGGTCTTTTCCGTCAGTTGTCATTATGCACATGTATGGTGCTGGGATTGACTGCATGCGGAGGTAAGCATGATGCTCATTCTGAGGAAGAACATGAGCATGAACATGAGGAAGGTGTGATACATCTGACTCGTGAACAAGCTGATGCGGCAGGATTGCAGACGGAGACGGTTGTGACAGGTAGTTTTGAAGAGTGTTTCAGAGTGAGTGGACAAGTGCTGACGGCTCAGGGTGATGAGTCGGCTGTTACCGCCAAAAGCAGCGGTATAGTGTCGTTTGTCCGTGACCACCTGACAGAAGGAGTTTCTGTTAATCAGGGTGAAGTCCTTGCTCGCATATCAGCAGCAGGAATGCAAGGTGGTGATGCCGTGGCTCAGCAATCGGCAGCATTGTCGGCGGCACGAAACGCATATGAACGTGCTAAGGTGCTAATGGAAGATACGTTAATATCGCGAAAGGAATACGAACGCATCCGTCAGGAATATGAGATGGCAAGATTGTCTTCTGCTGGTAGTGCCTCGGGTAGTGTCGTGACATCGCCGATGAAAGGTTTCATGCGAACCGTTAATATCAAGGAAGGTGAGTATGTTGAGGCAGGCACCGTGATAGCCACCGTGACAAAGAGCTGTAACCTGCAGTTGTGTGCTGAGGTGCCAGAGAAATATTTCACTCAGATTAAGAATGTCAGAAGTGCTAATTTTGAGATGGGTTATGGAGGAGGCATACACAGCATTGACTCTCTGCATGGTCATCTCGTGTCTGTCGGTCAATCAGCCTCTGAGTCTTCGGCATACATACCAGTGGTGTTCGAGTTTGTCAATGACGGATGCATGGTGGCAGGTTCGTTTGCTGATATATGGCTGATAACCGACACTCGCAACGGAGTGATGAGTGTGCCTGTTGAGGCATTGTCAGAGGAGCAGGGCGTGTTCTACGTGTATGTACAGTTACCGGCTGATGAGCCTGGTGTGTTGGAGTTTGAGAAAAAAGAGGTGCGTATAGGAATGAATAATGGTATGCGTACCGAGATATTAAGTGGACTTAGCAAGAATGACAAGGTGGTCATAAAGGGAGTGACACAGGTGAAACTTGCAAGTGCATCGGGTAGCATACCTGAGGCACATTCACATAATCATTGACAGACCATTACTTATGCTTAATAGAATAATACGTTTTTCGTTGAACAACAGGCTTGCTGTGTTGGCGGCTGCCTTGCTGGTGCTGATTGGTGGCACGTACACATCCATGACAATGGAGGTGGATGTGTTCCCTGACCTCAATGCACCTACGGTAGTGGTGATGACAGAGGCTAATGGCATGGCTCCAGAGGAAGTGGAGAAGGTGGTGACATTCCCTATTGAGACCGCTGTAAATGGTGCCACTAACGTACGCAGAGTGCGCAGCAGCAGTCAGACGGGATTCAGTTGTGTCTGGGTTGAGTTTGACTGGGGTACTGACATCTATCGAGACAGACAGATAGTGGCTGAGAAGCTGCAGGAGATAGCAGGTTCGTTGCCTGATAATGTAGGTCAACCGATGCTTGGTCCTCAATCGTCCATATTAGGTGAGGTTATGATAGTCGGTCTTACCATGCGTTCGTCAGATGGCGATACGGACTGTGATTTGCAGCAGTTGCGCACCTTGGCAGATTGGGCCATCCGCCCCCGTCTCATCAGTCTTGGTGGTGTTGCACAGGTGAGTGTTCATGGTGGTGAGACACGTGAGTATCAGGTGTTGCTGCATCCTGAGCGTATGCGTCACCACAAGGTAAGCGTTGAGGAAACGGTTGAGGCTGTTCGCGATATGAATAAGAATGTATCGGGTGGTGTGTTGTATGAATACGGCAACGAATACCTGATACGTGGGTCGCTCGCCACTACTGATGTGGATGAACTTGGCAAGACTGTAGTGAAGAGTGTGGAGGGAGTGCCTGTGTTGCTGGAGCAGATTGCAGATGTGAGGGTGGGCAACAAGACTCCTAAGACAGGATGCGCATCGAACAACGGCAAGCCGGCAGTGTTGCTCACAATAAGCAAACAACCTAATGTGGGAACAGAGGAACTGACGCAACGCATCGACGAAGCTCTTGCAAAAATAAAGGAAGAACTGCCAGAGAATGTTGAGATGGACACGCAGATATTTCGTCAGCAACGTTTCATTGATGCATCTATCAGCAATATAAAGGAAGCACTCATCGAAGGTGCGCTTTTTGTTGTGGTTGTGCTGTTCGTGTTCCTCATGAATATACGCACCACGGTCATATCATTGGTTACAATCCCGTTGGCTCTGCTCGTCAGCATCCTTACACTCAAGGTGTTTGGCATGACCATCAACACAATGAGTATTGGCGGTATGGCTATTGCCATTGGATCACTTGTTGACGATGCCATCGTCGATGTTGAGAACGTGTATAAGCGGAGCGTGCAGGGCAAGCGTGAGGGGCAGTCATGGCTAACACTCATATATAACGCATCTCGCGAGGTGCGAATGCCAATACTTAACTCTACGCTTATCATCGTGGCAGCCTTCATGCCACTCTTTGCCTTGACAGGGATGGAGGGACGCATGCTGGTGCCTCTTGGCATAGCATTCATAGTGTCGCTGTTTGCCAGTACCGTAGTTGCTCTCACCCTCACTCCTGTGTTGTGCAGTTTCTTGCTCAAGAACACAAGTGGCAAGAGAAGCCGGGACACCATGTTTGTAAGATGGATGAAGAAGCATTATGCCAATGCCTTGAACTGGTGCTTCGGTCATCGTCGGCTGGTTCTTGTCACAACGGTGGTTCTGTTCATCGCAACCTTTGCCTCATTCTTCACGTTGGGTCGTTCGTTCCTTCCACCGTTCAATGAGGGGTCATATACAATCAGCATGAGCACCTTACCGGGAATATCGCTCGAAGAGTCTGACAAGATAGGCAAGCAGGCAGAGGAGTTGCTTATGGGTATTCCTGAGATTCAGACCGTGGCACGCAAGACAGGTCGTGCAGAACTTGATGAACATGCCTTCGGAGTCAACACATCAGAGATAGAGGCACCGTTTGTTCTTGCTGACCGTAGCAGAGACGAATTGCTTGCCGATGTGCGCAAGCGCTTGTCTACCTTGCCAGGAGTGGCGGTTGAGATAGGGCAGCCTATTTCTCACCGTATAGATGCCATGCTGTCGGGAACCCGTGCTAATGTGGCGATTAAATTGTTCGGCACAGACTTGCAGAAAATGTATTCAACAGGTCATAGAATCAAGGAGTGCATTGAGGACATAGACGGTGTCACTGACCTCAATGTGGAACAACTTGTCGATCGTCCTCAGTTGCGCATATCCCCTAAACGAAACTTGATGGCAAAGTACGGTGTCACTCCACGCCAGTTTGCCGATTATGTAAGCGTGTTGCTTGAAGGAACTACCGTGTCGCAGGTGTATGAAAACGGAGGAGCATTTGACCTTGTGGTGAAGGTTGACGATGAAGACCGCAATGGCATGAATCTCATCCGTGACATGATGATAGATGCCAACGGCATTAAGGTGCCGTTCAGCTATATTGCCGATATAAGTTCAACAAGCGGACCAAACGTAATCAACCGTGAGAATGCACAGCGTAAGCTTGTGGTGTCGGCAAACATTGAGGGGCGTGACATGCACTCGGCAGTTGAGGAGATACGTCAGCACATATCAGATGGGGTCTCTCTGCCTGAAGGATACCATATAGAATATGGAGGTCAGTTTGAAAACGAGGCATCAGCCACCCGTGTGCTGTTGCTCACAAGCGGAGCATCGCTGTTGGTCATCTTCCTCTTGCTCATGGGACAGTTTCGCAACTGGAAACAGGCAGCCATCGTCATGGTTAGCCTTCCTCTCGCTCTGATTGGCGGAGTCCTCAGCATTGTCCTCACAGGCGGAGTCCTCAGCATACCTGCCATCATCGGTTTCATCAGTCTTTTTGGCATAGCCACACGTAATGGCATATTGTTGATAGACAAATACAACTCGCTACGTGAGGTGGAGGTGAGTGGCGGTAGCGATACACAAATCTCCGTTCCGCATGTCATTGCCGGTTCACTCGACCGTCTGACACCAATCCTCATGACAGCACTCACATCAGCACTGGCACTTGTCCCACTTGCATTAGGCAGCGACTTGCCAGGCAATGAGATACAGTCACCAATGGCAGTAGTGATGCTTGGCGGATTAGTCAGCAGCACCCTGCTCAATATATTCATCATACCACTAATTTATAAAAAGACTCACCCCAACTCCCTCGGTAGTTGAATGAGATGAAGAAGTTGACTCCCTCAACTCCCCTCAACTATCAACTAAAAAATATTTATGCATAGATTCTTAGTACTTATTATAATGTCATTCTGTATGGCTGCGGAATCCTTTTCGCAGCAGTTAGCCGATATTCTCTCCATGGTTGAACGTGGCAATGTGTCGTTGCGAGTTTACTCTGCACGTTGCGAGGCAGCACGTTATGAAGCAAACACAGGAATAACCCTCGCTGACCCGGAAGTAGAGTTCGGTTATCTGTGGGGTACACCTGGTGAGATAGGCAGCCGAAAAGACCTGTCCGTCACCCAGTCGTTTGACTTTGCCACCGTCTTTGGCGCTCGTCGCCGCGAGGCAAAGAGCCGTGAGGCACTTGCCGATTTAGAGTGTCTGCAGGCACGTAACATGGTGTTCTTTGCAGCCCAGCAACTGGTGGTGCAGCTAACGGCAGAGAACAAGGCAATAGCACAGCAGGAAGAACGCCTCGGCACAGCAAGGCAGCTTGAGGAACATTACCGCAAGCTGTTGCAACAAGGCGAAATAAACAAGATAGAGATGGGAAAGGCACAGCTCAGCAGAGTGACAATGGAGACCACTCTCCAACGCATGAAGATAGAGCGTCATACAATGCTGGAGCGTCTGCAGACACTATGCGACAGCACCATAGACTATGTATCAACCGTCTATCCAGTCAACTATCTCAATGGCGACCGTTCCATCTCCATCAGTCGTCAGGAAGAAACCGTTGCCCAGCAGCAGGTGGAGATGGCACGTGCCGAGGCATTACCCGAACTTAAAGCAGGTTACATGTCAGAACTCACAAAGGGTGAGAAGTTCCGTGGCATTACGGTGGGAGTGTCCATCCCATTATGGAAAAACCGCAACAACGTGTCACGTGCCAAAGCACAGCAGGTGCTGGCAAAAGCAAGCAGCGACGAGCTGATGCAGAAGATAGAGGCACAGAAACGCGAACTGCGTGTCAAGGCAACCGGGTTACACCAGCTGATGCAGACATTGCAGACGGCACTCTCACAGCTCAATGCCACCCCCCTCATGCGCAAGGCACTCGATGCAGGCGAAATATCCCTCATCGAATACATCGACGACCGTACAAACTATTACGAACTGCAAAACCAGTTGCTCGACACCGAGAAAGAGTATCAACAGACCCTTGCAGAACTGGCATTCTTCGGGGAATAATCCCCCCTGGATTTATGGTAAAATTAGAAATCCACCAAAACAAATGTTAGGGTGTAAAGTTATTTATTCAAGTTTCGCAAGTTCATTAACTCGCCATTTTTAGTTCATAAATCTGTATAAAATGCTGAAGTTTATCAGAACGGTTGATAAGAGTCTCGAAGATTTTCTCATCCTCGATCTCAAAGCACTGGGCAATCTCACAGACAATGTCGATGATCATTCCCCAGATACGTTCCGTTATGGTAAGTTCAGTGGAGTTTCGTGTCACTTCGCGGAAGAGTCCGCCTATAGTCTCATAGGAAGAGAATCGTCTTGCCGTAGCAAATATGTTGTACTGCATGGCGGTAATTGCGGTGCATGCAATCTGCGAAGCGAAGTTACGCATCTGATACTTTCCGAGGCCGAGATTCCCTTTGCTATCCTTGGATACGACTTCCAGAGACCAACGCATGGAATATTTGCGGTAAGCTTCATTGAATTCAAGTTCCGTATTAGTTGTAATAAGTGCATTCCAGTCAGACTTCTTGTTTCTTTTGGTAAAGAACAAGCGTACCTTACGACCTGCGAACTCAACATCGACGGTAACGTAGTAGCAACCAAGACTACGGCTATACTTGCGTCCCTTCTTGGGATGGTCAAATAGAGCGACAAGTGCCTTGGCGGTATAGTCCTTGCGGTTGTAGTGGTACTTTGTCTTGCCCATCTTAATCATGCCAAGGTAGTGGCACTTGACATGGCGGGAGGTAACGAACTTGATGACCTTAGCGCAAGCGAACCAGCTATCTGCAGGAATGTAGTCAAAGCGTATTTCCCTGGAAATAAGTCGCTTTATCATCTCAATCATAAGCGTAATCTTACTTTCGTCATACTCCTTGATTCGCTTTGCTGTATGGCTGTCCTTGTCACGCTCCTTAGTGAATCGAGCATAAAGCTGCTTCTGCTTCAGGTTGTACGTTCCCTTCTTGCCTTTTTCACCGACAAGACAGAAGTCCATGAGCATCTAGGTAGCGCCATCCGTAATGCCGAGGAACAGCCACTTGAAGCCAAGAATCATCTTGTGCTCAACATGGGAGAACACCTTCCCGACCATCTCCGTCTGGATGCCTCGCTTCGGATAGTCCGTATCGTCAACCATGAGACATACAGGAGTCTTGTCATCCCTCTTCGTACTCGCCTGAGTTTTGCGCCAGAGCGCAGTTGTGATATAGATGAGGATGTTGCGCGCAGTCGTAGTCCTCCCTCCAAAGAAAACGATAGAACACGTCCTTGCCACAGTCGGCTATGCCGCATAGGGACGAAGTAGAATAGTTAAACTCATTCTTGATCATGAAACAAGGAAACAACAACAATAGCTGCAGCACCTGCAACTGCGAGTATTTGCAATTGCATCTGCTTTCCTCTCCGAAGAGTCTTTTCTCCGAGAGATTCAACGTACGTGTTATGTCCATTATCTTGT
>JAZLHP010000066.1:0-19032 GCA_045616905.1 Bacteroidaceae bacterium
GTGAAATAAAAGTCGTTACTTTGCATACGAAAACCACTAATTAATAAAATGAACACGAATCGAACGAATAACACGAATTATAGTTCGGAGAAATCACCAGGTATCAATGTTCACTAATTAATAAAATGAACACGAATCGAACGAATAACACGAATACAGTTCGGAGAAATCATAGATATTAGTGTTCAAGTGAAATACTAATGTAGAAATATGATTTATTACAGTGAAGAAAATTATGCAATTACTGGTGCTGCCATGCATGTGTATAATACTTTAGGACCAGGATTTCTGGAGGCGGTTTATCAAGAGGCATTGCAAATAGAACTGGTTAAGCGTGGGATTCCGTTTGAACCACAAAAGGAATTGACTATATATTATGATGGTCAACCATTAAACAAAACATATGTCCCGGATTTTGTGTGTTACGGGAATATAATCGTTGAGATTAAGGCTGTCTCTGAATTGAATGACACACATAGGTCGCAGGTATATAACTATCTGAAAGCAACGGGATTTAAACTCGGACTTTTATACAACTTCGGGCACCATGATGGACTGGAGTGGGAACGAAAAGTAAAGTGAATGAGCACTTGTTGAACGAATAAACATTCGTGTAAATCGTGGGAATTTGTGTTCAATAAAGATAACATGATGATTCGTGAGAATGATATGAGTGAACACGAATAACACAAATAACACGAATAAAGAGCAGCTCTCTCTAAGATTCGTGTGAATCGTGGAAATTTGTGTTCTACAAAGATAACATGATGATTTGTGGGTATGAGATGAGTGAACACGAATATAACGAATAAAAGAGCAGCTCTCTCTAAGATTCGTGTGAACCGTGGGAATTTGTGTTCTACAAAGATAACATGATGATTCGTGGGTATGAGATGAGTGAACACGAATAACACAAATAACACGAATAAAGACCAGTTCTCTCTGATATTCGTGTGAATCGTGGGAATTTGTGTTCTACAAAAATATAACGTTTATTACGTGTTACTAATTTGAAATTGAAAATATTAATTTGAATAAAAACTGAAATGAAGAGAATTTTAACTGTATTGGCGTGTGCTGTCCTGTCGTTGGGACAGGTGATGGCACAGGACGTACCTGCGGCTATGTGGGGCAACACCCCTACATTGCGTGTGGAAGGGAACAATTTCGTGGATCCATACGGCAACGTGGTGGTGCTGCATGGTGTGATGGACACTCCGAGTCCTTATTTCAATGGTAACAGATGGGGTAACAGCAGCAGTAGTGTGGCGGATGCGAAGAATGCTGTGGCTTATTTTGAGAAGTTGTTTACTGCCATGACTGATACTGCTCAGGGTGCGTACTGCAACTTGTTCCGTCTGCACCTCGATCCATGCTGGACGAACTATAGCGGCACTAAGGCTGCAGGATTCCGTGTGGAGGGCAGCGGATGGAACGCTAAGTACTATGACCCTCATGGCAATGAGGTGAGTAATGAGGCTAACATCTACAATTTCAATGCGAAGCGTCTGGAGTCGTTCATGAAAACATTGTACTTCCCTATCGCGAAGAGCGCCATTGACCACGGCATGTATGTCATCATGCGTCCACCTGGCGTGTTCCCTGGATATGTGGAGGTTGGCGACTATTACAACGACTACATCACTAAGGTGTGGGACATCGTGACTCAGAATGACTCGGTGAAGAAGTATGCTGGTCAGATTATGATTGAGATGGGTAATGAGCCTGTTGATGTGAAGGGTAACCTTGCGGATTTCTTCCAACCTGCTGTGGATAAGATGCGTGCCAACGGATACACTGGCATCATACTTGCTCCTGGCACTGGATACCAGAGCAACTACACAAGCTATAACAGCAAACCGCTCGTTGACGATAACTATGCGTATGCTGTACATAACTACCCTGGATGGTACGGTGGATGGGATGCTAACCAGAGCATCGACAGCTACATCTCCACTTTTGAGAAGCAGGTTCCGATTGACAAGAAGCCTATCGTGATAACTGAGATTGACTGGAGCCCTATGAAAGAGGGTGCAGGACACTGGAATGAGGATCACACTCAATATACTGAGGGTAACTTTGGTTCGTGGGGTACGGGTACAACAGATGTCACTCTTCCTAACGTGCCATACAAGAACACGCAGAACACAGGATGGGGTACGCGTTTCAGAACTCTTGTCAATAGGCATCCTAACATAAGCTGGACTCTTGAGGGTACTCACGATTATCTTGACATTGATGTTTATCTGCAGAAAGGTAAGGTGCAGCCAGGATTCCTCAATGCGATGAAGGCTGCTGGCTATCCTGATGCTTATCAGGCATGTAGCGGTGCTTGCTTCGTATGGTACAAGGAGTATGCGATGAAGGATTATGCTCGTCCTGACCTGTCAAAGAAGAGCGATGACCCAGGATTGGAGGTCGTTCAGTTGAAGGCAGAGAGCAAGAACGTGACTAAGATGGTTGGTGAGAAGCTCGACTTTGCTATGTCTGCTGTCTTTGCCAACGGCATGGACTCGAAGATTCCTGCAAGCTTGTTCACTTGCAACAAGAGCGATGAGAGCGTAGTGGCTATCAAGGACGGCAACATCGTTGCCACAGGCGAGGGTGAGAATGAGATAGAGCTGATCTATGTTGACCCTACTGGCAAGGAGAACCCTGTGACTGCTTCTGTAACCGTGGTGCCTGCTTTCACTCTGTCAAAGGATTTCTTCAAGGCAATAAGCGGCACATCATCGATTGCTCTCAACAGCATCAGACATGAGATAACATTCGCCAACCAGACAAAGAACACCACTGCCGTGGGCGGATGGAAGTTCGATGGTGGTCTCGACTATTCTAAATACAGCAAACTGGTATTCACATTCTCAAGCGTGTCGAAATATAATCCTATCCTGATTATTTCCAACAGCACCGATCCAAACGAGCCATGCTACAGCCGTGCTCTCAGTTCAACAGACAAGGTGGTGGAGATTGACCTTAACGACATGGTTCTTGATGACTTTGGCAACAAGGTGGATCCTGCCAACATCAAGATGGTGGCTATAAGAAACAGTTTGCCAAGCACAGCGACTATCTCTTCTGTGAAGATAAGCGATGTACACCCTGAGATGGCTGAAGATCCTGATGGCATCAGCGACATCAGCAGTTCTGATGGTGCCAAGAGTGTTGAGTATTTCAACATCAACGGTCAACGTACTTCAAACTTCGCTCCTGGAATCAACATCGTACGCAAGACTATGAGCAACGGTGAGGTGAAGGTTCAGAAGATTCTTGTGAAGTAATACACTTCTCATATATTTTGTACAAAAGGACGGCTCACATTGTGGGTGCGTCCTTTTTTGTTGAACACGAAATTGGTATGATATTTTGTGATGAACACTAATTTCTACGATTCACACGAATATAACAAAAACAAAGTAAAGGAGTTAGAATATATAAATCCTGAATATATGTTTATGTTGTAGTTACAAACTTTTTGTAATGTAACTATATATTTAAAAGTTTGTAACTACAAACTTATTTTAGGGTGTGGGTGTTTTTGAAGAGCCCGGCGAAGGCAATTTTTACGATTTATACGAATATTTTTCTGTGCAACCTAATTCTTTTGATATTCTTTTTGTACTAAGAACAAAAAGCAGTAATTTTGCAGCGTAAAACAGTAATGGGATGGACGGCAATAATTCTTCGATACAGAACGGGGACACGGTTCCTACACGCCAACGTATGGAGTGGCTTGATGCCATGCGTGGTTTCACCATGATTCTCGTGGTGGCTTACCATGTGTCGCAGATGGCTTTCATGGAACCACAGAAGTCATCATCGGCAATGTCGTTCTTCGTGCTGTTCCGCATGCCGCTGTTCTTCTTCGTGAGTGGTTTCCTTGCGTATAAGTCGAGGGCGCACTGGTCGGGAGGTGAGTTATGCCGACTGGTGGGCAAGAAGATGAGGATACAGATTCTGCCAACTGTGGTGTTCTTATGTGCCTATCTGATTATCAGGGGGAAGACGGATTTCTGTGACGGATTCATGCAGGCAATGGCATCGCCTACTAAGTTCGGGTACTGGTTCACATGGACGCTTCTGCACATGTTCATCATCTACTATCTCTTTGCTTTCGTGGAGCAACGCCTCCGATGGCGTTCGTGCATACCCATCATCTTGCTGTGGGTGGCATCGGTGGTGGTGTATGAGACGACATACATGCCTAAGTCATTCACGTATTACAAGGAGTCGTTTTTCAACTACAGCAGTCTCGTGCAACTGATACGATATTTCCAATTCTTCCTGTTAGGCAACATCGTACATCGTTACTGGACACGCAGTCAACGCATCATGGATTCCAAGTGGTTCTTACCTACTGTCGTCATCCTCGCATTCATCTGCTGTGCCGACATCTTCAAATGGCACACATTGACTGGGGTATGGACAAATCTGCCTCGCACAGCATCCATGTATCTGTTGCTTATGATTGTGGTTATGTTCTTCCGTCACTATCAGCATTGGTTCACCCGTGAGCACAGGACGGGTAAGGTTCTGCAATACATAGGGGTACGCACTCTTGACATCTACCTGCTACATTATATTTTCCTTCCTGTCATGCCTATGATTGGTCCTTGGTTCAAGTCGGCACGACCTAACTTCGTCATTGACCTCACATTATCGGTAGTTGTTGCTCTACTCGTCATTGCGTTCTGCCTCATCACTTCGCATGTGTTAAGGATTAGTCCTTTCTTCAAGAAATACTTGTTCGGTAAATAGATACACGAATCTATGTTGAGCCCAAAATTGGCATGATATTTTGTAATGAACACAAATTTCTACGATTTACACGAATTATAACAAAAACAAAGTAGCAAAGAAGGTGAAGGAGTCAATGATGTCGAAGGGTTTATTCTGTTTTTTTATTTGTTTTTACATTTTTTTGCAATTTATTACGTGTATTAATATAAAATGTGTTATTTTTGCAAAAATAATCCCAAATAGTTCATTAGGCTCGTAATACATTTTGATTAGAGCCAGAACAGATTTTTTCTGGCTTTTGAGTGAGTGATGCGGGCATCATGACCGAAAAAACAGGGAAAAGATGTAAGGAAATAATCATAATGGATACGAGAACCTTAAAAAACAAATATCATTGTGTCATAATGAACTATTTGGGATAATGTGAACTACGAGATTTCACATACGATTAGTGTGATTTTACATACTGAATTAAACATTAATAATTATTTATAAACTCAAGTTTTATTTATGCTGAAGAAATTATGTTTTTCTCTTGCTTTTTCCCTTGCGGCAACAATGGGAATGGCACAGCAGTCGGCTGTTAAGGGTCGTGTGCTCGACAGCACTGGCGAACCTTTGGTTGGCGTGAGTGTAAAGGTGGCTAACTCCAATATCGGAGCGGTGACGAACATTGACGGTGAGTTTACTCTCAATGATGCTGCCGGTCGTCCTCTCGTGCTTTCGTTCGTGGGCATGAAGGAGGTGCATGTCACTGGTTCTAACAAGTTTATGACTCTTGCAATGGAAGAGGATGTGAATAAGTTGAATGATGTGTTGGTGACTGGTTATCAGCAGCTCTCTCGTGAGCGTGCCACCGGTTCGTTTGACAAGGTAGGTGCCAATCAGCTTGCTGCACACCCTGGTTCTGACATTTCTTCTGCTTTGCAAGGTCTCGTTGCAGGTTTGCAGAGCACAGAGAAGGAGGATGGTACCGTTGACTTCCAGATTCGTGGTATCAGCACTCTGTATGGTGACAAGCAGCCACTCATCGTAGTGGATGGTTTCCCTATCGAGGGTACATTCAACAGCATCAACCCTAATGACGTGGAGAGCGTGACAGTCCTCAAGGACGCTGCTGCTGCCAGCATCTGGGGTGCTCGTTCTGCTAATGGCGTTATTGTCATCACCACTAAGAAGGGCAGCAACAAGAAGGTTAGCGTGGATTTCCAGTCAATGCTTCGCATCGGCTTCAATCCTGACATCGACTACATAACAAATCAGGCTGACAGCCGCACATACGTGGAGTATGAGAAATTAGGCTACCAGTCGGGATGGGGCATCTGGCCTTTCTATCCTACAGACGGCCCTGCAACGCCTGACTATAGAAATGACTATTTCTACGGTAAGGCACTCTCACTTGCACAAGAGTATCTCGCTGCAAACAAGTATCTCGAACTAAGCGACAAAGACATGAACGCTGGCCTTGAGAAGTTAGCCCAGACAAGCAACCGCAAGCAACTTAAGGACCTCATGATGCAGACTCCTCTGTTGCAGCAGTATAACCTGAACATCTCAGGTGGCACAGAACGCATGTCAAACTATCTGTCTGTGATGTACGAGAAGAATGACGAGGCTACCATCAAGCGTGGATATGAGCGTTTCATGGCTAACTACAACACATCATACAAGTTCAACAAGCGCATCACAGGTACTATCGCAGCCACTTGGCAGAAGCGCAACAACAACGTGACTGGTGTTACTGTAAGTGAGTTTGGCAACATCAACCCATACGAAATGCTTCTCAACCCAGACGGAAGCTATGCTCGCATGGCTGGTGAGTTCAACAAGTTTGATGCAGAGAGATACGACCTCAGCAAGTTCCCATATTCAAACTTCGACTACAACATGCTTCAGGATGTTCGCAACCGTTCTTACAAGACTGAAGACAACAAGTTCCGTATTCAGCTGGGACTTAACGCTAAGATTATTGACGGATTGACTTACGACATCAAGTATCAGTATGAGAACAACCGTCAGGACTACCGTTATCTTGACGGTGAGGAGACTTTTGAGGTACGCAGAATGGTTAACCTCCACAGCGACTACCATGGTGACCTTGGCTACAAGAATGGAGGATACCTGCCTACAGGTGCTAAGCTTCGTACTGGCGACACCCGCAACTACAATCAGGTGTTCCGTAACCAGTTGACATACAACCAGACATTTGGCAAGCACGATGTTACAGTGCTCGGTGGTATCGAAATGAGCGAGTATGTAGCTAAGACCCAGAATAACGCAACAGTATGGGGATATGACATACGTTCCAACACAGCTGCCATACCTTATTACGGTTCAGCTCAGTATCCAAATACATTCTACGATTCACAATATTTCAACATCAACGATTTTGGTTTGAATAGCACATACGGCGAACGCACAGACCGTTATGTTTCATACTACGGTAATGCAGGTTATATGTTTGACGAGAAGTATGGTGCTTCATTCAGCATACGTTCTGACGGTTCTAACTACGTGTCAAAAGACAAGTCGCTCCGCTGGTCACCTATGTGGTCTGCAGGTTTGAAGTGGAACATTGCCAAGGAGGACTTCATGAAGAACATCAACGCTGTAAACTACCTCACCCTCCGTGCCACTTACGGTGTGAACGGTAATGCTGAGAAATCCACATCAACACAGACACTCATCAACGTATTTGCTGATGGTGTAATCAACGGTAACACAGCATCAATCGGTTCTTACGGCAACCCATTGCTCAAGTGGGAAAAGACATACACGACCAACATTGGTGTTGACTTTGCTCTCTTCAACAACATCCTCACAGGTAAGATTGACTACTACAACCGTGTGAGCAAGGACATCGTAGGCAACGTGTCAACATCAAGCTTCACAGGCACTCAGACAGCACGTTTCAACAATGCACAAATCCTCAACCGTGGTATTGAAATTGAACTCGGTGCCCATTACACAGTGCCTTCAATCGGTCTTGGCATCAACTCCACTATGACATTCTCTTACAACAAGAACAAGATCCAGAAGCTCTATTACCCTAACATCTACTGTTACGAGATGCTTGAAGGACGCTTCGTAGAAGGTGCTCCTCTCGGTGCAATATATGCATACGAATATGCAGGTACCATTAAGGTAAAAGACAAGGATTATCCATGTGTTTATGATGCTAATCATGAGAAAGTGCCATTTAAAGACACTAACCTGCACAATAATGAGCTTGGTGATGGTGTACTCAAACTCATGGGAACCTCTATCAGTCCTTACAACATCGGATGGTCAAATGAGTTTACATGGAACGGTTTCTCACTCAACGTACTCCTCACAGGAAAGTTCGGTGGTGTGTTCCGCGGACCTGCCCCTCAGACTCCATCAGTCGGTTCAAACAAGGTCAGCCTGAACAAGCAGACAGCTGACATCCTGAAGAGTGACGGCAGCACAACTCCTTGCTGTCCACCAGCAGGTGACAACATGAACTACTTCTGGAACCGCTACATGGACAACCTCAGCTGCTATGTTGAGAAGTCTGACTTCATCCGCCTGAAGGAACTCTCACTCGGATACACCTTACCATCTAAGATTTCTCACTATGTGAACCTTTCATCTGTCAAGTTCTTCGTACAGATGCGCGACCTCGGTCTTATCTACAAAGCCAACAAGCATGGCTATGACCCTGAATGGTTGCCTGGAACAAACAAGCCAGCAGGAAGCATCACATTCGGTGCAAACATCAAGCTTTAATTTCATGCTTTAACATCTGAAATAATATGAAAAAATATATATTAGCATTAGGAACAGCCGCTATGCTCGGTTTCACATCGTGCAGCGACTATCTCGACAAAGAACCATCAGTAAGTACGGATGCGCCTATCACCACCGCAGCACAGTTGCAGGCTTTGCTTGACAACACCTCATTCATTGACGAAGGAGGTTACAAGGTTGGTTTGTGCAATGACGACGCAGGACTAAGCATGGACGATTATGACAATGACTATCCTTACGAAGATGAAGACTTCGGCTACCGTGCAAAATACTGGATGTTCGACCATGAATACATCGCAAAAGAATCGTACGATTATATGGTCGTTGACGAATACAAGAAGATATACAAGTGCAATCTTGCCATTCAGTCTATCGACGAGGTGACTGGTTCTAAGGCAGAGAAGAACACAGTCCTTGCAAATGCATATTTCGATCGTGCATGGAGTATGTTCCTCTTGGCACAGTACTATTGCCGCCCTTATTGCGAGGCAAACAAGGGTGAACTCGGTCTGCCAATCCGTCTTGGAACTGTTTTCGACGAGAGCATCAAACGTGCAAATCTTGAGGACACATACAAGCAGATTCTCTCTGACCTTGAAAAGGCAAACAGCTATGTGTCACAAGAGAAAGTCAATCCAAACCAGAGATGGCGTGTGTCAAAGGCTGCTGTCAATGGTCTGTATGCAAGAATCTACCTTGTAATGGGCGATTACAAGAATGCTGAGAAGTATGCAACCGATGCTCTTGCAGGAGGCACTTCACTCTATGACCTTAATAATGTAGGCACATACTCAAGATGGGCATACGATGATAATGATGATCCTGTTGCCGTTAAATTCCCTCAAACTAACAAATGGGATATGGCAGAATGTCTGGAATATGACGAGTTTGTGTTTGCACGTAGATCATACTTCCGTGGCGGATGGCTCATACCATCAGAATCTCTCTTGAGCATCTTCGAAGATGACGACCTTCGCTACCAGCTCTTCATGGTAGAGGATTTCAGTTACACTGCATATCTTTTATTCTCAGTTCCTGGATATGTACAGTTTGGGGGTGGCTACTACATCACAAGTGGTCTGACAACAGCAGAGCTCATGCTCATACAGGCAGAAGCAAAGGTTCGTCAGGGACAATGGCAAGAAGGTCTTGCTTTGCTCACTCCTCTTCGCGAGGCACGTTTCGCAGCAGGCACAGCAACACCTCTCACTGCTAGCAATCAGAAGGATGCCCTCAAGGTGGTACTTGAAGAGCGTCGTCGTGAGATGCCATTCTCAGCTCGTCTGTCAGACATCAAGCGCTATGCTGTCAACGAGACTGCCGATGACGATGTAACCATCACTCGCAGCTTCTATGCTTCAACTACATCAGGGGCAGACCCAAGCAGGGTTGTTTCCATCTCTGTAGGAGGCGATGACCCAGCACTTGCACTCCCATTCAGCGACTACGATGTTAATGCCACTCACGGTAGCGTAGAGCAGAACCCACGTCCAACAAACCGTCGTGAAGAAAAGACTCCTGAATAATCAATAATGTAACGATGAGAAAACAGATAATCACTTTACTTTGCGCTGGCGGTGTAATGACCGCCAGTGCACAGAACTTCAAGCTGACAGTCAATGTGGATCCTGCTGAGACTGCCACGAAGTACTACATCTACCATACTGATGGCACTAATTTCAACGACCCTACTGCTGTTGTTGATTCAATTGATGTAAAGGACGGAAAGGTGGTTTACACAACAACCATCAACGAAATGGTTGATGCGTATATCTGTAACGGGCCTATCCGTGAGGCAAGATCACGCATCGGCATCTTCTTCATTCCTAACGAGGAGTGTGTCGTTGACCGCAAGGGCAGCAGCTATTATGTAAGCGGCAGCACCTTCTACAAGCAGATGGGCGATGCAGACAAGGCAGTGGAACCATATCAGAAGGCAGCCATGGCTGTTGCTGCTGGTGCAGAAGACCGCATTGCAGCTGCTGGAGACAACGCTAAAGAGGTTCGTGAAGCCATTGAGAAAGAGTATAAGGAGAAGCGCAAAGAGTACGTTGATGCAGCTATTGAGTATCTCAAGGCTCATAACAACGAGCCTGGTGCTGCTGCCCTCCTTGTCAACGCCATTGATTTCAACACCTATGTCAACACACTCTCTGATGAGGTGAAGAATGGCGTGCTAAAACCATTCATCGACTTTGAGATTGCATACGAGAAGCGCAGACAGGAGAAGGAGGCAAAGCTTGCTGAGGCTCGCAAGAACGTGCAGCCGGGAATGTTGGCAAAGGATTTCACCCTCAATGACAACAACGGTCAGCCATTGGCACTCTCTTCACTCCGTGGCAAGTATGTAGTGCTCGATTTCTGGGGTTCATGGTGCGGATGGTGCATCAAGGGAATGCCACAGATGAAGGAATACTATGCTAAGTATTCTGACAAGATGGAGATTCTCGGCATCGACTGCAACGACACAGATGCTGCATGGAAGAAGGCAATCGAAAAGCATCAGCTGCCATGGAAGCATGTGTATAATCCACGCTCAAGCAGCATACTCGATGACTATGCCGTTGAAGGTTTCCCTACTAAGATTGTGCTTGACCCAGAGGGTAAGATTGCACGCGTAATCGTAGGTGAAGATCCTGAATTCTATGACTACCTCGACTCTATACTGAAGTAATCAGGTTTGAGATTAGTGGGTAGAGGGGAGAGGGGAAACTCCTTCAACTAATTCAACTCTATCAACTCCTTGAACTAGCTCAACTCACTAAATTTCAAGGATAAAAAGTTAACAGCCTGTCCTATTCATCACGAACGGGACAGGCTGTTTCTTTCTCTAACATTTTATGGTTTTACGTAATTCTAAAGATTAATCTCACGACTCATCGGGTGCAAAGTTACGGACTTTTACTGGATACCACAATACTCAATATTTATGATTTTATATGAACTAATGAGTAGTCAACCGTTTGGGATAAGCTACAATAAGTACGTGACCTACTAAGGGATAGTACCACTGCCAAGCGAGGAAACTGTAGTTCATAGACAGGTTTATACAATATTATGTCCATTTAATACGAATTTCTTTTGTTAACATCGTGAAAATTTGTAAATTTGCATAAAGTAAGTAATTAATAATGAAAAGAACCTCGATAATAGCAATGGCACTCATAATGGGCAGCATGACCATGGGGTGCAATGCGACAACTAACAACAACGGCGGTGAAGAATCATCCGCCGTTGTCACTGATTCCTCGGCAGCAATGGCAAAGGATGAGCCTGCGAAAGACAATACGCCAAAGAGGAAGACGGGTTATGCAGTAAAGCAGCACCCTACCCCAAACTTTGCAGCCGGGGAGGTGAACGATGTACAAGGCGTCATTCTACATCACACGGCAGAACCTACGGTAGAGCGTTCGTTGGAAGTGCTGACTGTCGGTTCACGCCATGTAGGCACTCATGTGGTGATTGATACTGACGGCACCCGATACATTATGTGCGAGCCAACGGTGGTGACCTATCATGCTGGCAACAGCATCCTCGCTGGTCGCGAGAGTTGCAACAAGTTCACCATCGGCATTGAGTTTCAGGGTAACACATTAGAGCGTCCTCTCACACAAGATCAGATAGACAGCGCCATTGAGTATCTCCTGCCTATCATTGCCGAGTACCATGTCCCTATCGAGAACATCGTCACTCATGAGATGGTGCGTGAAGCATATAAGAAGAAATACCCGAACAAGCGCGTGAGTGGGAAGGTGGATATCACACAGAAAGAGTATCACCGTTTCATGAATGCACTTCGCCAAGCATTATAGGAACCCGCAAAAACTTAATTAAATATGAGAATCATCAGACACATTATGACGGTAGCAATAGCATCAGTGATGCTTGCTGCCTGTGGCACATCAAGCACAGTGCCACTAACAGGCCGTAAACACAGATTGCTGGTGGACGACAACTCGATGCTGAGCCTCAGCACCACTCAGTACAAGCAGTACCTGAGTCAGTCAACACTCTCTACCGACAAGGCAAACACAGCCATGGTGGAGCGTGTAGGCAAGAAGCTTGCCAATGCGGTAGAGACATTCCTCAAGAATAATGGTTTTGCCAACGAAGTGAACAACTTCAAATGGGAATTTAACCTCGTGAAGAACAACAGCGTGAATGCCTTCTGCATGCCAGGAGGTAAGATTGTGGTGTACGAGGGTATTCTGCCTGTCACTAAGGACGAGACATCACTCGCTATAGTTCTCGGTCACGAGATTGCTCATGCCGTTGCAAAGCATAGTGCAGAGCAGATGAGTAAGGAGAAACGCTCGAACGCAGGTCTGCAGTTAGGTGCAGGATTGCTTTCTGTTGCTGGTGTTGACCAAACGCTCAGCTCTCTTGCCACCGATGCGGCAGCAAAAGGACTATCACTTCTTAACCTCAAGTACTCACGCAACCACGAAAGTGAGGCTGACCGCATGGGACTTGTGTTTGCAGCCATGGCTGGTTATGATCCTAATGCCGCCATACCATTCTGGCAACGCATGGCGGCATCGTCAACAAACTCCACTCCTGTCTGGTTGCGTTCACACCCAACTGACGAGAAGCGTATCTCTGACATCAAGACAAAATATCTCCCAGAGGCTTTGAGATACTACAAGAAATAACCTGATACGGTTTACTTTCATTGTACCTGACATAAGGGTACTTTATCCAGAACACAGATTTACAAGATTTGACAGATTAACTGTTTTATCTTATAAATCTGTGTTTTTTATTTATTCTTTGTTAGCGGTATTCATGTTAAGCCCAAATAGTTCATTCGGACACAATACTACCTGTTTTTAGGTTCTCGTATCCATTTTGATTATTTCCTTACATCTTTTCCCTGTTTTTTCGGTCATGATGCCCGCATCACTCACTCAAAAGCCAGAAAAAATCTGTATAGGCTCTAATCAATATGTATTACGAGCCTAATGAACTATTTGGGTTAAGCATGAGCATATAAGAATCATTATAGTCCTTGATAAATATTAAGAGTTGTTACAAACTTACAATTCATGTTTCGTTTTTAAAAGGATATAATTTACGCCATATCGTCGTTTACATGCTTGTTTTGGGTGTTTTTTCACTATTTTTCAAGGAATGTTTGTAACATATTGTTGCATCAACGTATCAATACACTTCCTCGTCATTCTCAAAATTTGTGTACGTACACAGCATTTATTAATTTTGCACCCGAAATCAGAATCAAACAGTTTTTAAGGTAAAAAGTTCGAGAAACGGAACAAACGTTTACAGAAGCATTTACGGAATTGAATACATAACAAAAAGAAATTTATGAAAGGTATCTCTTGCAAAGCAACCTTGCTTACCATCGTTGCAGCAACATCTTTGTTTTCATGCAGTGACTACGAAACTGCAAGTCTTGACGAGATTGAACATGACAAGATTGTCAATGAATACACTCAGAACTTCATCTCACGCTATGGCGAAATAGATCCGAACCACACATGGGGATTCGGCGATGTGAACGTAGATAACATGTCCACACGTGCGAACGTACCTAATAAAAACGAATGGTACTTGCCAAACTACTATAACCTTACCGTACCAGGTTGGCCAGATACATACGAGACAGATGGTCATGATGACCTAAATACTCTGGGTAAGTATCACTATGCATTAACTGAAACCTCTTCTGAATATGCAGCAAGTGCTGAAGGAACAAGTTACATACCAGCTGGTGATGTTACAGACGAAGAAATACAGTATGTTTCATGGTGGTTCCGCACACATAAGCCTGGTGCATCTGAAATTGTACACTGGACAGACTTCTTCATCCAATATATTTCAGCAGACAATGACAGAAATCCTGACGGCACTCCATACAGTACTTATGAGATTAACGACCACGGAACTATTACATACAATACAAATGAGAAATTTACCATTGACCAGTTAAAAGTAAAAACTTTCGACTCTGTAGGTGATGCCGGTGATGGATATGACCACATATATAATTTTAACAGTAACAATTCAAACCATTTATACAACAAACCTAAAGTTCCAATGTTGGAAGATTCCCCATACAACAATGGAGAAAAAACTATTGGAGAAACGCCAAACCGTCTCATACAATTCTATACGTCATCAGGTACTGAAGACTTTCAGATGCATTACTCAAACGATGACGAATGGAGGCAAGAAGGATGGTGGACAATTCAACACTTGACATTTACAGGTCCTTCGGGCAGAAAATATGACGGATATTATTTAGGTTTCGACTACGCTTTCCACGAAGATGCAAGCGAAGGTGTCACATACGACCACCCAAGAGACTACTATTTCAGCAACTGTATCGTCAAGATTACTCCTGCTACTCCTATCGTAGTAAACGAAGAGAACCCTCGCCGTGTAATGTGTGAAGACCTTGGTAACACTTTGGACTTCGACTTTAACGATGTTGTGTTTGACGTATACTATGACAGCCAAACCACAGAAGAAAATGGAACAACATATTATTATCCTCTTGTAACCATCCAAGCAACAGGTGCAACTAAGCGTATATGCGTTGGTGTAAACGATGACAAGCATGAGGTACACTACATGTTAGGCAATCAAAAGGGCGAATATTCACAAATTAATGTGGAAAAAGAATTCCCTACTCGTCAGGTTGCAAACTTCCGATACAAGACATCATCAACAAACCCTGATGACATTCCAATCTATGTAGATGGAATCTGTATTCCAAGTCCTCATGGAAACCTCGAGAATTACAAACAGGATTATACTACAGCTGCTCCTCAAAAATTCTGTGTACCATGTACCGTTAAATGGCTCAAAGAGTATGACCAGATTGAAAATGGATATCCATTATTCGACGACTGGGTACGTGATGACGACACATACAAAGATTCATGGTACAAAACAGAAGTTAAAGACGCATATCTCTGTAACCTTGGAGTTGTTGTAATGCAGGGCCAAGGAACTACAAGTCCTTCTTTGAGCAACCCTTACGAGCAATTCGGCACAATCCTTAATACAACAACAAAGGATGATGTAAAATTGATTAAAGTAAGCGACTTGGCTAAATACAATAATACTCCATTCACTTTAACCGTAGTGTACTACAAAAGAAATAGTAACGAAATATTAAAGGGTAAATTATTTAAGAGAGAGTACCATATTCAAGAATGGGACGGTCAAATGGGATGGTCTGACGTGCCTGTTTTCTCAATCCAGGGCAATGAAAATGAATCTATAGAATTCAGTTCTATAGGAACCGGAACTAACGGCATTTTGAAATTAGAGATTCCAGGAATTACATACAGCAGTCTTGAAGGATATGAATATTTATATTACAATGGACAAAATCCAGATATGATTGTAGGCATCTATATCAAGGAAGAGAACCAATAAATTTCTTTCAAACAGTATAATAATAGAAGCAGGTCACCCCGGTATGAGGTGACCTCTTCTATTATGCTTTATGCTGGTCTTCTATTATGACCGACGTGGGTCATAATAGAAGACCAAGGCATGGCTTAATAGATGACACAAACTGCAGACAAAGACATTTTGAAATAACATGTCTCTGCCTGCAGTATAATACTGTGCGATAATGGTACGGTACGGCTTACTTCAGTTCTTCCAACACAACGGCATTATCTACGACCAATGTCGCTAATTCTCTTTCATTGATGTCGTAATACTTATAGACAAAATGGTAACCGTATTTCTGCATACCTTCCACAATCATCTTTACATGCTCAATCTCGGCAGTACTGCTGTTTTCACTTGTCATACCTTCAGCAAATGCACGAGATGTTGCATCTACATTTTCCTTTGACTGCATTCCGTTTCTGTAATCTTGCAAATCGCTTTCTTTTGCACCTGATGTATCCATAGCCAGAACACAGACATAAACTAAATCCTTACCTCTGATTTCTGACCTCTGCATAGTGGCTACAATCCCGTCTTGTTCACCAATAGTATAAGGTAATTCTTTGTCAATATCCTTCTTAATGTTCACCATATTCTGGCGAACTTCCTTTTCGGTCAGCGATTCTTTACAACTTGATACGAATGACAGCATGGCAATCATGCATGCCATCGTGATAAATGAACAGATCTTTCTCATGAAGTGTATTATTACTTACGTACTGCTATTGCTTCGATTTCAATGTTAGCATTCTTTGGCAATGCCTTAACTGCGAAAGCAGAACGTGCTGGGTATGGCTGTGAGAAGAACTCGGCATACACATCGTTTACTGCTGCGAAGTTGTCAATGTCGGCAAGGAGAACTGTCACCTTTGCCACATTAGCCATTGTTAGTCCTGCCTCTGCCAATATGTTCTTAATGTTTGTAAGAGACTGACGAGCCTCTGCCTGAATGCCTCCCTCTGCAAAATTGCCTGTTGCTGGGTCGATTGGCAACTGACCGCTTACATAAACTGTTCCTTCACTCTCAATAGCCTGGCTGTATGGTCCGATAGCAGCAGGCGCATTTGTTGTTGCAATTGCTTTCATAATATTTATTTTATAAATGATTTGATATTTGTTTTTTGCAAAGATATGATTTTTTTTGGAAACATCGTGTCAATGCGACTAAATTTGACTAATTTTGCATGACGAACTCACATCTTTATATAATTTATGCGATTATTAATCTCTATACTAACCTGCATTGTTGCATTGACAATGCATGCCAATCCAGCAAGACATACGGAGGTGATGCTCACTCAACCTGACGGCACTACGCTCAAAGCATTCCTTTGCGGCGACGAACATTGCCACTTCTATGTGAATGCTGACGGCAAAATGCTCATGCAAGATGCTGACGGCTTCTATAGAGTTGCCGGCGAGGAGGAAGCGGAAGCATTCTTAAAAAGAGGGTCGAAGAAAGCTGCAGAAAGCAACGCAAGACGCATGCAGCGGTCAGCAAGAATGAGAATGGATGGTGTATCTACAAACGGACAGAGGAGGGCTGCTGCACATCATGTAGGCAAGAAGAAGGGACTTGTGATTCTTGTCAATTTCTTAGATGTGAAGATGACATACGAAGTGGGGGATTTTGAACCCATGTTTAATCAGGTCGGGTACAACAAGAATAACCACGCTGGGTCGGTACACGATTATTTCTATGACCAGAGCTACGGACAACTTGATGTTGAGTTTGATGTCATCGGTCCTATAACTACAATCCGCAACATGGACTACTATGGCAAGAATGATGCTGCCGGCAATGACACGCATCCTGGGACACTTGTCATAGAGGCATGCCGTCAAGCCAAGAAACTCGGCATCAACTTTGCCGACTATGACTGGGACGGCAACAAAGAGGTGGAACAGGTATTCCTCATATACGCAGGGTATGGCGAGAATGCAGGAGCATCATCCCAGACTGTTTGGCCTCATGAGTGGGATTTGAACAGTGCAAAGAAGTTCAATGATGGCGATGGTCAGCAAACAATCGATGGGGTGAAGATAAACACGTATGCCGTTTCGTGCGAACTGAGCGGCACAACGGGTAAGAACATGAATGGAATCGGTACGGCATGCCACGAGTTCAGCCATTGCCTCGGATTGCCAGACACTTACGATGCAAGCTACCAAGGTGGCGTTGGAATGGGAGACTGGGACCTGATGGCTTCAGGGAACTACAATGGACCTTCAGTACATGGAGAGACACCTTGTGGATTCACAGCATTTGAGCGCTACTTAGCTGGATGGATGGAACTGACAGAACTTACTGAGCCATGCTCCGTGAATGCAATGCCTCCGCTACAAGACGAACCTGTAGCATACATCATTCGCAACGATAACAACAGCAATGAGGGACTGATCCTGGAGAATCGTCAGTATGATAAATGGTTCACTTATTATGGAGGAAAGAACTACAAGGTACACGGACTTCTCATCTCGCATGTGGATTACTTGGAATCAGCATGGACAGACAATAACGTTAACAAGTCTGCCACTCACCAGAGAATGTCATACATTCCTGCCGACAATAATTTCGGCACATACTACAACAGCAGATATAATCAGACCGCCACACAGTTTGCAGGTGACCTGTTCCCCGGCTATATGAAAGTAAGTGAACTGACAAACACATCGCACTCTGATTCTGGAGGAACATGGTTTAACGACAACTCATCAGGCACGAAAGACCTGAATATCAACATTACTAACATAACCGAAGCTGGCAGACGCATTTCTTTCTCCTACAAGGGAGGGGAAGATACTCCCGTACACTCTGTTACATTTGTCCCACAAACAAATGAATACACATATTATAATTTAAACGGAACGTACTTGGGAAAACAAAGACCTACTGCAGCAGGAATATACATTGAAAAGATGCCTACTGGAGAAACAAGGAAAATCAAGAATTAAACCCAAATAGTTCATTAGGACACAATGATATTTGTTTTTTAAGGTTCTCGTATCCATTTTGATTATTTCCTTACATCTTTTCCCTGTTTTTTCGGTCATGATGCCCGCATCACTCACTCAAAAGCCAGAAAAAAT
>JAZLHP010000067.1:0-18727 GCA_045616905.1 Bacteroidaceae bacterium
GTTTGTCAGCCATACTCTTACCACCGCGCTTACGAGCGAAGTTAATCATGTTCTTCATTGAGATAGATTCCTTGCGATCCGGACGGATTTCTGTAGGAACCTGGAAAGTTGCACCACCAATACGGCGGCTCTTAACTTCAACCTGTGGAGTTACATTCTCAAGAGCCTTCTTCCAGATTTCAAGTGGAGACTTCTCTTCATTCTTCATTTTGTTCTCAACGTTCTTGAGAGCGGTGTAGAAGATTGTGTAAGCTACGCTCTTCTTTCCGTCGTACATGAGGTTATTAACGAACTTTGTAACCTTTACATCACCGAAAACTGGATCCGGAAGGATCACACGCTTCTTTGGTTTAGCTTTTCTCATTTTTTTGTTTGATTTAATCTTTCTTTAGTCTGAGGCTGCATTATTGTGTGTGTCTTCAACGCCCACTTCAGGGCATTTACTCAACCCTTTCAAGCATTTCCGTCAAACCAAACTTTGTGAAAAAACTGTTGTTTTATGTATTCGTTCTTACAGGATTACTTTTTTGCCTTTGGACGCTTAGCACCATATTTAGAACGGCGCTGAGTACGACTTGCTACACCTGCAGTATCAAGAGCACCACGGATGATGTGATAACGTACACCTGGGAGGTCTTTAACACGTCCACCACGAACGAGTACAATTGAGTGTTCCTGAAGGTTGTGTCCCTCACCTGGTATGTAAGAGTTAACCTCCTTCTTGTTTGTCAAACGAACACGAGCGACTTTTCTCATCGCTGAATTAGGCTTCTTTGGGGTTGTTGTGTAAACACGTACGCAAACACCACGACGCTGTGGACATGAATCCAAAGCTGGAGACTTGCTCTTGTCTACCAAAACCTTACGGCCTTTTCTTACTAATTGCTGAATAGTAGCCATTTTGTTTAATTTTTATATTATTATTATTTACAAATTTTCATTCAATCCGAGTGCCCACCTTAAGTTGTCCTCTCCTCAGAGAAAACCATCATTGCTTTGTGGTCAGCTACTCGCTTTGCTTCGTGCTAAATAGGAATCGTAAATATATTCATCGTAACTAAATCACCCCGATTCAACAGGAGGAAATCACAACACACGATACCCAAGCACCTAAAAAAGGTGCACACTACTCCAAAAAGTGCTGCAAAGTTACGGTTTTTCTGCCAAATAACATCTTTTTAACAAGACAAAAATCACTCATTTTGAGTCAAAACACAAAAAATACACCAAATTTAGCATTATTTAACATTTTACCCATAACATCAAGGTCTGTTTCACACCTAAAAACCACACTTTACATGTCCTTACAAAAGAAAACACCAATCTCTCTGCTTCCTAATAACGAAGAGGATCCATATTCAATCTATTCTGAATATGAATTCTCTCCTTGCCAAAATATGTTTATGTATTTATTATATATAATGTACGCGATAGCACACTTTATTCTCCATGTTATTCTCCATGTGAGAAAATTCTGCGTTGACTACGAAGTAATATAGCAGCAAGCAATGCTCCCAGTACATCGCTAATAGTACAACCAGAAAACACCCCCATTAAACCACTACCTCCAACACACTCAAAAACAGGTGGCATAATATACATCAATGGAGTTAAAAACAACACTTGACGGGAAAGACTTGTCACGATTGCTATCCACGGCTTATCAATTGACTGAAAGAATTGAGAGTTCGTGATAGTGAATCCTATCAACGGAGCCATAATCATCATGAATCGCAACGCTGGCACTGTGACATCAATCAATTCCGCATCATTTGTAAATGCCATTGCTATATAACGTGGGGCCAACAACACCATCAACATTCCAAAAACTCCCACACCAACATTCCATTTCATGGTGAGAACATAGACTTCCTTTAATCTGTCCATACGACCTGCTCCATAATTATACCCCGCAATAGGCTGCATCCCTTGACATATACCTAACAAAAGCATAATGATAAGGGGTACAAAAGAATTAGCGACACCATTAGCAGCCACAGCTGTATCGCCACCATATCGAAGCAACTGATTGTTGAGAAGTGCCACTACTGCCGAAGCTGCCGCATTCATCGAAAAAGGACTTATACCAATCGCAAGGATATTACGGAATATAAAAAACCTTGGTTTCCATGCATGACGCCGGAAACGAATGAAAGAACGAGGGCGCACGAAATGCCATACCGCCAACAACGAAGAGAACGCCATCGAGAATGTCGTTGCCCAAGCAGCGCCAACTATGCCCCATTTCAAAACACATATAAATAATGCATCAAGCACGATGTTTGACACAGCCCCTATCACCATAATCCACATTGACAATTTTGCATAGCCTGTAGCACGAATTAATCCACACAAATTAAACGTCAATGTCGTAAAGAACATTCCTGGCATAACAATATCCATATACTCTTTAGCATACGCTATCGTTTCTGCAGAAGCGCCAAACATACTCAATATATCACCGCTATACAAATACCATCCCGACACAAACAGCACACCGAATAAGAATGTCAGCAACATACTGTTTCCCAATATGTTTTCAGCCCAATTAATATCACGTTTTCCCAACACAATACTTATACGAGCAGACGAACCCGCCCCAACAAGAGAACCAAAAGCATGCACCACATTCATAATAGGCAGAGTAACAGCCAATCCTGCTATAGCCAAAGCTCCAACATTCTGACCGAGAAAAACACGATCAACAATATTATAAACAGAAGCGATAATCTGAGTAATTACAGCAGGCATAGCATATTGCCACAAAAGGGAACGAATCGACCCCGTCTCAAAAGCTTTAGTATTATCTGTCACGTTATTCTGAAATTTACCTTTTTACCTTAAACTGTACAAAAAGTTAGATATTATTCAACACATCGCAATCAATATACAGAAAAAAGAATCATTTACGTGTAAAAAACTCATCCCGACAGATCGCCGGGATGAATACGATAAAACTTTTTCCTTATGCCTCACCCTTCTTTATTGAGAAAGGAGCAATGGTACGTCCTTCAGAAGAAGGCTGCTGAGGTTGCGTAAGTTTAATCTGCCCAAACTGCTGCTCATACTTTTGGATATTATCCTGCAAAGCCAAAAGCAACCGTTTTGCATGTTCTGGTGCCATAATTATACGGCTCTTCACTTGCGCTTTGGGCATTCCAGGCATCATCTGTACAAAATCCGTTATCACCTCACAGCTCGAGTGAGTAATAATAGCGAGATTTGCGTATGTACCCTCTGCCACCTCTGGTTTAAGTTCCAGTTGTAACTGTTGATTGTTGTTGTCTGCCATAGTTATATTATCAAACATTAAAATAGAAATTACACGTATTTGATTTCCAAACTCAGTTCAAATTTACGACAATTTCAGAAACAAAACAAACTTTTATACAGTTTTTTACTGCTACGATTGGCAGAATATAAATAAATGTGTATATTTGCATAATTATTAACTGAAAGAATCTAAAAACAAAACAAGAAAAAGAAAAACCATATAACCTATCGCATCACTCGATGCATAGAAAACAACGTCAAACAAAAACATACAATTATTACGAGAGAATAAAGAAAAACAGATATGAATAAACTAAGAACAATTTTCGCATCATTGGCATTGTTGTGCTTTGCGGTTGCAAACGCACAATTTGCATCACCTGTCAAGGTAACCACGTCCATCAAAGAAACCAGCCCTACAGAAGCTGTAATAACATTTTCTGCGACAATCAATAACGGATGGCACATGTATTCAACCCAAGTTGTGCCAGATGGTCCTACACCCACCACAATAAACATTGAAAAAATCAGCGGTGCGAAATTAGACGGTTCGCTAAAACCCGCAAGCACTCCAATAAAACACTTTGAGGAAATGTTTGAAGCAGATGTCTATTTCTTTGAAAAATCTGCAACATTCACCCAAAAAGTAAAACTAACAGGAGGTAAATATGAGATTTCAGGATACCTTGAATACGGTGCATGCAATGACCAGAACTGCATACCACCAACAAACGTTGACTTTGACTTCAAAGGAGAAGTTGCCGCAGCAAAAGAAGAATTAAAGACAGAAGAAAAGAAAACTGAAGAAAAAGTTGAAGAAAAAGCAACAGAAGAAACAAAAGAAGACATTGCAGAAGAAACTGACAATGCGGAAACTGACAGTACTGCTTCAGAAACAGCAGAAGCAGAACACGCCACCTCTGCAGAAGGACTTTGGACACCTGTTATTGATCAGTTGCGTTCTTTTGACGAAGGTGGATTGTCAAATGCCACAAACAACCCGTTATGGTACATCTTTGTATTAGGTTTCCTTGGTGGCCTGGTTGCCCTTGTAACTCCATGCGTATGGCCTATCATACCAATGACCGTAAGCTTCTTCCTCAAGAAAGGCACCACAAAAAAAAGCACACCTGAGGAAATAGCAAAAGCAAAAAAGCGTGGTATCCGCGATGCTATTATATATGGTATCAGCATTGTTGTTATATATGTAGCACTTGGACTTATAGTCACATTCGTATTTGGAGCGTCAGCTCTAAATGACCTTGCAACCAATGCTGTTTTCAACATCATATTCTTCCTGATGTTGCTTCTTTTCGGAGCCAGTTTCATTGGTGGATTTGAAATCACATTACCATCAAAATGGAACAACGCAGTTGACAGCAAAGCAAGCAGTACAACGGGACTTTTAAGTGTGTTCCTAATGGCATTCACACTTGTACTTGTGAGCTTCTCATGCACAGGTCCTATCATCGGTTTCCTATTGGTAGAAATGGTCACAAACAGTATTATTGGACCTATTGTCGGCATGTTAGGATTCGCCATAGCTCTAGCCCTTCCATTCACCTTATTCGCATTATTCCCAACAATGTTGAAGAGTGCGCCAAAGAGTGGCAACTGGATGAATGTAGTGAAAGTGACTCTTGGCTTTGTGGAATTAGCATTTGCACTCAAGTTCTTGTCTGTAGCAGACCTTGCATATGGTTGGGGCATTCTTGACAGAGAGACATTCCTGGCATTATGGATTGTGCTATTCACTCTCTTAGGAGCATACCTTATTGGATGGATACGTTTCCCTCATGACGAAGACGAATATGACGAGGATGGCAATGTAGTCACACGTCCAAAAACAAGCATTCCACGTTTCTTCATGGCATTATTTGCATTCGCATTCGCGATATACATGCTTCCAGGACTTTGGGGTGCTCCTCTCAAGGCAGTCAGCGCATTCGCACCACCAATGAAGACACAAGACTTCAATCTTGCCGAAGATAAGGAAGTTAAGCCTATGTTTACCGACTACGACGAAGGAATGAAATACGCACGCGAGCACAACAAACCAGTAATGATAGACTTTACAGGTTATGGATGTGTAAACTGCCGTAAGATGGAAGCATCTGTATTTACCGATCCTAATGTGGCAGAGATAATGACAAACGATTACGTTCTCATTCAGCTGTACGTTGACGAAAAGACAAAACTTGAGGAACCAATCGAAATCACCGATAATGGTCAAATCATAAAGCTGCGTACTGTTGGCAAAAAATGGAGTTATCTCCAGAACAGCAAATTTGGAGCAAACGCTCAGCCATTCTATGTGCTTATCGACAACGAAGGTAAACCACTTGAGAAGAGCTATTCGTTTGACGAGGACATTCAGAAATTCCGCGACTGGTTAAATAATGGTTTAAAGAATTACAAGAACAAATAAAAATATGGAACACATTCGCTGCCTTATCATTGGCTCAGGACCTGCTGGATACACAGCTGCAATATACGCATCACGCGCAAACCTCAATCCTGTGCTTTACGAAGGAATACAACCTGGAGGACAGTTAACAATCACAGATATGGTTGAAAACTTCCCATCGCATCCAGAAGAAATATCAGGACAAGAACTGATGGACTTGATGCGTGAGCAAGTTGACAAATTCGGCGTTGAGATCCGTGAACATATCTGTGTGAAGAGCGACTTAAGCAAAGCACCATACAAATTCACTTTTGATGACGACTCAGAAGTGGAAGCAGACACCGTAATCATCGCAACCGGAGCCAGCGCTAAATTTTTAGGACTTAGCGATGAAGAAAAATACCGTGGGCAAGGCGTTAGTGCATGTGCTACTTGCGATGGTTTCTTCTATCGTAAAAAAATCGTTGCCGTTGTAGGTGGTGGTGACACCGCATGCGGTGAGGCACAATACCTTGCAGGATTAGCAAGTAAAGTGTATCTGATTGTACGCAAACCTTATTTACGTGCAAGTAAGATTCTGCAAGATCGCGTCATGAACAACCCTAAGATTGAAGTGCTTTATGAGACAAACACACTGGGACTTTATGGCGAAGGTGGAGTTGAAGGTGCTCATCTCGTCTATCGCAAAGGTGAGGCAGATGAACGTCAATACGACCTTCCTATAGACGGATTTTTTCTCGCGATTGGCCACCGTCCTAACTCAGAAGTATTCAAGCCATGGATTGAAACTGACGAAATCGGCTATATAAAAACAGAGGGAGCAACTCCAAAGACTAACATTCCTGGTATATTTGCTGCAGGTGACGTTGCTGACCCAATCTACAGGCAAGCAATAGTTGCAGCAGGAAGTGGATGTAAAGCCGCAATGGAAGCAGAAAAATATTTACAAGACAACGAATTGTAAACACCCACCCCTCCCATAACAACAATTAAAGCACAAGCTCATAAATAATCAAAGCCCTACTCCATCAAAACGGAATAGGGCTTTGTGTATTACTGGAATCTTGGCAATCACTTACTTTTGTACAAGAAACATTTGCCATAAAAATGCTTAATGCAAGCAACACTTAATAGCAGGAACGCTACTTACTGGTCATTATCTCAAGCACACAGCGATCCGTCTCGTTCATGGCATCCTTTCCTATCTTTGTCAGATTATGTATGGAACAATCCACATCGTCATCAATGATACCTTCTACACTTGACACACATTTATCTTGAACAGCAAGCATGGCAGAAAGGACAGCAGTACTAACACCACTCGCCAGTTTCAACGCACACGATGGTTTAGCACCATCACAAATCATGCCAGTAAGATTTGCCACCATGTTTTTCACTGCATACGTTATCTGCTCATACGAACCACCCATCAAATAAGTGATGCCACAACTACTGCCTGTAGATGCTACCACACATCCACACAATGCTGACAATTTACCCAGCGACTGCTTTATATATATGGCGGTTAAATGACTAAGCATCAAAGCTCTTATGAGTTCCTCATCTGTGTTGTGGTTCTCTTCTGCATATTTCACAACAGGTAAAGTTGCACATATCCCCTGATTACCAGAACCCGAATTTGACATTACAGGAATCATGGCACCAGCCATACGTGCATCACAGGCAAGTGCTGTAGAAGAGATGATGTGAGAAAAAATACTGTCACCCATTATCCCCTTACCTAAAGGTTGAGAGAGAGTCTTTCCAAGACGATGGCCATAGTTTCCATCTAACGACTTTTGCGAAGCTGCCTCATTCAGTCTCTTTGCCTCAAGGATAAAATCTATCTCCGACAAAGGTGCTGTGGTAGCAAACTCATGCACAAGTTTCAGATTCAACCATGCATCGTCACAAGTCACCTCGTCCACCGCCCTTGCACCCATTGATGCATAATTATCATCAACAAAATTAGTATGTCCACCAGCAATAACAGCTTTCGCACTTTTACCATCAGCCTCAACAAAAACCTCAATATATAATTTGTCAGGTGCATTTTCATCAAGAGAAACATCGATACGCTCTTCTGCTATATAAGCCTTGCCTCTCTCTACAGCCTCAGGGGTAACATCTTTCAAAACCTCAAGCATGTATTCAGACTTACCCACAATGGCGCCTAATGCAATAGCTATTGGCAATCCAATCATTCCTGTGCCAGGGATTCCTACACCCATAGCATTCTTAAGCATGTTTGCACTCAACTTCACCACAATCTTCTCTGGTAACAAACCTAACTTTTCTTTGGCTTTAGCTACGCACAGTGCCACAGCTGTAGGTTCCGTACATCCCACAGCTGGTACAACCTCGCTCTTCACCAAAGCTATAATCTTTTCTCGAAGTGATTTTTCCATAAATATTAAATGCTAACTCAGTTTGTTATAATATGCAAAGTTACACAATTATTTTAAATAACACAAGCACAATAGTTTTTGATAACAACAATTACAAAAAATACATACATAAAGAATGCCGTTTAATAAAAAAGCCTTAAATTTGTCGCTAAAATGAAATACTTACACCTAAAGCGAATGATTCGCTTGAATTTAAACTATCAACAAAATGGCTGACAATACAAAAGTGGCATCACGTGCGCCACACAGCAAAATGAATTTCGCACTTCAGTATCCTGACAACGAAGGAGGTATGAACGACCGTATCAAGCGGTTGCACCAGCAGAGTGTTGACACTCCTGCCACACTGACCATTGAACGTGCGCTTATTGAAACTGCATTTTATAAAGAAAACTACGGCAAAATGCCAAACTGTATCCTTCGTGCAAGAAACTTCTATGAACTATGCAAGAAAAAGACCATATATATCGGTGATGACGAACTAATCGTTGGAGAAAGAGGACCTGTTCCAAAGGCAGTCCCTACATTTCCAGAACTCACATGCCACACGGTAGAAGACTTGCACACTCTTAATGACCGCGAGATGCAACCATACCTCATCAGCGACGAAGATATCGCAACCTACGAGCGTGAAGTCATTCCATACTGGCAAGGTCGCACTCAGCGCGAGCGAATATTCACCCACGTAAGCAAAGAGTGGGAAGAAGCATACCATGCCGGCGTATTTACAGAATTCATGGAACAGCGCGCAGGAGGACACACTTCCATGGACGGAAAGATGTATCGCAGAGGATTGCTTGAATGCAAGGAAATGATTGCAAAGAACATCAAGGAACTTGATTACATCAACGATCCAGAAGCCACAGACAAGCAGCAGGAGTTGGAAGCAATGTCCATTTCATGCGATGCAGCAATACTCTTTGCAGAACGCCACGCAGAACTGGCAGAGCAAAAAGCAGCAGAGTGTTCCGACCCGCAAAGAAAAGCTGAGCTGCTGAAGATTGCAGAAACGTGCCGATGGGTACCAGCCAATCCGCCACGAGACATGCAAGAAGCCATTCAGATGTATTGGTTCGTACACCTTGGCACCGTAACAGAATTGAACGGGTGGGATTGCATGAACCCAGGACACATTGATCAGCACCTTTATCCTTTCTATAAAAAAGGACTTGCCGATGGAACGCTTACACGCGACAAGGCAAAAGAACTCATAAGCTGCTTTTGGATAAAGTTCAACAATCAGCCAGCACCGCCAAAGGTAGGCGTGACAGCTCTAGAATCCGGAACCTACAACGATTTCACCAACATCAACATTGGCGGAATTGACCGTTATGGCAACGATGCTGTCAACGAGATTTCGTACATCATACTTGAGGTACAAGAGGAACTACACGAATTGCAGCCAGGACTCTCCATACACGTCAGCAAGGTGACCCCTGACGACTTCGTATTGGCAGGTGCACGCGTTATACGTCAGGGACACGGCTACCCTTCATGTTTCAACCCCGACACATACACAAAGGAACTCATACGACAAGGAAAGAGTATCGAAGATGCAAATGAAGGAGGCACATCCGGCTGTATAGAAGTAGGTGCATTTGGAAAAGAAGCTTACATCCTTACAGGCTATCTCAACACTCCCAAGATATTGGAAATAACGCTCAACAATGGCATTGATCCAATAACGGGCAAGAAACTCGGCATTGAAACCGGTGACCCACGTACATTCACAAACTACGAGCAACTCTACGATGCATACCACAAGCAGATGAAGTACTTTGTGAACATGAAACTCGCAGTAAACAACTACATCGAGCGAATGTTCTCACTCTATGCCCCTGCCACATTCCTTTCACTCTTCATTGACGATTGCATTCAGCGTGGACGCGACTACTACAGCGGAGGTGCAAGATACAACACCACATACATACAATGTACCGGTTTAGGCACTATCACAGACTGCTTGTCAACAATAAAGAAGCATGTATTCGAAGATGAGAAATACACCATGGACGAGTTACTGAATGCCGTGGCGACAAATTTCGAAGGTAATGAAAAAATGCGTCAGTTCATAAAGAACCGCACACCATTTTTCGGCAACGATGATGACTATGCAGACGACATTGCTGTAAAAGTGTACGACGACCTCGTAGAAGCAATAGAAGGCCATCCAAACACTCGTGGAGGCACCACACAGCTGAACATGCTATCCACAACTTGCCACAACTACTTCGGCAGCGTATGTGGTGCCAGCTGCAACGGACGTTTGGCACACTTTGCAATAAGCGACGGCACATCGCCAGCTCATGGCGCCGACACACAAGGACCTACTTCCGTCATCAAGTCACTCGGAAAGCTCGACCAGACTAAGTCCGGAGGCACCTTGCTTAACGTGAGATTCGTGCCATCACTAATGAAAAGAGAAGAAGACCTTCGTAAACTGGTGGCACTCATCAGAGCGTACTTCAACATGGGCGGGCACCACATCCAATTCAACATTGTTGACACTCAAACCCTCCTTGATGCACAAAAACAACCAGATGAATACAAAGACCTCTTGGTGCGCGTAGCCGGTTATTCCGACTATTTCAACGATATGACTGAGCAACTTCAGAACGAGATTATCGCACGAACTGAAAACGAGGAATTCTGATTATATAGAAATAAGTTAATTAGCGTTTTCCGTAAAGGTTAAATTATAACTCCCGGCAAACCAAAGCATCGAAACAACAAAAAAAGGCGCCGGAAGTTATTATTTAACCATTACTTCGTCATAAAGTTACGGAAAAGCATTAACTTTGCATTATAAACACGCAAACGTACCAATGGCACTAATCTTTGACGTCAAACGCTTTGCCATCAACGATGGCCCAGGCATCAGGACGACCATCTTCATGAAAGGTTGTCCTCTCAGATGCATTTGGTGCCATAATCCAGAGGGACTCACAGAGGAACCTGTTAAATTATACACAAAAAAGAAATGTATCGGATGCAGCAGTTGTGTTGACGTATGTCCCACGCACAACCTTCGCCTCACTCCCGATGGCATCCAAGAAAACGACAACTGCATAGCATGCAGCAAATGCACTGGCGAGTGCCCTACGTTAGCACTCGAAATGGCAGGTAAGGAAATGCCTATCTCTGAATTGATGCGCATAGTGGAAAAAGAGAAGCAGGTGATGCAAGACAGCCAAGGCGGAGTCACAATTTGCGGTGGCGAGCCACTCATGCATACAGAATTCCTGTTGGAACTGTTAGGAGAATTAGGAGTTCATGGAATTCATCGCACAGTTGACACAACCCTCTTTGCCTCTGCAAAAAAAGTTGAGGCGGTAGCCAACGAATGCGAACTGATGTTGGTTGACTTAAAAATCATGGACACAGACAAGCACCACATGTTCACTGGAGTCCACAACGAGCAAATACTCAGCAACATTCGTCTCATAAGCAAAATGAATCACCCATTTTGGATTCGCATTCCCCTTATAGATGGCATCAACGCAGACGACAACAACCTCATCGCATCAGCAGAGTTCCTGTCATCACTGCCACACAAACCCGAAGTCGTGAATATACTCGTTTATCATGACATTGGCAAAGGTAAGCATGCCAGATTAGGCACTACTTACAATCCTGACTCTGTAGAAATGAATGCACCATCAGACAAGCAGCAGCAAAATGCCATTGAAATACTCAAGTCACACGGATTGAACGCCAAGATTGGAGGCTGAAAGCAAAGCATCAATAGCATCTTCAAGTGTCAAACAATAGATGCTGTCAAAACCCAGTTACACGGTAAATTATATAACTACAAAAATAATGAGAATAACAATTAAAATCGGCAGCAATGTACTCACTCGACAAGACGGTTCATTAGACGTCACTCGAATGTCTGCACTTGTTGACCAGATAGCAGAACTGCGCCTTCAGGGACACGAGATCATCCTTGTGTCATCAGGTGCTGTAGCATCCGGACGCAGCGAACTAAAACACATACAGCACGATCTCGACTCTGTCGATCAAAGGCAGCTCTTTTCCGCTGTAGGTCAGGCAAAACTCATAAACCGCTACTTTGAGCTATTCAAAGAATACGGCATTTCAGTCGGACAAGTACTTACCACAAAAGAGAATTTCTCCGACACTGAGCACCGCACTAATCAGGAGAACTGCATGAGAGTCATGTTGGAAAACGGTGTGCTCCCTATTGTCAATGAGAACGACACCGTGTCCGTCACAGAATTGATGTTCACCGACAACGATGAACTCTCAGGACTCATTGCACAGATGACGAAGTCGCAGATGCTTATCATACTAAGCAATATCGACGGCATTTACACAGGCAACCCTACCGACCCTGAGTCGCGCCTCATCAGCATCGTCAAACCAGGCAAAGACCTCAGCGACTACATTCAGTCATCAAAGTCATCGGCTGGCAGAGGTGGCATGCAGAGCAAATCAAGCGTTGCCTCCAACACAGCAGCCGCCGGCATCAGCGTCATCATAGCTAACGGAAAGAGAGAGAACATCCTTTGCCTGCTGATGAAAGACCGCGACAACACGCCTTGCACAGAATTCCTCATTTGATGCTTCACATACAAAAATCAAGACAACCATGACTTACAACTTCGACAAACCAGTTGACCGTTCAGGTTCCAGCGATTACAAGCATGCTGTGCTACAAAGCATGTTCGGCAGAGAAGACCTCATAGCATTATGGGTGGCAGATATGGATTGGGAAACACCTCAATTCATCACAGACGCACTCAAGCAACGCCTCGAACACAGTCTATTTGGCTATACAAAAGACCCTAAAGACTACTGGCAGACAATCTGCCAATGGATTTACGACCACCACCAGTGGGATGTGAAGACAGAATGGATAACCTACATTCCAGGCATTGTGAAAGGAATAGGAATGGTAATCAACCTTTTCCTCAAAGAAGACGAAAAAGTCATCGTGCAGCCACCTATCTACCATCCTTTCCATCTGACCCCAAAAGGAAACAAGCGCGAAGTTGTGTGGAACCCTCTCATTCCTGTTTATGACGAAACCCGTCAGGAAGGAGGCGTTGCACCAGTAGTCACTTATAAGATGGACTTTGACAATCTTGCAAAGGTTGCCGACGAAAAGTGCAAATTACTCATCCTCTGCAACCCACACAACCCAGCAGGCATCACATGGGACAAAGAGACACTTCAGCGCTTGGCACATTTCTGCAAAGAGAGAGGCATAATGGTCATCAGCGACGAAATCCACTGCGACATGGCCCTATACGGCAACAAGCACATACCGTTTGCTACCGTCAGCGAAGAGGCAGCAGAGATAAGCATCACTTTCTCTGCACCATCCAAGACATTCAACATTGCCGGAATTGTCAGCAGTTGGGCAATCGTGCCTAACGACAAAATACGCGAGAAATTCTTCTCATGGATGGGAGCCAACGAATTCAATGAACCTCACATGTTTGCCCCTATCGCCACACTTGCCGCATTCAAGAACGGCGAAGACTGGAGACAGCAGATGCTGAAATACGTGGAAGGCAACATTGACTTCGTCATCGACTACTGTCGCGAAAACATTCCACAGATTGTGCCTGTGCGCCCAATGGCATCCTACCTTGTGTGGCTTGACTGCCGTGCTTTAGGACTCGACCATGAAGCTCTCAACGACCTCTTCATCAACAAGGCACGCCTTGCCCTCAACGATGGCGAAATGTTCGGTCCTGGAGGCAAAGGATTCATGCGCCTCAACATTGGCACCCAACGTGCCGTCTTGCAACAAGCGCTCGAGCAACTTAAAGAAGCAGTCAACAGCCTTTAACCAATCATACACTCTGCAGGTCACCTGCACACAAAACAAGTCATAAATGGAACTCATAGAAACATTCCAATCGGTCAAGGACGCAAGTATCGACTTAGCATGTCTTGACAACGACACAATCAACAAAGTGCTGTCAGCAGTAGCTGATGCAGCTATTGCAAACACAGACACCATACTGTCAGCAAACGCAAGCGACCTGAGTCGCATGGACGAGGCAAACCCAATGTACGACCGTCTGAAACTCACAGCAGAACGCATAGAGGGCATTGCCAATGACACACGCAACGTTGCCTCGCTTCCATCGCCACTCGGCAAGGTACTCAAGCATTCTGTACTACCTAACGGACTTGACCTCAAGCGCGTAAGCGTGCCATTCGGAGTAATCGGCATCGTGTACGAGGCACGTCCTAATGTCACTTTCGACGTATTCGCTCTATGTCTCAAGGCAGGAAGCGCTTGCGTCTTGAAGGGAGGAAAGGATGCTGATGACAGTAACCGTGCAATCGTTTCGATAATCAAGCAAGTGCTGCACTCATTCGGAATAAACGAACACGCGATAGAACTGCTCCCTGCCACCCATGAAGCCACCGGCGAGCTGTTACACGCAAACGGCTTTGTTGACATTGTCATACCACGAGGAAGCAAGCGCCTCATCAACTTCGTGCGTCAGGAGGCAAGCGTTCCTGTCATAGAGACCGGAGCCGGAGTGTGCCACACATATTTCGACAAATATGGTGACGCAGCCAAAGGCGCACGCATCATCAACAATGCCAAGACTCGTCGCGTCAGTGTTTGCAACGCACTCGACTGCATGCTCATACATGAAGACCGCCTTGCCGATCTTTCCGACATTTGCGCACCACTTGCCGAAAGCAACGTGATAATAAATGCTGACGAACAGACTCTGGCAGTACTCTCCGCAGGAAACTATCCAAAGGAACTGCTCAAACCTGCCACAGACGAGACCTATGGTACAGAGTTCCAAGCATACGCCATGGCATTGAAATGTGTCAAAACGGCAGACGAAGCCATACGCCACATCCGTAAATACGGTTCTGGACACAGCGAGTGCATCGTAACAGAAGATCGTGCTACAGCCGACATATTCCTTGCACAGGTCGATGCAGCATGCGTTTACCACAACGCACCAACCTCGTTCACCGATGGTGCTCAGTTCGGTCTCGGAGCAGAGATAGGCATCTCAACCCAGAAGCTGCATGCACGCGGTCCTATGGCACTTGACGAAATCACCACTTACAAATGGATTATTGAAGGCGACGGTCAAGTGCGACCAAAATAAAGCATCTCGCCCACCAACATACAGAAAAGGCGTCAGACACTCATCACAGTGCTTGACGCCTTTGTCATTATATCCACACGGACCGTTGCCGCCCCCAAAGGTCATTCCTTTATCTCTTCAAAATCAACGTACTCCCCTTCCGAGCTTGAGAACATCTTACCCGAAGGCTTACCACCGCCAGACGAAGTTCTGTTACCTCCAGAACTTGCAGAGGAAGCCTCTTGTCGGTAACCGCCTCTGCTGCCTGAAGCATTGCTGCCACTCTGGTAGGCGTGTCTCTTGCCTCCAAAGAAAGTGGAACGCACGTTGCCGAAACCACCCATCAGCCTGCTAAGCTTGAGCAACCCAATGAGAATTATGATTACAAAGAATATTACGAAAAAAAGTATAATGTACCCTATTACACCAAAAATTGCAAACATGATAAGTCTTTAAGTGGGTTTTACAAATTAGCAACAACTCACATGTGAGAAGTGCCACTCTACTTATCCTTTGGCAAATAAGATGCCACAAGTGACATTACGACATAAAGACCGATGCAAACTGACAACGAACGGCACAATCCCTGCCACACATCGCCTGCTGCAGCTCCCATAATGCCACCAGCAACAAGAATGACAATCACGGCTATGAGGTACACAAACTTCGCCTTGTCCTGCTTCCACGAGAAACTCTTGAAAGCAAACATTGGAACCTCACAAACCAACAGCCAGCATGAAAGAATCATGAACAAGAACAGGAACAAGGCATTGAAACGAGGACTCACCATCCATGCCTCGCTGCTGCTGATAAGCGCACCCCAGAATATTGCGTTGGCAGGTGTTGGCATTCCTATGAAACCTGTGTGCTGACGCTCATCAATGTTGAACTTTGCCAGACGCAATGCAGAGAACGCAGCCATCAGGAACGCTGTGAACGGAAGCACTCCCTTGAAGAATGGAGAGGCAATCATGTCTGGATACTGCACGAAATGGAACATCGTGTACAGCATAGCCGAAGGTGCCACGCCAAACGTCACGCAGTCAGCCAGCGAGTCAAGCTCCACACCCATCTTACCGCTCACACCCAGCGCACGTGCCGTCATACCGTCAAAGAAATCAAAGAATGCACCAAGCAGAATGAACAGCAAGCTGTAGTCAAGTCCGTTAGTCTCAAGCAAAGGCAACTGGCTGCCACAAGCACGGAATGCACAACAAGTTGCAATGCATCCGCAAATAAGATTGCAACAAGTTAAAATATTAGGAATATGCTTCTTCATGTCTATGAAAATACGGATATTAAAAAATCACAGGAAACAGCACTTCTGCCGTTTCCCGTCAGTATCACTGCAACTTGGCGATGACCGTCTCGTCACCAACCGTTGTCTGACCCATCTTAACAAGCACCTCTGTGCCGAGTGGCAGATACACATCCACACGACTGCCGAACTTGATGAATCCCATGTGGTCATCAATGTAGCACTCATCACCCACCTTAGGATAAGTCACGATTCGGCGAGCACATGCACCGGCTATCTGGCGTACCATAACCTCCACTCCCTGCGGAGTGCGGATAACCACCATCGAGCGTTCGTTCTCAGTACTTGCCTTTGGCAGATAAGCTTTCATGAAATTACCACTCTGATGCTCAACCTTCACCACCGTGCCCTCACAAGGAATCCAGTTAGCATGAACATTAGTCAGACTCATGAAGATACTCACCATCAGCCTCTTGTCATGGAAATACTCATGCTCCTCAACCTCCTCTATCACCACGATGTGACCATCAGCAGGGGCAACCACGGTCTTTGTCGTAGCTCCCTGGAACATTCTTATCGGACAACGGAAGAAGTTCAGAAGAATGCCGTAGATAATAACAACAAATCCGATTATCACGTACGATCCCCATGACAAGCTGTCTCTTGAAAACCATGCCAAGGCAATGATAATCGCGCTGATTATACCAGAGTACAACAACGTATGATTACCTTCGTGGTGAAGACGGATTCTGTTTCTGCGTCTATTATGTATTAATGGTTTGTTTTGAGCCATTATAAAGTATTATTGTATTGAATTAGTAAAAAAAGCATGCAAAGTTACACATATTTATTAAGAAAGGCAAACAAATATCACATTTTTATAAAATTTCAGTGTTTTTTCTTGCTCATTCCAAAATAAAAGCCTACCTTTGCACCCGCATTCACAAAGAGAGTGCTATTAGGATTGTGCTATGGTGTAATGGCTAGCACTAGAGTTTTTGGTTCTCTCAGCCCAGGTTCGAATCCTGGTAGCACAACCTCACATTGGACTTGTAGCTCAGTTGGTTAGAGCAACAGACTCATAATCTGGAGGTCCTAGGTTCAAGCCCTAGCTGGTCCACCCACAAAATCAAGCACTTACGAGCAATCGCAAGTGCTTTTTTCTTTCTCTGCGTAAACAATGCGTAAACAAACTGTTTGAGTTTACGCTGTTTGTACGTTTGAGTTTCTTTGAAGGTCGGTGATATTAAATGGTTAATAGAAATTATTCCAATTACATACAAAGTTCAGCCCTTAACCTTTCAAAATCTTCTGGCATATGCGCCTTTATGTATGCTAGTTTGTAACAAATCTTTGCTCTGTTCCGAAAGAATTTCCTGTTCGAGAGGGAATGCTGACGAAGCTCTATCTCATGTAACACAATCTTAATGGCATTCTTGTTTTGCTCGCGTTCAAGTTCTGACATGGAGTCAAAATACTCTAGAATATCCTCCTTCTGCTCCTTCCACAGCAATATACCATGTGTATCGCTGAGGATTGAGTTTACCTTTTCGAGTTCTGTAAAACGAGGATAAGTAAATGGATGCACCTTCAGAATCTTCATGTAAGTATAGATGTAGGGATTGATTGCCAGTCCATGACTGAAAGCAATGGCTGCTGCAAGTTCATCAAAGTTAGATGGTTTAATCTGGAGAAGATCATATCTGTCCCATTCCGATTCCATCATATATATACCATCAGTATCAGCTTCCTGAAAGATACGATATGTAGAACTGTCATCAAGTGGCAGCTGACTGAAGTCTATGTTGGCAGAGGCAAGTTTGATCAACTGCTCTGCCTTTTCCTGTGTCATACGTTTCATGCTTCTATTGTCCTGTCTATTATAAGATAAATGTTACTGAATTTTGCTATCGGCTTACCCAGATAGGTTGATGTGTTAAAGCCGTTTTGCTTTGCCCAGGCAACAGCATTGTTTCGTACAGTGTCTGAGAAATAGACTGGTAGAAGCTTCTGTGCTATTGCATCTGCCCAGTTCATCGGCAAGCCAATGTTTGAAACGTCGCTAACCCTGGCAATACCTAATGCTATACACACGATGCTCTGAGCAAATGGAGCTTTGTCTGCTGTAACCGATGCACCGAACTTCTGTTCTACCCCATCAATCAGTTTCTTCATAGTGAGAAGATCCTGAGTAAGTCCCAACTCTGCGATGTATTCCAACTCAACCATGGCGAGTTTATATAGTACGCCACCTTCTGCCACACCGAGTTTCTTCAAGCCC
>JAZLHP010000068.1:0-58438 GCA_045616905.1 Bacteroidaceae bacterium
TTCGTTTATGCGAGCACTCGTCATGGACTTCCCTGATGACAAGCAGGTTTGGGACAACAACCGCCAGTACATGTTCGGTCACTCGTTCCTCGTTGCACCTGTTGTAAACGCTCTCTACACACCAGAAACTGCTAATGTGACAGATGAAATCTCAGGATGGGACAACAACAAGAAGTCGCTCTACCAGGAAGGATTCAAGGCAGATTGGGCAGCACAAAAGACCTACGAAGTGTATCTGCCAAAGGGAGCCACTTGGTACGACTATTGGACATCAGCTAAGTACGAAGGTGGACAGACCATCAAGGCAGACGCCCCATTGTCACACTCACCACTTTATGTTAAAGCAGGAAGCATCATCCCTCTCTGCAAGGGTGATGTGCAGCATACAGACATAGCCGACTGGCAGAACCTCGACATCGTGATTTATCCAGGTGCAGATGCCACTTTCACTCTCTACGAGGACGAAGGCGATAACTATAACTACGAAAAAGGAGCATACAGCACCATAACGCTCAAATGGAATGACAAGTCGCGCACGCTCACCATTGGCAAGCGCAACGGCTCGTTCCCAGGAATGAAGGCAGAACGTAAGTTCAATGTACGCCTGCTTGATAACGAAGCAAAGGCTGTGCAGTACTCAGGTTCTGCAAAAAGCGTTAAATTGTAAGCACTACAATTTATCTCAATATAATAAATAAATGAAAAGAACACTCATCACACTCTCTTGTGCATGCGCCATGACATTGGCACATGCACAAGACAAACTCTATGCTGACGAGTTCCCGATTGACAGGACAACCCTTCTTGACGGACCTCTCAAGCATGCGCGCGACCTAAACATTCAGACACTGCTCAAGTACGACTGCGACCGCATGATGGCTCCGTATCGTAAGGAAGCAGGACTTACTCCAAAGGCAAAAACCTATCCAAACTGGGACGGACTCGACGGTCATGTTGGCGGTCACTATCTCACAGCCCTCGCCATCAATGCAGCCACAGGCAATGAGGAATGCCGTCAGCGCATGGAGTACATCATCAGCGAAGTTGCAGAATGTGCAGCCGCCAATATCAAGAACAATCCAGAATGGGGAAAAGGCTACATGGGCGGCATGCCAAACAGCAAGAACATCTGGACAGGATTCAAGAAAGGCGACTTCAGGGTGTACAACGGCTCGTGGGCACCATTCTACAATCTGCATAAGATGTATGCAGGACTTCGTGATGCATGGCTCTATTGTGGCAACGAGCAGGCAAAGACTCTCTTCCTCCAGTTCTGCGACTGGGCAATCGACATCACGTCACAGTTGAGTGACGAACAGATGGAACGCATGCTCGGCAACGAACATGGCGGTATGAATGAGGTGCTTGCCGATGCATACGCCATCACAAAGGAGAACAAATACCTCGACTGCGCAAAACGCTTCTCGCACAAGCGTCTTTTCACACCAATGTCGCAGCGTCAGGATTGCCTTGACAACATGCACGCCAACACTCAGGTGCCAAAGGTTGTCGGTTTCGAGCGCATAGCAGAGCTTACAGGTGATGAGACATACCATACTGCAAGTGAATTCTTCTGGGACATAGTCACAGGTGAACGCTCACTTGCATTCGGAGGCAACAGCCGTCGTGAGCACTTCCCTGCAAAAGATGCATGCATGGACTTCATCAATGATATCGATGGACCAGAGAGTTGCAACACCAACAACATGCTCAAGCTCACAGAGGATTTACACCGACGCAACCCTGAGGCACGATATGCCGACTACTACGAACTTGCCACTATCAACCATATACTCTCGTCACAGCATCCTGAGCATGGTGGATATGTTTACTTCACACCAGCGCGTCCACGCCATTACCGCAACTACTCTGCCCCTAACGAGGCAATGTGGTGCTGTGTTGGTACAGGCATGGAGAACCACGGCAAGTACGGACAATTCATATACACACACGTTAATGATGCACTCTTCGTCAACCTGTATGTTGCGTCCCAGCTTGACTGGAAGGAGAAAGGAGTAGCGCTTCGTCAGGAGACAGGCTTCCCATACTCTGAGAGCAGTACACTGACAGTTACAGAGGGCAAGGGAACATTCAACCTTATGGTGCGTTATCCAGGATGGGTTCGTCCTGGAGAATTCAAGGTTACGGTCAATGGACAACCAGTCAGCATCATCACAGGCCCATCATCGTATGTCAGCATCGACCGCAAGTGGAAGAAGGGCGATGTGGTGAAAATCGAATTCCCAATGCACAGCAGCGTTAAATATCTGCCAAACCAGCCACAGTACATAGCACTCATGCATGGTCCTGTGCTTCTCGGCATGAAGACAGGCACCGAGTCAATGCCAAACCTCATAGCCGACGATAGCCGTTTCGGACAATATGCAGGAGGTGCCAAGCTCCCTATCGACAAGGCACCAATCCTCATCAACAACGACATAGAGAGCATAGCATCGCAGATGACACCAGTGCCGGGCAAACCACTCCACTTCACACTCTCTACAAAGACTGAAAACAAGATAGAAGGCGAACTGCAGCCATTCTTCGAGATTCACGATAGCCGCTACATGATGTACTGGCTCGCCCTCACAGAAGGAAGTTACAAGCAGTATGTCGATAACCTTGCGCGTCAGGAACAGGAGCGCCAGCAACTCGAGGCACGTACCGTTGACAAGGTGCAGCCAGGTGAGCAGCAACCTGAGACCGACCACAAGATGCAGACAGACGAGTCCTTCACAGGCAACACCAACAACGTGTTCTACCGCGACGCACGTAACGGCCACTATTTCAGCTACCTCATGCAGACCAACGGTGACACCGAGCTCAGCCTTCGTCTCAAGTATTGGGGAGTAGGCGAGTGGAAATCGCACGAGTTCGACATCTACATCGATGACACTCTTGTCCGCTCAGTCAACAACACAGGCAAGTACCGCATATCAGAGTTCAAGGCAGAGACATACGAAATCCCTGCAGAAGTGCTGAAGGGCAAGAAGCAGGTACGTGTGAAGTTCGTTGCAGCAAAAGACAAACAAATCGGCGAGATATACGAGGTGCGACTCGTAAAGTAAACAAACCGAAAAGACATTTTTTCACTATTTCACTATTTAGCAGTATAAGTAATGATAAAATAATAACTTGAGACGTTTTTTATTTAATAATTACTAAGTGGATGAATATAATTTATTATTATACAATAATAAGTCAATGTTGTCCTGTGTTACCCTACTAAATAGTGAAAAAGTGAAATTTTTATACATCACGATATCCATTGCAACATCGCAACCCGGCAAATTGAACCCTACAATATGCCATTGCCAATCCCACGGTATTTTCTGATGAACCCCACGGTATAATTCTACGAACCCCTACAGTAGAATTTTAATTGCAATAATAGCTTTGTATAGTACAGAATCATGGGTGAATCATATCTTCAGATTTTTACGATAATATTAATTGAAAATTATATAGGATTTGCCAATTACCAGATAATATTTGTCATATAGGTCAAAGACTCTTATGTAGAGTTGAATACTAACAGGATAATCTAAATGTAAACCTGATAAAACAATCATCCACAAACACCAGATTCTCGAAGTTGATATTCGAAGGAGAAATGGTGTTTGCGGATTTAAAATTTATACGGATTGATAATCTACGACAAATCCTTCTATTTGAAATTACCAATCTTCATTTTCATTACCTATCAATCCGTTTTTGATTACTTCTTCAATCTTGTCCATTACGACCATAGAATATGCATAGGTCATAACAAGAGCTTTTGATGATGTCTTTTTGTGACTATCCTTTTCTACAAATGGAAAACACTTGTCAATCGTCCAATTCTCATCAGAACGTGTCGGAGGTGTTGGAGGTGTTTTTGAACTACCCATCGCACCGAGCCATCCGGCACCAATCATTCGCACAACACTATAGAATGGCACGGTGTAAGTAACACGGACTTTTCCATCCTTTATATCACATTTTATAACAGGTTTAATGCTGACATCATAAGTACTTGTACCACCTGCATGTTGAGCAATACTTCCAACGTATCCTTGTGCAATTATTGTTCCCAATTCTTTTTCATTAAGGTTTATAACACTGTTAGCATCGTTGAATGTCGATGTATACCAGTAATTCAGCATTACATAAAGTTGCTCTTTGGTCTTTCCTTCAGCTGGTACTATTTGACTAAATGTTAAAGCGTTATTTTTGTCTAACTGAAGTTGTGAACCGAGATTCGTTGCGGCATCAACCCACTTTTTACCATATTTTTCTTTGGCGTAGTTTTCTAACTCTTCTGCCCTTAAAATTTGGGCATTTGCACATATAGAAATAATACAAAAATTAAGGAGGAATAATATTTCCTTCATTGTGTATAGTAATATAAATAAGGAATGCGAACTTCCCGACGCTTATTTCCATCTGTGGTACGACCAAGTAACCAGTGTAACAGATAAGTACGGAAAAGCTCACGCCCCAATCGGAACGTGAACCCACCGCTGCTTATTCTTGTCACTTGAATTTGGTCGTTTCAATGGAAGAGAACAAGAGCAGTTTGCTCAAGTGTATGTTAAGTGTCGGACGGATTTCGCATCACCTACCGAAGATAATAATTGAGTTAAAAATATATGTTGGTGAAGTGGATGCACATCCTGTGCACCGTCCTCATGATTGCTAATTGTTATTTCTGTTTCGTCGTGTCAATGCCTAGCAAAGACTAATTCATTTGATTTAAATGGTTTGACTTTATGATACCTATCTTGATTTTTATGCAAGGTTGCAGCTTAGTACATCTTTGATGGAGAATATTTTGCTAATTGCATCAAATGAGAAGAATTGACCATCCATGATCATGTAATCCTCACGTTGTGATTTGCGAAGCTGCTTTATCTCAGGGAACAATCCCACAGGAACAAGCACCTCGCGTCCATCTGTCAGATAGACAGCCATCATACCTCGCTTCTCATTGAAGTCGAGTTTCTTGATGCCTAATGTAGTGTCCTTGAATCTGCACATGTTTATTATATTTTTTTATTGATTCGTAAAATTTCAACCTTATGACCATTGAAAACTTTGTCAATGCACTCGTTGATGTAATCGTAATGCTTGTCAATTACCTTTATGATGTCAGCCTCTTCATCAGTCGACAACTCTGACCACGCAATCTCTATTTTCTTTTCTCCGTTCTCCTCTATCCAGATCTTGGCTACGGTATCACCTATGTGTGCTTTCTTACTACCACGACGAGTGACATGTATATGACTGCGATTCTCATTGGCATCCGTGGGGAATACTGAGAGGATGAAACAGAGGAAGTATATAATTTTGCCCATTGGCTAAATTGTTCTTATTGGTTGAGGTCTTATTGTTTTGCATCATGCCGTTGCTTATCAACACTTTTGTTTGCAAAAGTATGAAATTAATTCCAAATATCGCACATTTTCTTGTCAGAAACCGCAGATTTAACTCACACTTAACACAAAATGTAGTCAAAATGCCATAGAACTTAAGTAAACGACGGCATTCGTGTTTACATCGCCATTGACAACCATTTTAGCGGTATGGTTTTACCCCGAAATGAATAATCGGAAAATTCAGATGCATTCCGTATTTACTTACATCAAGTTCTATCAAACGTGGTCAACTGACTTTACAAACAAGCATAACAGAAGGCAATCGCTTGTGGTAACTTACTACTGAATCGTAGCACATTAGAGGCATGTGCCAGTGCCAAGGAGAGGAAACTCCAGTTCCTAAGTGATGGCACTATGGTGCCATCTATTGGAACTGGCTCAGGCGTAATAGAGGATGCATATAAAGCATAATATAGGATTCGCACAATACTCTCTTTTGCTCGTCACTCATCATAAATGCTATGAAATGCAATGAATCTCAGTATGTTAAGAGGTGTGATGAGTGAAAAGCACTCGTCATACACTCATCACACCAGTTTTTGTTCTGTATTTCAATAATTTATCTAACACTTTTGATGAGTGACGAGTGGTTTAAACCATTATCGCTTTTTACTCTTCACTCTGCACGGTAGCATTAAAACAATGTGATTTTCAGAGTGTTGAATGGCGTGTAGAGTTAAAACCACTCTACACGCACTCTGCACGGGATGTTACATGCTGTTATTCAGTATTTTACATATGTGCCGTGTAGAGTGAAGAGTGTTTTTGATTCTATGAATAACTGCGTTTTGTGAAAGAGTCTGAAAGCATGGCATAATGTGCAGTATTGTTGATTGCAGATACATAAATGTGTTTTTCCTAAAAACAAATGGTGACAGAATTTTACAACTTGTGTTTTTTTCGTATCTTTGCATGATATTTCATAAATACTTAATTTTATTACAGGATATGGGAAGATTTTTTTCGTCAATATTTATTGTTGCTGTTCTTGCAATGTCAATGACAGGATGCAAGGGTGGCAAGAAGGACAGCGCCGAGGTGAAGGCTGCTGCCCGTGAGGCATTCGAAGCTATGTCGTCGGACAAAGCGGAGGGTGACATGCCCGATGTGAAGATGGTGGATGCCAGTGGTAATGTGGTGATGCTGTCGTCGCTGAAGGGCAGATACACTTACATTGATGTGTGGGCTACATGGTGTGGACCTTGTTGCCGAGAGATTCCTTACATGAAGTCGTTGGCTGAGAGAATGGCAGATGATGACAACGTGCAGTTTGTGAGCATATCGATTGACGAGGATGCTGACGCATGGAAGGCAAAGATTGACGAGGAACATCCGTCGTGGGCTCAGTATATACTTGGTGAGGATGAGACTCAGGTGTTCTGCGAGGCTCTTGCCGTTGAGTCGATTCCTCGTTTCATTGTGATGGGGCCTGATGGTGAAATCGTGATGTATGATGCACCTCGTCCATCGGATTCGGGAATAGAACAGCAGCTCAGAGGGTTGAGATAACTAAACGAAAAACAAAACAAAAACGAAAACTATAACGTTAATCGATAAGTCGAAAAAAGAAAACAAAAACGAAAACGAGAAAAGATAATACATGGTACTGAGATTTCTTAAGTTGTTTATTGTTGGCATGTGTGTGTCTGTGGGTGCTTATGCCCAGGATTACGACATGTATTTTAAAGTGGAGTTTGTGACTCCTTCGATAGTGCGTGTGCAGTTCTCCATGGAGGATGCATTGGATGCTGAGGCGAACGGTACAGGCGTGGTGCTGCAAAAGGCAGGCGACCAGAGTTTTGTGAAAGTGAAGAACGGCAAGGACTTTACCACTGTGATGTCGAGCAAGGAACTGGTCGTGGAGGTCAATGAAGGCTCGAAGGCTCTTGTGTTCAAAGACCGCAAGTCGGGTAAGGTGCTGCTGAGCACTGGCACGCATGCTCCTTTTTCGGGTGCGAAGCGTTATAAGGAGAACATAGTGTATGACGAGGCTTCGGCACGAACCGTGCAGACGGCTGACGGACAGAAGGTGGAGAAGGATGTGTTGCGTCGTGACACACTTGGATACACATGGAGTTATAATGTCAAGTTTGTGTGGCAGGAGGATGAGGGTCTGTACGGATTGGGCTCGCACATTGAGGATTATATGAATCTGAGGGGCAAGACTCAGTATCTGACTCAGCATAACCTGAAGGCTATGGTGCCTGTGCTTAACAGCACCAAGGGTTATGGTCTGCTGTTCGATGCAGGATGTGCCATGAAGCTTGAGGCTGAGTCAGACACGGAGTCAACGATGATGCTGGACGCTGCCAAGCAGGTGGATTTCTACTTTATGAAGGGTGAGACGCTTGATGATGTGGTGGCAGCTTATCGTCAACTGACTGGAGGATGTCCTATGATGCCTCGCTATCTGTTTGGCTACACTCAGTCGAAAGAGCGCTATTGCTCTCAGCAGGAGATTATCGATGTGTTGTCGGAATACAGAAAGCGTCAGGTTCCTATCGACATGATAGTGCAGGACTGGAACTACTGGCCTGAGGGATGGGGATACATGCACATGGATCCTAAGTTCTATCCTGACCCTAAGGCATTGGCTGATGCGGTGCATGGAATGAATGCCCGTCTGATGGTGTCTATATGGCCTAACCCGCAGTATTGCCCACAGGCTGACGATTTCAAGAGGCGTGGTTACATGCTTGAACATTCGGTGTATGATGCTTTCTCGCCAGAGGCTCGCCGCTACTATTGGTCGTATGCCGACAGGGAGTTCTTCAGTAAGGGTTTTGATGCCTGGTGGTGCGACTGCTCTGAACCTCTTGACGGTGACTGGAAGAACCTGCCAAACGGATATGGACATGATAACCACCGTGAGCGTTGGGAAAGCACTAAGCAGATTCTGACAGAGGCGTTGGGTGCAGAGCGCAGCAGTTTGTATTCTCTGTATCACGCACGTGGCATCTATGAGAACCAGCGTCTTGCCTCGGCAGACAAGCGTGTCGTTAACCTTACACGCTCAAGCTATGCTGGTCAACAGAGATACAGCACGATAACCTGGAACGGTGACACGTATGCCTCATGGGAGAGCTTCCGCAAGCAGATACCGGGCGGACTTAACTTCATGGCTACAGGTTGTCCTTACTGGAGTGTGGATGTGGGCTCGTTCTTCACAAACAAGGACAGGTGGAACCGCTGGTTCTACATTGGCGAGTTCCCTAACGGGTGCAACGACCCTGCCTATCGTGAGTATTACACTCGTATGTTCCAATGGGCAACATTCCTGCCAATGCTGCGCAGTCATGGCAGCGACACCCCTCGTGAGATATGGAGGTTTGGAGAACCTGGCACCACATACTACGATGCCATTCTCGACATGATTCACCTTCGCTACAAACTGTTGCCTTATACTTATAGTCTTGCTGCAAAGGTCACTCATGACAACTACACGATGGCGCGTCTGTTGGCATTTGACTTTGCTGACGATAATGAAGTGCTTGACATAAAGGATGAGTTCATGTTTGGTCCTGCCATGCTTGTCTGCCCTGTGACGGAGGCTGGCGCAACATCTCGTAAGGTGTATTTGCCAAAGGGATGCAAGTGGTATGATTATTGGACAAACAAACTCTATGAAGGTGGCGAGCACATTGATGCTGCTGCACCTGTCAATCAGTTGCCTTTGTTTGTACGCCAGGGCAGCCTCGTGCCTATGGGACCAGTGTTGCAGTATGCCGACCAGAAAAGTGACGAGCCTATATGCTTGAACGTGTATCCGGGTGCCAATGCTGAGTTCACCCTGTATGATGATGCTGGTGACAACTATAAGTGTGAGAAGGGTGAGTATGCCACAATTGACATAAAGTGGATGGACAAGAAGCACACACTTGTGATGGGCGAGCGTAAGGGTGCGTTTGATGGAATGCAGGAGGTACGTATGATGAAGGTGCAGTTGCCTGACGGTACGCAGAAGACTATAGAATATAAAGGAAAGCAAGTCAGCGTGAAGATGTATTAGTGGTTATGAAAATCATAGAGATAAAAGGCGGTGTGGCACGACATCCTTTGTACAAGATGGCTGCGCCAATCGATTTTGAAATACTTAGCGGAGAGCAGGTCGCAATAGTGGGTGACAACGGTAGCGGTAAAAGCATGCTCGTTGACATCTTGACAGGTAAGCATGCTCTGTTGCCAATGAATGATGTTAAGTATGATTTCTCACCAAGCAAGGCTAAGATGGTGAGCGACAATATAAAGTACTTGACATTTAGGGACAGCTACGGAACCAATGAGGGTGTTTATTATTATCAGCAGCGCTGGAATCAGAATGACATAGAGGAAACTCCAGTAGTGGCTGATTTGCTTGCTGAGTCATTCCGTGTTGCTGATGAGGGATTGACGCGCAAGTCAACCTATGACAGATTTGTGGTGAGGGACGAGACTCCTGAACAGGAAGAAGCGAGGCTGGCACAGGAAGAGGCTGACAGGAAAGAGATGCACACAGAATTGGAAAAGGTGCGTGAAAGGCTCTACAAGATGTTTAATCTCAACCAGTTACTTGACAAGCATATCATATTGCTCAGTAGCGGCGAACTCAGAAAGTTTCAGTTGACAAAGACATTGCTCACTAATCCACGAGTGCTGATAATGGATAATCCGTTTATCGGACTTGATGTCAATGCCCGTAAACAACTGGCAGAATTCCTGTCGGTACTTACTGCAGAAACAAATGTGGCTATTGTGCTGGTGCTGTCGAAGACTGACGATATTCCTGATTTCATCACTCACGTGGTGCCTGTGGTGGACAAGAAGGTGATGTGCAAGATGACCTTAAAGGAATATAAGGACTCGATGGAACCAATCCCTCCTCGTGTGCTTTCTGATGAGTACGAACAGGCGATACTTAATCTGCCATACGCTGATGGGTATGATGTAGATGTGGCATCTGGCACTCAACCAGTCATAGATTTCCGTAAGGTGAACATAAAATATGGCGAACGTACCATATTGAAGGATTTGAGTTTCACGGTTATGAATGGCGAACATTGGGCTCTAAGCGGTGAGAATGGTGCAGGTAAGTCAACGTTGCTGAGCATCGTTTGTGCAGACAACCCACAGAGCTATGCTAATGACATCGTTCTTTTCGGACATCAGCGTGGCAAAGGAGAGAGTATCTGGGACATCAAGAAGCATATAGGCTATATTTCACCAGAAATGCACCGTGCATACATGCGTGACATTCCTTCTGTGGATATCGTGGCGTCAGGTCTTAGCGATGTGAACGGCTTGTATAAGAAACCGAAACCTGAGCAGAAGGCAATATGTGAGTTTTGGATGGGAGTGTTCGGCATCAAGCAATATGCTGATACTACATTCCTCAAACTGAGTAGCGGTGAACAGCGTCTGGTACTGCTTGCACGTGCCTTCGTAAAGGATCCATCGTTGCTCATTCTTGACGAACCTCTACATGGACTTGACCTCAAGAACCGTCGGTTGGTGAAGGATGTTATAGAGACATTCTGCAAGCGCAAGAACAAGACAATGATAATGGTCACTCATTATCAGGAGGAGTTGGCAAACAATATTGACCACTCTATATTCTTGAAGAAACAGAATTGATGTAGGATTTCGTATGAAAACGAAAACTAAACCTCAGATTAAATCGATAAATCGAAAAGTCGAACCCAAACGAGACCCAAATCCAAACATTTCTAATTATTAACTTTTACTTTACATGAAAATTATTTATTTCCACGGTTTTGGCTCGTCGCATGCCAGTGGAACCGTGCAGCTTCTGCGCAACATACTCACTGACGATGAGATTGTTGCTCCAGACATTCCCGTTGATCCGGCAGAGGCATTCCCGTATTTGCAGAAACTTGTGGAGGACGAGAAGCCTGACCTCATCATTGGCACTTCAATGGGAGGCATGTATGCACAGCAGATGCGAGGAATAAAGCGTGTGATAGTCAATCCTGCATTCAACATGTCAACGATGTCGAAGGTGCTGAAGACGGGTGAACATCAGTTCTTCAATGGCAGGTACGATGGAGCCAAGACATTCCGAATAACTAAGGATATAATACAGCATCATAATCAATTGGAACGTCAACAGTTCAAGAACATCCCGAAGGAAGACCTTGAAAATGTATGGGGAATGTTTGGAATTAACGACCCTACGGTCAATACTCTTGCTGTGTTCAAGAAACATTATCCTGCAGAACGTGCGATACGTTTCGATGGAGGTCATCAACTCAATGAGAAAGTGGTGAAGAAAGTCCTCCTGCCGCTTATTGAGGAGATAAGGGGTATGAAGTAGATTACAATTTGAACTTGTATTGAACAAGATGTTGAAAATATTGGTTGCGTAGTGAATAATTTTAGTAAAAAATTTTTTCATTAACGCTAAAAGTCGTACCTTTGCAACCGTTTTATGTCGGAATGGCTCAGAAAAGTAAGTCACATTTGTGATTTCGCCACCCGATTCACCCTAAATAATTAATTAAAATGTACGTAATTGCAGAAATTCAGGGTCAGCAGTTCAAGATTGAAGAAGGCAAGTTCCTCTATGTACATCACATCAAGGATGTAGAGGCAAATGCAACTGTTGAAGTAGAGAAAGTTTTATTGGTTGATAACGACGGTGACGTTAAGGTTGGTACTCCAGTTGTTGAGGGTGCTAAGGTTATCCTTGAGGTAATGTCTCCACTCGTAAAGGGCGATAAGGTGCTCGTGTTCCACAAGCGTCGTCGTAAGGGTTATCGCAAGCTCAATGGTCACCGTGAGCAGTTCACTCAGGTGCGCGTTAAGCAGATTGTTGCGTAATCCCATTCACACCATTTTATTAACACATTAAAACTGATCGTATTTTAACATGGCACATAAGAAAGGTGTAGGTAGTTCAAAGAACGGCCGTGAGTCACACTCAAAAAGACTCGGACTTAAGCACTTCGGTGGTGAAACTGTAAAGGCAGGTAACATCCTCGTTCGTCAGCGTGGTACAAAGCACTATCCTGGTAAGAACGTAGGCATTGGTAAGGACGATACTCTTTACGCTCTCGTTGATGGAGTAGTAGTTTTCAAGCGTGGTCGTCTTAACCGTAGTACAGTTTCAATCGAGCCAAAGGCAGAAGCATAATTGGCATAGATTATCAATTTTGAATTATGAATAACGAGGACATTGTTCTATTTACGAACGTGTCCTCGTTTTTTTATCACTATGTGTTTTTGTCAGATAAGTAGGTGGTCATAATTAGTTTTTAATAGATGTGCTCTATTTGGAAGCAGATTTGTTTTGTTTTTAAGGGTAGCGACCGTTAAGCAGAGTGACTAAGTGTCACGATGTAGGAAGCGACTGAGAGCAGTGCCCTGCTCGAAGACGGTTCGAATGCGGGTATTGTGACCGAGAAAACGAAGGAAAGATGCGACAAAGAGAGTGCAGTATTACAAAAACGACCTACTTATACATTCTTAATATAATTATGATTACCTACTTAAGTAAAGAATGAAGAAAGCAGACCTGTACAAATACTTTATTGAATATTTCCAGGCAACTATGCCAGAAGCAAAAACGGAACTGCATTATGAAAATGCATTTCAGTTGCTGGTGGCTGTGATGTTGTCTGCCCAATGCACAGACAAGAGGGTGAACATGGTTACTCCTGCATTGTTTGAGGCTTATCCGTCGCCTCAGTCAATGGCATCAGCATCTGTGGATGAACTGCTTCACTTTGTGAAGTCGGTCAGTTATCCGAATAATAAGGCAACTCATCTGCAGAAGATGGCTGTTATATTGGTGGAGAAGCATGGTGGTGAGGTTCCTTCTGATTTTGATGAGTTGGTGGCATTGCCTGGAGTGGGAAGAAAGACGGCAAACGTGATGCTCAGTGTTTTCTTTAATCAGTCTAAGATGCCAGTTGACACGCATGTGTTCAGGTTGAGTCATCGCATTGGACTTGTACCCAAGCGTTGCACAACTCCTTATGCCGTTGAAAAGGAACTTGTTAAGAACTTCCCAGAGGAACTGGTTTCACTTGCTCACCATTGGCTTATCTTGCATGGCAGATATGTATGTAAGGCTTTGAAGCCAATGTGTGGAGAGTGTGGTTTGCAATCCATCTGCAAACATTTCAAATCACTTTCTGCAAGATAACACAATAGATTTTTTTGTGATTTATTGAACCAACATTATGCTTACGATATTGCTTATAAGACCTTCAGCATCGTGAGCATCTTGTTTTGCGTTTCCTTCCATTCGCTTTCCAGACAACTGTCGGGCATAATGCCTCCTCCTGCGAATAACGTGCTGTGTGTAGTGTGTATCTGCATGCAGCGTAAGGAAACAAAAAGATGTGTGCCGCCATTCATGTTGGCAGGACCTGCAAAACCACTATAGTAGCTGCGGTTGCAATGCTCGTTTTCTATAATAAATGATTTTGCGCTTTCCTTTGGCAATCCACAGACAGCTGGTGTAGGGTGTAGTGCCTGCAGCAAATATCCAACATTTACCCCTTGCTGCAACCTGAATCTGAAGGTTGTACATAGATGCATGATGTTTCCTGCCCTTACTGTCAAAGGACCATCCTTGATGATATTTCTCGAATAAGGCTTGATGGTTTCATCGATGTATCTTTCAACAAGTTGCTGCTCCATCTGGTTCTTTTCGCTCCACTTAGGGTAACCTTCCGTGTATGGCATGGTGCCTGCAAGAGCTACTGTCCGGCAGCTCCCATTCTCACACTCTAAAAGTATTTCAGGGGTGGCAATGAGCCATGTGCCTGTAACTTCTGATGACACGAGCATAACCATTGCACGAGGGTATTGTTGAGATGTGCGGAAGAAAAGCGTTTCCAATGAATCCATGGCCATTTCAGGATGGCTGACATCTTTTGTCCTGCATAAGACAAGCTTCTCAAATTCTCTATTCTGAATAGCATTGTGGAAAAGATGAAAGTCATTGGAATAGAAGTCGGTGACAGGTTCCTCCATATAACAGACTTTATCTTCAGTAACATCACTTGATGGACAGGGTTGTGTTGTTACTTCGTCTGCAGAAATGAGTATGGGAGGGTGAGATTCGTCTATCATGAAAGGAACGAAAACAAATCCTGACATACGACCAATATCTGTGATGCTGTTAAGTATCACAGGAGACTCTGCACTTACTATTCTGGTGTAGTTGTCATCGTAAGGCAGACGGTAATATGCAATGCATTTGTTTGCTTCCATGAAAAGTTATGCAAAAGTAACACAAAAAAGTCAAATTACATTACCTCCATAGCAATTTCTTTGAAGAAAAGAGAAAAACACGCATGATGATAAACTTTTATAAGTTTTGGTTTATAAGAGTGAAGTAAATGTAGTATCTTTGTACCAGATTATAAATGTAAACTCAAAAATCTCAAAGTCTGGCAAAGCTTATTCGCTGAACTCACTTTGATTTTTTGATTATGTGACAAATTTCCTAAATTTACAGATATTTATGAATAGATCTTTATTTGTATTGCTCGTTTTGTCGTTCTCTTTAGGTGTGAACGCGCAGGATTTCAGCAAACTCGTTGCAAGAGGTTTTGGTGCTAAAAACACTCAGAATGTGCAGAGTGCAAAGGATGTGGCTGCAGACAGCATAGCAGTTGCAAACGATACTTTACCACATTTCCCAGGAGGTGATTTGTTCCTGGAAGCATTCATTGAGAAGAAGGTGATGGAGTCTGCTCAGAGAGTAGGTTCAGAAGGCGATGTTGAAGTCACTTTTAAAGTTGATAAAAAGGGTTACATATATGGAGCAGAAGTGACTAAATCCGTAAATCAAGCTCTTGATACAGAAGCGTTTAATATCGTGACAGCAATGCCTCGTTGGCGCCCGGCACGAAAAGATGGAGAACCAATTGAATCGCAGACAAAACTGGTCATATCATTTAGGAAGAATTGACCGTGAATTCATGACATGAAACACTTAGCCGTAGTGGATGGGCAATTAACATCAGCTACGGCTTTTTCTTTTGTGTGATTGTTTCTACAAGTTCCCTCTCGCATTGTTGATGAACATTTGGTCATGATGCTTTGGCACATGTGTGTATTTCACATATTTTATAAGAGAACTGTTAGAATATGTCAAAGATTTTTAGTAAATTTGCACCGTTTTTTCACATCTATACGATTATAATGAAAGATTTTAATTTAGAAGACATAATAGAGGAAGGTACAGTTGAAGGGAAAATCAGCTTCGTGACAGGTTTTGATACAATAGGAAAGGACACGTTTAGGAATCAATTCTCTGAAAATGACATCATTTCAGTGCTTCCTCTTCGTGGCATGATGTTGTTCCCTGATACAATGTTGCCAATTTCAATAGGAAGAAAGTCTTCGCTTGCTTTAATTAAGAAGGCACAGAAGGAGGATAAGCCAATAGCTGTATTCTCTCAAGTTGATGATAGGGTAGAAGAACCGACAGAAGATGATGTGTATCGTACTGGAGCGCTTGCCAAGGTTACAAAAATATTGCAACTGCCTGATGGCTCAAAAACCGTGCTTCTGCAAGGCTTTGACCGTGTACGTCTCATTAGTGCTTACAACAATGGTAAATACCTTGAGGGAAACATAGAGATTCTTCCTGAGACAGTGCCGGCAAAAGGCAATCGCGAGTTTAATGCTGTAGTGGAAGCATGTAAAGAGACGGCTGTGAAATTGATGAGAGCGAGTGAGTCAACAATAGGTTCTGCTTTCACCATCAATAATATCTCTGATAAAGTACAGGTTATTAACTTCATTTGCGCCAACATGAATTTCACTAATGCTGAGCGTATAATGTTGCTTGAACAGAACAACATCTTTGACCGTGCCTATAAACTGCTTGGTCTTTTGCAGCGTGAATACCAGTTCCTGACGTTGAAGATGAACATACAGATGAAGACACGCGAAGAACTTGATAAGCAACAGAAGGAGTTCTTCCTGCGTCAGGAAATGGAGCATATCCAAGAGCAGTTGGGCGAAAGAGATGCTGATGATGTGAGAAAACTGCAGGCTGCAGCAGAAGCAAAGAAGTGGAATGAGGAGACAGCACAAGCATTTGAGGAAGGACTCGCAAAATTGGGTCGCCTAAACAGGCAAAGTCCTGATTACCAAGTGGAATATGGATATCTGAAGATGATGGTCGATATTCCATGGAATGAATATACAAAGGATAATCTTAATCTTCAAAATGCCGAGAAGGTGCTTAATAAAGACCATTACGGAATGGAGAAGGTGAAGGAACGTATCATTGAACATCTTGCTGTACTGAAGATGCGTGGAGATTTCAAGAGCCCTATCATCTGTCTGTATGGAGCACCTGGCGTAGGTAAGACATCTTTGGGAAAGAGCATAGCAAAGGCAATGAAGCGTAATTATGTCCGCATGAGTCTTGGTGGACTTCACGACGAGTCTGAGATACGTGGTCATCGCCGCACTTATGTGGGTGCTATGCCAGGACAGATTGTCAAGAATATCATGAAGGCTGGAAGTTGCAATCCTGTCTTTATTCTTGATGAGATTGATAAGGTCGGTCAGCAGAGTAATCATGGTGATCCGTCTTCTGCTCTACTTGAAGTGCTTGACCCAGAACAGAATAATGCTTTCCATGATAATTACCTTGATTTGGATTTTGATCTTTCAAAGGTGATGTTCATAGCAACAGCAAACAATATAAGCAACATCCCTGCACCTCTTCTTGACAGAATGGAACTTATAGAGGTGAGTGGCTATCTCACCGAGGAGAAAATTGAGATAGCGAAGCGTCATCTTGTTCCAAAGGAACTTGACAGCCTTGGAATGAAGGATTCTGGAGTGAAGATTTCAAAGGCTGCAATAGAAAAGATTATTGAGGACTATACCCGTGAGTCAGGAGTGCGTGATCTTGACAAGAAGATAAACAAAGTGCTGAGAAAGGTAACCCTCAAATATGCAAAAGATGGCGTGTTGCCAGAAACCGAACTTAAGGTTAAAGATATAAAAGAGTACCTTGGCACAGAGCCATATTGCAGAGACAAGTACCAAGGCAACGACTATTATGGTGTTGTGACAGGTCTTGCATGGACAAGCGTTGGTGGCGAAATCCTCTTCATCGAGACTTCGGTAGATGAAGGTAAGGGCGGTAAACTCGGACTTACTGGTAATCTTGGTAATGTCATGAAAGAGTCTGCAACCATAGCATTGCAGTTCCTGAAAGAGCATAACGACCTTATCGGAGTCGATGCAGAATACTTTGAGAATCATAATATACATATCCACGTGCCAGAAGGTGCAACGCCAAAGGATGGCCCGTCAGCAGGTATCACAATAGCAACTTCTTTGGCAAGTGCCATCACTCGCAGGAAGGTGCGTAAGAACATCGCAATGACAGGTGAGATTACGTTGCGCGGAAAGGTACTTCCTGTAGGTGGAATAAAGGAGAAAATCCTTGCTGCAAAGCGTGCTGGAATAACTGATATCCTCATTTGTCATGAGAATGAGAAGAATATAAATGACATCCCGGAGAGATATGTCAAGGGCGTGACATTCCATTATGTCGAGACCGTAAAAGATGTGCTTGATTTCGCACTTATTTGATGATATGCTTTACATCAGGTAATTATTCCAATTCTCGCTTAACAGACAAAAGACTGATTATCAAATGACATTCCAACTACAATACAACGACTCAAAAACTAATGCTCGTGCAGGACTTATCACAACAGACCATGGAGTGATAGAGACTCCTATATTCATGCCTGTCGGAACCCAATCCACGGTGAAGGGCGTACATCTGCACGAACTTAAAGACGACATAAAGGCACAGATTATACTCGGAAACACTTACCACCTGTATCTGCGTCCAGGACTTGAAGTCTTGCAGCAGGCTGGTGGATTGCATAAATTCAATGGTTTTGACCGTCCTATGCTTACCGATAGCGGAGGCTTTCAGGTTTTCTCTTTGGCAGGAATACGAAAGATCCGTGAGGAGGGTGTGGAGTTCCGCAGCCATCTTGACGGCAGCAAACATCAGTTTACTCCTGAGCGTGTCATGGACATTGAAAGAATCATCGGTGCCGACATCATGATGGCTTTTGACGAGTGTCCTCCTGGAACAAGTGATTATGAATACTCAAAGAATTCACTTGCTCTCACAGAGCGTTGGTTGGACAGATGTATAAAGCGTTTCAATGAAACGGAACCCCTATATGGATATAAGCAGAGCTTGTTCCCTATTGTGCAGGGATGTACATACCGTGATCTTCGTGCTAAAGCCGCAGAGAATGTGGCATCCAAAGAGGCAGACGGAAATGCCATTGGCGGTTTAGCCGTGGGCGAGCCAACCGATGTTATGTATGAGATGATAGAGGTGGTGAATGGCATTCTTCCTAAGGACAAGCCACGTTATCTTATGGGAGTCGGCACTCCTATCAATCTATTAGAAGGTATAGAACGAGGTATTGACATGTTTGATTGCGTTATGCCGACACGCAATGGACGTAATGCTCAGATATTCACAAAACACGGTACAGTTAATCTGCGTAACAAGAAGTGGGAGATGGATTTTGGCCCTCTTGACCCTGAAGGCACATCGTATGTGGATAGTATGTACACACGCGCATATGTACATCACTTATTTAAGGCACAAGAACTGCTCGCCATGCAGATTGCGAGCATTCATAATCTTGCTTTCTACTTATGGCTTGTAGGAGAAGCTCGTCAGCATATTATTACAGGCAATTTCTCTGTGTGGAAATCAAAGATGGTGGAAGAGTTGGGCCGCCGACTATAAAGAGAGTCAAGGACAGGAAATCCTTTTTTGAATATGGAAAATAAAGAAGATATTATTGTTTCACAAGAATGCGATGAACATCTCAGCGTTGCAGAGTCTGTTACAGACGCTGATGTTGCCATCCAATATACAGGGAATGACACCGCCGGTCTTGAAGAGGCTGGTGAGGTTGACTCTGTTTCTGAAGAACAATGTGAACATGATTCTTCTAAGAGCAAGAAAAAGGCGATATTGCGTAAAATGTTTCGTAAGTCTCACAAACCTAAAGTGCGTCGCCGTTTCTCATGGTTGAAAGAGCATCTGCCTTTCTCCCGTCTTGACCGCTACATTATTGGAAAATTCCTTGGTACATATTTCTTTGCTATTGCTATGATTATTAGCATAGCAGTGGTGTTTGACTTTAATGAGCATATCGATAAGTTCTTGTCAAGAAATGCACCGATGCATGCTATATTCTTTGACTATTATCTGAATTTTGTACCATTCTATTCAAATATGTTCTGCCAGCTGTTTGTGTTCATAGCCGTGATATACTTTACCACAAAACTGGCAGGCAACAGCGAGATTATCGCCATGATGTCAACAGGCGTGAGCTTCAAGCGTCTGCTGCGTCCTTATCTCATTTCCGCCGCCTTCATTGCAGCATTGTCTTATGTGTTGGGTGCGTACGTGATTCCTGTCGGTAATGTGAAGCGAGTCAAGTTTGAGAACACCTACAAGAGAAATAACGTGCAGATGTTCTCAACCAATATCCAGTTGCAGGTTGACTCGGGAGTGATAGCTTATATAGGTAGATATGAAGATGCTAATAAGATGGGCTATGAGTTTACTTTGGATAAATTCGAGAATAAGAAGCTTGTGAAGCATTTGCAGGCATCGACGATTCAATACGACACACTCTCAGAAACACCATGCCATTGGGTTATGACCAACTATCAGACACGTGACCTTCAGGGTATGCGTGAGGTTATAACAAGCGGAGCACGACTTGACACGGTGATAAATATGGAACCTCAGGATCTTCTCATTGAGCGTGACATGTACATGACACTCACCACCCCCGAACTGGAGAAATATATTGAGAGACAGAAAGCACGAGGATTTGCTGATATAAAAGACTTTGAGGTTGAATACTGGAAGCGAAGTGCATCTGCATTTGCCATATTCATAATGACTGTCATAGGTGTGTCCTTGTCGGCAAGAAAACGCAAAAACGGACTTGGAATATCGTTGGGCATAGGACTCGGCTTGGCACTGGCGTACATTATGTTCCAAACCATTTCCTCATCATTTGCCACTAATGCCAATGTTCCACCAGCGTTGGCAGTTTGGATTCCAAACATAGTATTCATGTGTATCGCATTCTATTATTATAAAAAGGCGCCAAGATAATGGTCTTGTAATAATGCGATAAAAGAATTAAATATAGATGTATTTTGACGAATTAGATATAAGCGATGAACTGCTTGATGCGCTCGACGCAATGAACTTTGAGCAGTGTACTCCTATACAAGAACAATCCATCCCGAAGATTTTGGAGGGATACGATCTTATGGGTATTGCCCAGACAGGTACGGGTAAGACTGCTGCATATTTGTTGCCGGTTCTTGACGAACTCAGTCACGGGAACTACCCTAAAGACTCTGTGAACTGTATCATCATGTCCCCTACGCGTGAACTTGCACAGCAAATAGACCAGCAGGTTGAAGGCTTTGCATACTACCTTGACGGAGTGTCAAGTGTGGCAGTGTATGGTGGAAATGATGGATTGAGATATGAGCAGGAACGTAAAGGACTTGAGCTTGGAGCAGACATCATCATAGCAACCCCGGGCAGACTTATAAGCCATCTCAACGGTGGACATATCGACTTGAAGAAGACGTCGTTCTTCATTCTTGACGAGGCAGACAGAATGCTTGACATGGGTTTCTATGACGACATTATGAAAATTGTCAGTTATCTGTCTCCAGAACGTCAGACAATTATGTTCTCTGCTACTATGCCGGAGAACATACAGAAACTGGCGAAAAACATATTGCAGAATCCTGTTGAGGTGAAGATAGCCGTGTCTAAACCGGCTGAGAAAATCAAGCAGATGGTGTATGTGTGTCACGAAGGCATGAAGGACCGCATCGCAGAACATGTGTTAAGCGACACGACTCTTGATCGTGTCATACTTTTTGCTTCGTCTAAGCAGAAGGTAAAGGAACTGAACCGTCAACTCAAGTCCAAGGGATTCAATGTGGGAGCGATGCATAGCGATTTGGATCAGAAGGAGCGTGATACCATAATGTATGAGTTCAAGAACCGCCGAATCAATATTCTTATTGCGACAGACATTGTAAGCCGAGGAATTGACATTGATGACATACAGCTGGTTGTCAATTATGACACACCACACGATCCTGAAGATTATGTCCATAGAATAGGACGAACTGCTCGTGCCAATCGTGAAGGACAGGCTGTTACCCTTGTTACACCAAAGGACTCTATGCGACTTAAGAGAATCGAGGAACTCATAGAGAAGGAGATAGAAAAGCCTGAGTTGCCGGAAGGATGCGGTGAAAAGCCAAGTCTGTCTCGTTCTTCCAGCACGAAGAGGCATACATACCGCAAGAGCTATAAGTCCGCTCACGCCTCTTCAGGTGCTCATAAGAATAACAAGAAAAGCCATAAAAAAGCCAAAACGGCTCCAAAGGAATAGTCTTACGATTTTTTAACAGCAGAATAATGTCTTTTTTTTGATTTTATATTAAAAATGATGTATTTTTGCATGAGAATTTGTTATAAACAAGTAGGTGTTCATAATTAATTAAACATTTGATGCATGCTATTTGAATACAGGTTTATTCCAAATTTGATGAAGCAATGCGGGCATTGTGACTGAAAATAAGGGATAAAGGCGTGCCAAAGAGAATGTGTAAAATGATGAAAATACCTGCTGGGAAATATAATTAATTTTGAACAGCTACTTATATGAAGAAAATATTATTGTCGATAATAACTGTAATGATATGCCATGCAGCAATGGCGCAGAATGGCGTAAACTCTCCATATTCACGATATGGATTGGGTATGCTTTCTGACCGCTCCATGGGATTCAACAAGGGTATGTCGGGTGTGGCTCAAGGTTTCCGTAACGGACAGGAGATAAACCCTGCAAACCCTGCATCATATTCAGCTGTTGATTCACTTACAGCACTTTTCGACCTTGGCGTGACTCTGCAGAACGGTAACTATAAGATGGACAAGCTGCAGCAGAATGTACGAAACAGCAGTTTTGACCATTTCGCTTTCCAGTTCCGTGCAGCAAAGAATCTTGGTGTGGCAATCAGCGTGATGCCTATAAGTAACATCAAGTACAGCTTCGCCTCAAATGACGAAAGTCTTGAAGGAACAGAAAACGTGACATCGGCATATTCTTTCACAGGCGATGGTGGAATGCGTGAGGTCATGCTTGGTATGGGTTGGCGTCCGTTCAAACCGGTGTCAATAGGTGTTAATGGCAGTTATGTGTGGGGAGATTACAGCCACAATATGCAGATGTCATTCAGCCAGAGTTCTGCTTACAACATGGCACGAATCTATTCCGCAGACATAAGCACATACAATGTTCAGGCAGGTGCGCAGATTGAATTGCCTCTGAATAAGAAAGACAAAGTGGTGCTTGGTGCAACATACACATTAGGACACGATGTGTCAAGCAATGCATACCGTTCTACTCAGTCGCTCAGTAATAATACCGTTCAGGCAGAAACAGTTGACACAATAAAGAATGCGTTCCAGATGCCATCAGCAATAGCAGTTGGTGCTACATACTATCATTCCGACAATCTTCGTATTGGTGCAGATTTCGAACTACAGAACTGGAACTCATGCCGTTTCCCAAATCAGCAAACAGGTCTAAGCACTACTGATGACGGAGCATATTATTCGACAACAGGACAGCTTAACGACCGTGTGCGTCTGTCTGCCGGTCTCGACTGGACACCTGTGTCTAATAGGATTGCCACCAGAGCGACAAACTATTTCAAGAGATGCACCTATAAATTAGGTGGTTTCTATTCAAAGTCTTATGCCAATGCCGACTTTACAGGCAAGGTGTCAGATAAGCCATACGAGTTTGGCGTGTCAGCAGGAATCACTTTCCCTATCGCCAATTCAAATACATGGTACAACGTGCCTAAGATTAACATGTCAGTTCAATGGGTTCACACTAACATACCATACATGAGTTCAGCCACTCAGCGAGTTAGCCAACTCAACGAGAACTATATAAAGTTCAACATCGGATTGACATTTAGCGAACGATGGTTCTTCAAGTGGAAAGCTCAGTAACATTTTTTAATATTTCTAATTTAAACTTTCTATTTACTTATAGTCAAAGTGAGTAAAAAGAATACTGCAGGATATTTCTTTGCAGAATTTTATAAATATTTCTAAACAGAATAAATCATTAACTAATAAAAAGAATAAACATTATGAAGAAGATTTTACTGGCATGCACAATGCTTCTTGGTGCTCTCACAGGCACAGCGCAAAATCTTAAGGGTACATCAGTCAACGACCGTATCGGTCACGGAACTGACAGTATCGACGTACTCGGAAGCTTGAGTCTTTATCAGGATGCATTCAAGCGTAAGAGCTACGTTGAGGCTATCGAACCATGGGAGTTCGTGTTCCAGAAGGCACCACTCGCTATGGTACGCGTCTATACAGATGGAGCTTGGATGTTTGAGAACCTCATCCAGAATGAGACTGATGCAGCAAAGAAAAGCGAGTATTTTGAGAAGCTCATGAAGATCTATGATCAGCGTGCAGCAAATCTTGATGCTCTCAACTCATTCGCAACACCAAAGACAACATCTACAATGGGTAATATCATTTGCCGTAAGGCTTATGACTACTACTACTATTGCCCAAACATGGATAACGAGACAGCATACCAGATGTTCCGCAAGGGTATCGACGACATGGGACCTAACACAGAAGGCTTCGTGCTCTACGGATTCATCGACTGCTCATACCGTCGTTACATGGCTAACCAGTCAAACAATGAAATCCGTCAGGACTTCATCAATGACTACATGAACACTAACGATATCTGTGACCGTCTGCTTGATCAGGCAAAGGAATACCCATCAGAAGTTATTCCTGCTGACACAACATCTGAGGACTCAACAAAGTGGGTAGAGCAGGTTGTGCTTGCTCCTGAGGCAGAAAAGATCATCGTTAACTATCAGCCAGTTCAGAACCAGTGCAACGACCTCTTCGTTAAGTCAGGAGCTGCTGATTGCGATGCACTCGAGAAGATTTATGGTGCTGATGTAGAAGCAAATAAGGGCAACCTTGCTTATCTCAAGGCAATCCTCAAGACTCTCTCAAGCTTCGATTGCGACAAGTCTAACATCTATTATGTAGCAGCAGATTATGCTTATCAGATTGAGAAGACTCCTGAAGCAGCCATCGGTAAGGCTTCTAAGCTCCTTAAGGCTGGCGATACAGCAGGTGCCATCAAGTACTTCGACGAGGCTATCTCACTTGAGAGCGACAATGCAAAGAAGGCTAAGTACTCATACATCTGTGCAGCACTCCTCTTCAAGAAGGGTAACCTTGGCGGATGCCGCCAGTACTGCCGCAAGACTCTCCAGTACAACCCATCTAACGGTGGTGCATACCTCCTCCAGGCAAGCTGTATCGCACGTTCTGCATCAGGCGATCACCTCCAGCAGAGCTACTACTACTGTCTCGCAACTGACTACTGCAACAAGGCTAAGTCTGTTGACCCTGCATCTGCAGCAAAGGCAAACCGTCAGGCAGCTGGTTATGCAGCACACTACTATCCAAAGTCTGAGGCATTCTTCCAGGGCATCCACGCTGGTCAGCGCGTAAGCGTGGCAGGCGAATCTACTACACTTCGTCTCCGTTAATAACATTTAGATTGACAAGTGCATGAAAGTGAAATTCACGCATATATTCAGCATTGCAGCAGTCGTACTGACTGCTGCATTGCTGTTTCCCCTTCAGTCCTGTTCTGAGAAGGATGAGAAGATGGGTGCCGATGTAGGAGTGCGTGACTCGCTTCCCCTGTTGAAATCCCTTGGCGTAAGCACACTTATCAGTGACTCGGGTATCATAAGATACAAGATAATAAGCGAGGACTGGTATGTGTATGACAAGAAAGACCCACAGTACTGGTCGTTTGAGAAAGGACTGTTCATAGAGAAATTCAATGAGCAGTATCATGTTGACGCATATATCTCTTGCGATACAGCTTACTATTTCTACCAGTCGCGGTTGTGGGAACTACATGGTCGTGTCTTGATGAAGAACCAGCGAGGCGAAACGTTCCGTACAGAACTTCTCTACTGGGATCAGGCATCACACCGAATTTACTCTCCGGCATACATGGATATCGATGGAGAGGAACGTAAACTCTCCGGTTACGATTTCAGCAGTAATGAGCAGATGACCGAATATATCATCCACAGCTCAAAGGGACAATTGCCGATGCAGGAGCATGACATGCAACCTGTTCCTGATCCGGTTGTGCTTGCAGAGCAACAGACAGACTCTGTTCAAAATGACACAAAAGACAAATCAAAATAGGTGGTTTATTAGTGTAATTGACTAAAATTGCAACGATAAACTAAAAAATCTGACCCCACATCACTTTCGGGTCAGATTTTTTTTGTAATTTTGCCCGAAATTGCGAGTATAGACAACATGTCCCATGTAAGATGGGTGAGATGTCACTTGCATTGCAGATGCACATTATTAATATTATAGTACGTAATTACAATGTGTGCATGTCCGTTTTGGCACTAATCAGTAACAGGTTCATTGCCGTTAAAAAGAGAATAATAAATAAAAAACAAATAAATAATATGGCAGCATTACAAACAATTAGAAGCAAGGGAGTTCTCCTTGTGTCAGTCATCGCACTGGCACTTTTCCTTTTCGTAGCAGGAGACCTCTTCAGAGGATGCCAGAGCATCCTTCAGGACACCACAGCATCAGAGGTGAATGGTGAGGAAATGGATCCAAACGATCTGCAGAAGATGAATAATGAGTTTGATACCTTCATGAAGCTCGCTCAGCAGCAGGACGGATCATTTGATGAGAACCAGCAGATTCAGATTCGCGAGAATGCATGGCAGACTTATCTCACATACAAGCTTGTTGAGAAGGAATGCAACGCACTCGGACTCATGGTTACTGATGAAGAAGTAGTTGAGACATTCAAGACAGGTTACAGCCAGTACCTTCAGATTAATGCATTCAGAAATCCTCAGACAGGTGGCTATGACTACAGCATCATCAACAACTTTGAACAGCAGTACAAGCAGCTCGAGGAGTCAGGTCAGCCAGTTCCTGAGCAGGCACTTGAGTTCAAGGCATGTCTCGACTTCATCAAGAAGCAGGTTAAACGCGAGCTTCTCATCCGTAAGTACCAGACACTTGCAGCAAGCTGTATCACATCAAACCCTGTAGAGGCTAAGATGGCATTCGACTCTCGTGTAAACGAAAGCGACATCGTGATGGCAGCAATCCCAGCAAGCACAGTAGCTGACGATGCAGTTAAGGTTTCTGACGACGAGATTAACAAGAAGTATGCAGAGGACAAGGAACTCTACAAGGTTGGTCTTCCAACACGTGACCTCAAGATTATCAGCGTGCAGGTTGTAGCAAGTGCAGAAGACAAGAAGGCACTTGAGGACGAGATGAACACAATCGTTGCAAATCTCGACTCAGCAAAGACAAACACTCAGGTTGCAAATGCTATTCGTCAGTCAAACTCTGTACTCAGTTATGCAAACATCCTCAAGACAAAGGAAGCATTCCCACAGATATTCCAGTCAGAGCTCGACTCAGCAGTTGTAGGAAAGACTACAAAACCAGTGTTTAACCCAATGGCAAATGCATATTACGCATACAAGGTTGTTGAAAAGTCAACACAGGTTGACTCAGTTCTCTATCGTCAGGTAGGTGTTACAGGCAAAGATGCTGCCGACATCGCTAAGCGTGCCGACTCAATTATGTCACAGCTTGCAGCAGGTTCTAAGTTCCAGGACATCGCAAAGAAGTTCAACCAGTCATCTGACTCATCATGGGTTGCTTCTTCACAGTTCCAGAACAGCGAACTCTCAGCAGACTATCTCAAGTACTTCAAGACAATCTACTCTACATCAGCAGGTCAGACAGCTAAGTTCGTTGCCGGGGATGGTTCAACAATTATCATTCAGGTACTCGAGACACGTAACCCTGTAACTAAGTACAACGTGGCAGCAGTTATCCGCCAGCTCCAGTTCTCTGACAAGACATACGATGCAGAGTTCAACAAGCTCAGCTCATTCTATGCAAACAACAAGACACTCAAGGACATCGAGGCAAACGCTCCAAAGAACGGTTACACAGTACGTCCAGTTGAGGGCATGACTCCAGATGCTTACCTCGTTGCAGGTATCCCACATTCACACGACGCACTCAAGTGGGCGTTCGACAATGCTAATGTAGGCGATGTTGCAAAAGAGATCTATAAGTGTGGTAGCGACAACCTTCTCCTTGTAGCCCTCACAGGTGCTGATGAGGATGGTTACCTCAAGGTTACTGACTCACGCGTTAAGGAGCAGATTGAGAGCCAGCTCAAGGCAGAGAAGAAAGTTGCTAAGATTTACGAAGATGTAAAGGGCATCAAGTCAATCGCAGAAGCAAAGAAGGCAAAGGGTGCAGTAACTGACACAATCAATCACGTTACATTCGCTAACCCAACATTCGTAGGAGCAACAGTATCAAGCGAACCACTCATCGGTGCAGTTGCAGCAAAGACAGCAAAGGGTTCATTCGCAACTGTTAAGGGCTCAAATGGTGTTTACATGATGCAGGTTATCAAGAAGACAACAACTGCAGAGAAGTATGACGAGAAGTCAGAGAAGCAGAGCCTTGCACAGAAGAACTCAATGATGGTAAGCAATATGCAGTACCTCATCGGAGCTCTCAAGGATAAGGCAAAGATTGTTGATAAGCGTTACAAGTATATGTAATATAACAATAACAGCATATCACAAACCAAAAAAGGTGTACGGAAATTCCGTACACCTTTTTTGGTTAATCATTGTCTTAACGATTGTTTTGACTTATCGACTTATCGGTTTTCGTTTTAGCTATTGTTTCGACTTATAGATGTATCGGTTATAGTTTTCGTTTTCGTCTTTGTTTTCGTTATCGTTATCGTTTCCCCCTATCATCGCTCTACATGAAACTCCTTCATCAGATTCTTGTACCATTCGGAGCGAGATTTATCAGAGTTACGCATACAATGTTCATGAATATTAGCGTTATAGACACGCCCCTTCTTGTGAACCAGAACATATCGCTTCGGAGCCTTCTCTGGTATTGACTTTACACGATACTCATCCTGCAGCCAGAAACCATCAATGATGCATTCCGACTTAAAGTCCGACAGCACCTCAGGTGGAATGCACACAGAGAACACACCATCAGGTTGCAGCAGATCATAAGCACCCTCTATCAGAACACGGAATGGCAAACTCGATGTGTGTCTGGCACGAGTTCTGCTCATATCCTTGCTCTCCGTGCTTTTATCAAAGTAGGGTGGGTTGCAAACTATGCAGTCGTACAAAGGAGCATCCCCTGCCATCTTAAAGTCATGTACGAAATCCTGAAACGACTTATGAATAAGTTCAATCCTGTCACTGTATATTGACGATTCAAAGTTCACCTTAGCATCACGTATGGCATTATCGTCAATCTCAACAGCCGTTATCATGGCATCAGGAAACCGTTGTGCCAGCATAAGCGACAATATGCCAGTACCCGTGCCGATGTCAAGTATGCGATTACCACCAGCACACAAAGTACCCAATAAGTCGCTGTCAGTACCGACCTTCATTCCGGCATACTCCTGAATAACCGTAAAATTCCTATATTCAAATCTGTTTATGTCGTTCATGTTTTTTTTTAGTTATTGTTTCGACTTATCGGTTTATCGGTAATAGTTTTCGTTATCGTGTTATCGTCTTATATTCCCCATGCAGCAGGGTTGCACTCCGCTTCAATCCTCTCCTCTACATCGTCAGGCAGGTTCGGGAAAAAATCGATGCCCGTTATCTTCTCCACATTGTCAACCGATACACAGTAGTACCGTATGTCCTTATTCCCTGCCTCGTTAGCATAAACGAACCCGATAGCCTTCGGTTTGCGCCCCATCATCAGCACCACCTTGAAGAAACGGTCAGGAACAGCAATCTTCATTCTGTCAGGTTTCCCAATGGTGTTGGTTATTCCATTATCGAAAATCGGACCACACACAATGTAGATGTCACCATAGGCACGCACCCATGAACGGCATTGCTCCTCCAGGTCATTCCAGTCACCAGCATTCAGGTTCCTGTTCTGCGGACAGATGTTAGTCATTGTGAACGAGTTATGCATGCTCTCCTCAGAATCCTTATTGTCGGCAGCAGGACACATGTGCCCACGGTCATATCCAGAATTAGCATAATCACTTGTTTGCACCTGAAAGTTAGGTTTTAGTGTCATGTCAGGATGAAACTTATTCGAACGAGGCACCGTACCCTCAACCCTCTCGCGTGTCAGATGCCAAGCCACATAGTTAGGGCAGAACGTGTCCGTGTTATACGACACAATGAAGTTTGGCTTGTATAGCATTATCTCAGGTCGGTCATTAAGTCTCTTAGGCTGTTCCAGAAAACGTGTGCCATCATCCTTATGACCGTTATCCATCTTAGTGCCATTCCCATACCACCTTTTCCGTTCGCCACTGTCCTGAGCTACGGAAAGAGTCGTAATAGAAAAGCCACATACCAGCATCAATATCCCGAAAAATCTACTTCCTGTCATTCGCAATCTATTTTTCTACAAAGGTACGATTAAGCGAGAGAAAAACAAAATTTAGTGCAAACCGAATGCAGAAAAGCTTGTTTTTATGCTGAGGTGCCGCCTAAATTCGGCGATAGTCAGATTTATTTATGTTTTTCCGAGCGTGAGTACCTTCGGTGCCAGCCAGTGGTCGATTAAGCACTCGCTTGTCTCAGCCGTATGTGCATTTTCATCAAAATCGGAGAAAGCACGATAAAAGTTAAGTAAAAATACAAAATAAATCTCAACTGCTAAAGAAATTATAGCACCTAAACGTTATCTTTGCCGAAAAAATAGGTAACTATATACTATTTGGCTTACATGCCTTCTGCACTTATGTTTTATATGGACGGTCGTTCCTCCTTCAAATATTCTTCAATTTAACTTCAATTTATCTTCAATAATTGTAGAAACATTGTAGAAACATTGCAGAATAATTGCAGAAAATTTCTTCTGTAGAAGCGTGCTCTTTTGATTGTTAATTATCAGAGGAATCGCAACGATGAGAGCGAAGCGCCCAAAACAAATAAAGACGCAGTCTTAATAACACATATGCCAAATTCTATATAACTGCCCAAAAATAAGTAAATGCTCAGAATAAATTTTGATTACCTACTTACATAATGATTGTATAATTATGAACACAACACAGAAAATACGCATGTTGTTTTGGCTCACATCACTCATTAATAGGAAAGGTCCGATAACACTTTCCGAGATAAATGCCGAATGGGTGAGGCGAGATGACAGCAACAAGATGGAGATAGAACGCAACACGTTCCGCAACTATCTCGTGACCATACAGGAACTCTTCGATGTGAACATACCATACAAGCAAGGCAAGGGGTATTACATAGAGAACCCCTCAGCACTCTATAAACAGAATATTCAGAACAGTTTGCTTGAACATCTGCAGAATATTGATTTCTATACTCTCTTCCGTTCTCTTGGCAAACAGATTCATACAGAGAATTTTGCAAATGGCACACGTTATCTTGCCGCCATAGGCGAAGCACTCAAAAAACGCAGATGCATCGTTATGGAGTATCAGAAATTCGTCGATGATGACAAGCGAACCTACTCGCTGATACCATGTTGCATCAAGGCAGACAAACGCAGGTGGTATCTTGTAGCAAAGAAGCAGGAAAACCACAAGACACGAATATTCGCTCTTGACCGTATCCTGTCCATTGAAATCACCAAAACCCCCTTTAGCAGGAGATTCTTAACAGGAGTTGACGAGCGTCTGAGTCGCTTGTATGGAGTGTACGATGACGGCTCACAACCCGAAAAGATACTTATCCAGGCCAATGAGACGAGTGCCAAATACCTGCGCACATTGCCACTCCATCACTCCCAGAAAGAGATAAAACCATTGGTATTCCGTTACTACATGTGTGTCACCACCGATTTTGCCAACGAACTGCTCCGTTACGGTAATCAATTAAAGGTGTTGCACCCCCAGAAGCTATGCGACATGATAGTACAGAAAGCAAAGGATATAAGCGACACCTACCAAAACCAAAATACTTATGAAGATTAGAAACATTATCGCACTTGTGCTGCTGTTCCTTGCCTCCACTATGGCAAATGCACAAAAAGATGTAACCACATTCCTCGGAATCCCAGTTGACGGTTTCAAGTCAGTGATGCGTCAAAAACTCATTGCAAAAGGATACACACCTAAAAAAGCACTCGACACAGAGTTCTTTGAAGGTGAGTTCAACGGAACACAAGTTAACATCTACATAGGAACAAACAATAATAAGGTGTGTCGAATCATGGTGAACGATGCCAATCCAATGGATGAAGCAGACATCAAGATACGATTCAACAGACTTGTCAGCCAATTCGAGAAAAACGAACGCTATGTCCATTTGGACAATTACTCCATCCCCGAAAGCGAAGACATCTCATACGAAATGCTCGTCCATCACAAGACATACGAAGCAGCATACTTCCAGAATCCAGACTTAACGAAGATGGACACACTCGCCATGCAGAACAAAGTGAAAACCAAACTATTGCAGCGATATTCAGAAGAACAGATAGCCAACCCTACAGAAGAGATTAAGAATCAGGCACAACTCGAAGCCATTGCCATAACTACAGACCATATTGTCAAAAAAAGTGTGTGGTTCAGAATCAACGAGGTCTATGGCAAATACTACATCTCCATATTCTATGACAACGAATACAATCGTGCCAATGGTGAAGACCTCTGATTACCACATTCCCATATAATAAACTCAATACGGCTGAGATAAGCACTCGCTTGTCTCAGCCGTATGTGCATTTCTCCACAAAATCGGAGAAAGCACAATAAAAGTAAATGATAAACACAAAATAAATCTCTACTGCAAAGAAAAAATTAGCAACGAATCATTATCTTTGCGAAGAAATTTATCAAACCTCCATTTATCATGATGATATGAAGTATGGATAGAGTCGATTTATAGTGTGTAAAGTGTAAAAGAATTAATCGGGTGAAGTAGAAACGGAAATAAAAATGCCTCCCGTTAAGGACGAGAGGCGGAACCTAAATGTTTTCACAACGGAATAATCCTTATTGTGAATAGCTACAAATTCGATTGCAAAGATATACTCTTTTTTATTAACAACCAAAGAAACTGACAAAAAAATAACAATATATGAGAAAAATTCTTGGATTAGACTTAGGCACAACCAGTATTGGATGGGCTTTAGTCAATGAAGCAGAAAATGCAGATGAGAAATCGTCCATAGTGAAATTAGGAGTTAGAGTTGTGCCTCTGACCGTTGACGAACAAGGTAATTTTGAGAAGGGTAAAAGCATAACTACAAATGCTGACCGTAATTTGAAGCATGGAATGCGCCTCAATCTTCATCGTTACAAGATGAGAAGAGAAAACCTTATTGAAACTTTGAAGGAGCATTCAATAATCACAGACGATACTGTGCTTTGTGAAGAAGGAAATTCATCTACATTCCAAACTTATCGCTTGAGGGCAAAGTGTGTTACAGAGCGTGTTGAATTAGATGAATTTGCCAGAGTGTTGCTGATGATAAATAAGAAAAGAGGCTACAAGAGTTCTCGTAAAGCATCATCAACAGAAGAAGGACAATTAATTGACGGGATGAGCGTTGCAAAGGAACTCAATGAATCCAATCTCACCCCAGGACAGTACGTTTACCAATTGATGAAATCAGGAAAGAAATATGTTCCAGACTTTTATCGCTCTGACTTGAAGAATGAGTTCAATCGTGTCTGGAACTTCCAGAGTACTTTCCACCCAGACATTCTTACCGATGACTTCAAAAAGCAGTTAGATGGAAAGACAAAGACGGTAACAACCAAGACTTTCCTTAAAAAATACGGAATCTATATTGCAGAGAACAAAGAGAAGGACAAGCGTTTGCAGGCATACAAGTGGAGAGCAGAATCCGTACAAAAAGCATTGTCTAAAGAAGAACTTGCTTTCGTTATTGCTGATTTGAATGGTGCTATCAACAATTCCAGCGGTTATCTTGGTGCCATAAGCGACAGAAGTAAGGAATTGTCTTTCAACAATCAGACGGTAGGTCAATACCTGATGAAGATGATTGAAGAGAATCCTAACGAGAGTCTAAAGAATAAGCCATTCTACAGACAGGATTATCTTGACGAATTTGAACGTATCTGGCAATGTCAAGCCTCATTTCATCCCGAATTGACGGATGAGTTGAAGAAAGAGATTAGAGACATTGTGATTTTCTATCAAAGACCTTTGAAGAGTAAGAAATCGATGCTCGACATCTGTGAGTTTGAAAACCGTATTGTTACATACACAGTAGAAGGAAAGCAGAAGACAAAGAGAGTTGGATTGAAGGTGTGTCCAAAATCGTCCTTGCTTTTCCAAGAGTTCAAGATTTGGCAGATTCTGAACAACCTCTCTGTAATTGACACCATAACAGGCGAATTAAGACCATTGGAACAGGAAGAAAAAGAATTGTTATTCATGGAACTTTCTGTTAAAGAGAAGTTGTCAAAGAACGAAGCCTTAAAGATCCTGTTCAATCGTACCAAAGGATTGTATTTGAACTACAAAGAGATAGATGGCAATCGCACAATGGCATCTATTATGCAAGCATGTGTCAACATTGCCGTAATGACAGGTCACCGTGGAATTGACCTAAGCAAAGCAACTGCCGAAGAATCAAACAACTATGTACAATCAGTATTCTCTGCTTTAGGGTATAAAACAGATTTCCTTCATTTCAATGCCGAAGCAGAAGGCAAGGATTTCTATACTCAACCAGCATACAGATTGTGGCACTTGCTGTATTCATTTGAGGGAGACAATTCCAAGACAGGAACGGAGAATCTTATTACGAAGATAAAGGAACTGACAGGAATGGAACAATCTTGCGCACAAGTGTTGGCAAGTGTTACTTTTGCAGACGATTATGGTAATCTCAGTGCCAAAGCTATTCGTAAGATATTGCCATACATGAAAGCTGGCAACGAGTACAGTTTGGCTTGCGAATATGCAGGTTACAGACATTCTAAAGCATCTCTCACCAAGGAAGAGATTGAGAGTAAGGTACTTGTTGACAAATTGGAACAACTGCCAAGAAACAGCCTTCGCAATCCTGTTGTTGAGAAGATTCTCAACCAGATGATAAATGTCGTCAATGCCATTTCCGAAACGTATGGTCGCCCTGATGAAATACGCATAGAACTTGCTCGCGAGTTGAAGATGAATGCCAAAGAACGTGAGCGGCTCACTCAGGACATCAACAAAGCTAATAAGCTGTATGAGAATTACAAGAACATACTACAAACAGAGTTTGGTATACAGCATGTCAGCAAAAACGACTTGATACGATACCGCCTGTATTTGGAATTGGAGTCAAACGGATTCAAGACACTCTATACCAATACTTATATTCCTAAGGAAAAACTTTTCAGCAAGGAGTTTGACATCGAGCATATAATTCCACAAGCAAGATTGGTCGATAACTCATTCTCAAACAAGACATTGGAAGCACGTGCTGCCAATATCGAAAAAGGTAGTTCTACGGCATACGACTATGTATGTGGCAAGTACGCCAACGAAGAGGTCAAGCAGTATAAGAACAGAGTTGACGCACTCTTGAAGGATGGTGTCATTTCCAAAGCCAAGCATGATAAACTGTTGATGAAAGAGTGCGACATTCCTGAAGGAAACATAGAACGTGACCTTCGTAATTCGCAGTACATTGCAAAGAAGGCACGTGAAATACTCGAGCAGATGGTTCGCTTTGTCGTACCTACCATTGGTTCAATAACAGATCGTCTGCGTGAAGATTGGCAACTTGTCAATGTAATGCAGGAACTCAACTGGGGCAAATATGATGCTTTGGGAATGACGGAAAGCTACAAGGACAAAGATGGTCGGGACATTTATCGCATCAAAGATTGGACAAAGCGTAACGACCACCGTCATCACGCGATGGATGCTCTTACAATTGCATTCACAACACGCAACATTGTCAATTACCTCAATAACATGAGTTCGCGTACCGACAAATCAAGTGTTGCCTATGCAATAGAGAAAACTACTATGTACAGAGATGACAATGGACGCCTTCGTTTCAATCCACCAATGCCACTTGACGAGTTCCGTGCTGCAGCCAAGCATCAACTCGAGGAAATCCTTGTATCAATAAAATCGAAGAACAAGGTTGTCACACGTAATGTCAATAAGACTAAATGCAAAGGTGGAAACAATAAGAAGGTACAGCTTACTCCGAGAGGCTCATTGCACAACGAAACAATATACGGCAGTATGAGAAGGTACGTGACAAAGGAAGTCAAGGTCGGAGCAGGTTGCACATCAGAAATCATCATGAAAGTTGCCAAGAAAGCATATCGTGATGCCCTGTTGTTGCGCCTTTCGGAGTATGGAGGAGATGCCAAGAAAGCATTTACAGGAAAGAATTCTCTGGAAAAGAATCCAATATACCTAAATGAACTGCATACGCTATGCGTGCCTTCAAAAGTGAAGACTGTTGAATTTGAGACAATCTATCCGATACGCAAGCCAATAGACAAAGACTTGAAGATAGATAAGGTAATTGATATGGGAGTACGCAGGATTCTACAGGCACGTCTTGATGAATATGGTGGCGATGCTTCCAAGGCATTCACTAATCTTGATGAAAACCCTATCTGGCTGAACGAGAAAGCAGGAATCTGTATCAAAAGTGTAACAATATCAGGTATAGCTAATGCTACTGCTCTCCGTACAAAGAAAGATCATCATGGCAATGAGATTTTGGACGATAAGGGCAATGCTCAACCTGTCGATTTTGTCAATACTGGTAACAACCATCACCTTGCCGTGTTCAAGGACAGCAAGGGTAAGCTGCATGAGCACATCGTTTCTTTCTACGAAGCTACAGCACGTGCTGCATTAGGTTATCCCGTTGTAGAAAAGGATTATAAGAAAGAAGAAGGATGGGAGTTCCTGTTCACGCTCAAACAAAATGAATACGTAGTGTTCCCTAATCCACAAACAGGATTCGACCCACATGAAATTGATTTGCTCAATCCCGACAACTATAATCTGATAAGTCCTAATCTGTATAGGGTACAAAAGTTTGCATCAAATGACTATTGGTTCAGACACCATCTTGAGACTATGCTAAACGATGTGTCCGAATTGAAGCACGTAACGTGGAAACGAATAACCAACATTATGACATTAGTCGATATTGTTAAAGTACGTGTCAATCATATTGGACAAATAGTTTCTGTTGGTGAATAGTAAAAACAATGATTAAGAAAACCCTATATTTCGGCAATCCTGCATATCTGTCTTTACGCAATGCTCAACTCGTAATACGAACGGCAAAGATTGATGATAAAGCAGAGGATGCAGAAGAACTACGTAAATTGGCAGAACGTACCATCCCGATAGAAGACATTGGGGTGGTCGTTCTTGACCATAAGCAGATAACCGTAACAAGTGGGGCAATGTCTGCATTAGTTGAAAACAACTGTGCCGTAATCTCATGTAACATGCAGAATATGCCAATGGGGTTGATGATGCCACTATCGTGCAACACATTGCAGAGCGAAAGGTTTCGTGACCAAATAGATGCATCTTTACCTTTGCGAAAGCAGCTATGGGCACAGACGGTAAGGCAGAAGGTCATAAATCAGCAAAGTGTTATTAGGCGTTACACAAGCACAGAGTGCAGATGTATGTTGGTATGGGCAAATAGTGTGAAGAGTGGAGATACGGAGAATGTTGAGGCAAGGGCAGCTGCTTTTTATTGGCGGTATTTATTTCCACAAATACCCGATTTTGTCAGAGGTCGTGAGGGTGAACCGCCTAACAATCTCCTGAATTATGGTTATGCCATACTTCGTGCAGTTGTTGCACGTGCGCTTGTGGCAAGTGGATTGCTGCCTACATTGGGCATCCATCACCATAACAGGTACAATGCGTATTGTCTGGCAGATGATATAATGGAGCCATATCGTCCGTATGTGGATGAACTTGTAATCAATATAATGCATAAATATAGTGATTACTCAGAACTGACGGTGAATATAAAAGCAGAACTATTGCAGATTCCTGTACTTGATGTTGTGATAGATGGTAAGCGAAGTCCTTTGATGATTGCTGCAGGACAGACAGCATCATCTTTATATCGTTGTTATCGTGGTGACATCAGACAGATTAGTTATCCTTATATGGAATAAAAGTGTATGCTGTTTGACCTGACTCGTTTTAGTGAATATCGTGTTATGTGGATACTTGTGTTTTTTGACCTTCCCACCGAAACAAAGAAAAACAAGAAAGCCTATGCTGACTTTCGCAAGAATTTACAGCGAGATGGTTTCACCATGTTTCAGTTCTCCATCTACGTCCGTCATTGTGCAAGTAAGGAAAACATGGAAGTTCATGCAAAACGAGTGCGTTCATTCCTTCCCGAATATGGGAAAGTCGGCATGTTGTGTATTACAGATAAGCAGTTTGGTGGAATAGAACTTTTCTATGGAAAGAAAGCACAGATGCCTAATGCACCAGGACAGCAATTAGAATTATTCTAAATAAAAAATCCCGCCTTTCGACGGGATTTTAAAGTATCATACAGCTATTTTTCTTTTTCTAAGTATCATTCTATATCACTGAATATCATACATTTGTAGATATTCAGTTGTTTATGATACTTGTTCGATACGAATTTGTCAGCTATTCACAACGCTCGTCATGCAATGTTACCTCGGGAGAACGTTGTTTATGATACTTGTTCGATACGAATTTGTCAGCTATTCACAACACTCTCTAACACATTTACAACTATGAAAGGTTGTTTATGATACTTGTTCGATACGAATTTGTCAGCTATTCACAACTCGGGGGTGTCGTTCGCCCTCTCCCCTCTGTTGTTTATGATACTTGTTCGATACGAATTTGTCAGCTATTCACAACCAGGTTTGAAGGCGACGTTCAAGTCTTTGAGTTGTTTATGATACTTGTTCGATACGAATTTGTCAGCTATTCACAACTTGATGAAATGAAAAAGGATTGGGGTGTTCGTTGTTTATGATACTTGTTCGATACGAATTTGTCAGCTATTCACAACGTTGGGAAGCTTATCTTCGAAGGCAAACTTGTTGTTTATGATACTTGTTCGATACGAATTTGTCAGCTATTCACAACTTCCTCGGTCTTCTTTGTCTGAGCATTGATGTTGTTTATGATACTTGTTCGATACGAATTTGTCAGCTATTCACAACATCAGTAGGTCAGATGATTGGCTCTGCCAGTTGTTTATGATACTTGTTCGATACGAATTTGTCAGCTATTCACAACAACACTATCGGCATCTGAATGTCGGATGGGGTTGTTTATGATACTTGTTCGATACGAATTTGTCAGCTATTCACAACTTACGTGCTCTACCTGTCTGCTGACCGTTGTTGTTTATGATACTTGTTCGATACGAATTTGTCAGCTATTCACAACTCACATGCTGAGGCAAAACTGCAAGAAAATGTTGTTTATGATACTTGTTCGATACGAATTTGTCAGCTATTCACAACGGCGGTCAGGGTGTAATCAACCTCGCCCGTGTTGTTTATGATACTTGTTCGATACGAATTTGTCAGCTATTCACAACTTGCGAGCTCGTCCAGTCTGCTGACCGTTCGTTGTTTATGATACTTGTTCGATACGAATTTTCCATATTATAAACGTATTCATATCTGGATAATTCTGCAATAATTCAAAGAACGATGTGCAAAGATATTGATAATTATTGAAAGAGATGTTATAAATGCTGAGAAAAATATGGAGTTTAATGTCTTTTTTGTGCAATAATCATCAGACACAGATTGCAGAACTTTTTGGGACCTCATTACTTAATGCCAATATACACATAACTTTTGTGTTAAAAGATAAAGAGTTAGATGTAAATTCAGTTGTAAAGTATTATTTGACAACTGATACAGATACTATAGTGTATTATATGGTAGATTGTACAAAAAAATTGTAGTTACAAACAGGAGAGAATGTAGTTATGATTATAAAAGTTTGTAACTACAAACTACTATATGGATATACCTGTTTTCTTACTAACATATATGTAGTATTTGACATCAATATACTATTTGGTTTAAAAACACTCATCACTCTACACGACATGGGTGTAAGGCGTTGAAATACAGAGTGTAACGTCCGTGTAGAGTGCGTGTAGAGTGCGAATGACTCTACACGCCCTCAACATATTGATAATCATATCGTTTAGAGTGCCTCCGTGTAGAGTGATGAGTAAAAGAGAGTATTGCACGAATCATCTATTATGTTTGGTATGCACCCTCTATAACGTATGTGCCAGTGCCATGAGAGGGAACCATAGTGCCTTCGCGTAGAAACTGCCGTTTCCTCCCTTTGGTACCACAGTTCCCTCTCTTGGCACTGGCGCCATGCTTTATAATGCTTGATACGCATCGTCATAGAGCATTAATGGTTGTAATAATAGATGATGTTCTCATAAATAATAACCTCTGTTACCTCTGCGTCTCTGCATGCGAGAATGTGTTCATTATGCAACATGCAGTTACCAAATCGTTGCTCACCCTCCCCAATATTGAGCAAAAACGAAAATATTATTAAAAATTATAATTTGTTAAGTAAAAATTACTTACATTTGTGGACTATTATCTATGATAATAAGCTTTGACAGTTATATAGAATTTGGGATATGTGCCTTCTGTACTTATGTTTTAGGACGGTCGTTTCTCCCTTAAATTCTCTTCAATTTAGCTTCAATGTGACTTCAATAATTGTAGAAACATTGCAGAATAATTGCAGAAAATTTCTTCAAAGAAGCGTGCTCTTTTGATTGTTTATTATTAAAGGAATCGCAACGATGAGAGCGATGCGTCCAAAACAACTAAAGACGCAGTCTTAAATAACACGATGCCAAATAGTATATAGTTACCTAAGCTTTTTATTTTTGGAACTAACAAACAAACTAATAAATAACTTTATTTACAGGACAGAAAAACTAAACTACAACAGGTTACAAAACGACAAAAATCATGAAAATAAATATGGATATAATAAGACGAAAGTATGTCAAACCCGACATCCGAGTAAAGGAAGCGCGAGTGACTGCTTTTATACTGACCTCGCCTTTAATTGAAGGTGAAGAAGATGATTACAAAGATGGAGGAGAAGAGAATGATGCCAAAATCCGAGGTTTTGATTTTCAATCAGCAGTACAAGGTGACGATTTCATAAACTGGAAATTTTAATTAAGAAGAACATGAAAAAGTACGTATATTTAATCTCGCTTATGGTTACATTCTTCTCATGTTCGTCTGAGGAGAGTGTTCAACAGGGTGGCACTCAAGAGAAGACTGGTATTGACGGTTCTTCGCCAGTGTTTATTGCTGTTGACGAAGAGTTCTCAACCCGTTCGGTTGTTGAGAAGAATCCTAATGATGAAACAACTCTTAAGTTCCATTGGTCAATGGATGACATTCTCGGTGTATATTCATATAAGGGGGGTGACCAAAACATCGGCATCACGAACTTTAGAGTAGTAGGTCTTGATAACGATGGTCATACAGCTCAGTTCAAGGGTTCTGGTTTCAAGCTCGACACTTCATACGAATATTACTCGTTCAGTCATTTCAATGTTTCTATGCAACAACCGCTGGAGGACATCACAATGAGTTTCGAGGGTCAGCGTATGGTCGAAAACAATTCGACAGAAAACCTTGGTAAATATGACTATCAGGCAGCAAATGCTGATATTGTTACAGAGGATTATGCTCACTTTGCCTACCAACATCTCGGTGCAGCAATAAGGGTTACTATCAAAGGTCTTCCAACAGGAGTTGCGTTCAATAAATTCCGTGTGTTCAGAGCAGATGGCAAAGCTCCTAATTACAGCAGGCATGTTGACTTGCTCAATAGTTTTGTAGATGAAAAATACTCTCCAAAGTTGACTATTGCTGATTCGGAAGATGCAGTTGGAGAACGTAACGAGGAATACGCGATTGCTCTCGGACCAGAAGACGGAACTGGCATCACTCCTTCGGGAGCAGACAATTCAATAGTCATATTCTTTATGTTGCCTAATACAAAGGAGTTCAGCGGCACACAGAAATGGTATTGCGAATTGCTTCCAGCAGATGGAAGTGACAAATCGTATTATATAACAATGAATCCTAAAGACGAGTTTTTAGGAGGTTACTATTATAGATATTCAAAGACTGCTCTTCAAAGAGGTAAGTTGAATGTCAAGCTCTCTGTTGACAAGGATTGGAAGTTGGGCAACACAATCATGCAGACACGCGCAAATCAAGGCGACCCAGGTGTGGATAGTAATCTTGACAATCCAGATAAGGTGGCATTGATTACATGTGTTGATGACAAGATATACAACATTACAAACCTGACAGTACCTACAGACGGTAATTGGGTTGAGAATGGCAACATCCTGACTTTTGACAAGGCTGTAGCGATAGAAATTGCACCAGTTGCAACATCATCGATAAATGTTTATGCTTACGCATATTCAAGCAAAGCAGTGCCAGCTACATTGCCAAGTATTGCGGTTAGTAGCTCTACTGGTGGCGATGCTGCAGTTCAAGGTGCGACATTCGCTTCTTCATCGCAAGATGCGTTGAAGAATCTGTACTCGACTCCATATCTCAGCACAGGTTATCAGGGAACGGTGACAAACTTGAGTGCAAACCCAATGTTTGTGGATCTGATTCTCTACCATACGGCTGCAAAGGTTGATGTGCAGTGGAACTGCAAACCTGCTGTGTCGGGTAGTGTGAGTGTGAACAATGTGCCAACATCGGGTCTCTTCATGTTCAAACCAACTGAGAACACGACTGCTTCCGATAAGGTGACATTCAGCGATGCTATCACTCCTGGAACAATGTACAACGGTCGTCAGGTGTTCTATCTGCCACAGTTTGCCAATCCGACTTACAGCATCACGGTAGGAGAGGGAAGTACACAGGATGTTCTCTTCGCCCCTTCCGTTGAGAACGGATGGACTTCGTGGTTGAAGGCAAACATCAAGAAAGGTGTTGAATAGGATTACACATTATATATAATATAAAATAATGCTAATTATATAGGATTTGCCCTACGCGCCTTCTGCGCTATGGATTATATAAAGGACGGTCGTTCCTCCCTAAAATTATCTTCAATTAAACTTCAATTTAGCTTCAATAATTGTAGAAACATTGCAGAATAATTGCAGAAAATTTTAGCGTCTAAAAGACTGGGACGAAGTCGGAATCATATAAGTAACATTCTATATAATTTCTTAAATAAATTCTTTTAGTATGAAAAGAAGATTTTATATACTCGCGATGATTCTTGCTGTGGCTACTGCAGCGATGGCGCAGTCGAAGATACGCTATGTGAAAGCAGACGGCAATTACAAGAATGACGGTTCTTCATGGTCGAGTGCCAAGAAGAACATACAGGATGCCATCAACGACCTCGTGGCTAATGGCATTGATGGTGAAGTGTGGGTGGCAGCCGGTACTTACACTCCTACTGAGAGTACGGAGAGTTCGGGTGTTAACCAGCTCAACATGGCATTCAAGATTCCTGAGGGCATCACCGTGCGTGGTGGCTTCGCAGGTACAGAGACAACGGCAGAAGCTCGTGCAAAAGATGCTAATGGTCAGTACACCAACAAGACAATCCTGTCGGGTAGTTTGAAGAGTGATCCTACCTTCACATTCACTGATGGTAAGTTCAAGATAAGTTTCTATGAGAACTGCTACCATGTGGTATGGTTCGCAATGAACGGTTTCACTGGCGACCGTGCCAATCCTCTTAATAAGGTGGCACGACTTGAAGGCTGTACCGTTACAGGTGGTCATGCCTTCAACACCAACATCAGCTCACGTAGCCACAATGCTTACGGTGGTGGTATCTACATGGTTGCCAACTCATACGTTGAGAACTGTATAGTTGAGAATTGCGATGCCAGCTGCGATGGTGGCGGAATCTACATGGACGGTGGTGGTGAGGTTCGCCACACTACAGTCAGAAAGTGTCAGGCACTTGGCGTAGGTATCGACTTCGGCTATGGTGGTGGTATCTGTGCCGAAAGCGCTGAGGCTGCAAGCCCTTACTATTGCATCGTCACTCAGTCAGTCATCAACAACTGCGTGGGCAGAATGGGTGGCGGTATGGCATTCAAGGTGAACAACGAAACAAACAAGAATCACCTTGCTTCCAACTCTACACTCATCCATAACAACACCTCTACCAACGAAGGCGGTGGTGTCTATCTCTATCGTGGCGGTGGACTTGCCAACCTCACTATCGTAGCCAACAAGACAAACGGTTCGGGCGTCAACTCCAACGGTGTCGAGAATGGTCAGACAGGTGGCGTGTTCTGCTATGACTATTCTAACATAGGCAACTGTGTGATATGGGGCAATGCACGCAAGGAGCCAGACCTCCCGCAGGTGCAGTATGCCACATCACGTTCAAGCAACTCATTGCCAAAGCATAAGTTCCGCTACAACGCACTCTCCTATGCAGAGCTTGCCGACTGGAGCGGCACAGCTCGTCAGGGTGTGACTCCTCTTTGTGAGAACAACACAGGCTCAGAGAATCGTGAGCTTGGACATCCTATCTTCAATAATCCATCTGCAACAGCTGGTTACACAACAGCAGCATCCGACTGGCACATCTACGCAGAGTCAGCTCTTCGCCATGCCGGTATCTACACAATCGACCTCGACCATGAGGGCGAAACTCCTGCTCCTCCTGTCAGCTATGACATCGATGGTCATCAGTACAACCCTCGCTGTACGCTTGGCTCATATTGCTCGCCAGAGGTTAATACTGCAACCCTCGGTATGCTGACAACGGGAAGTAGAATTGACATCTTCGTTGATCCAAGCTATATTTATACAGGTGAGGAACAAAAAATTGAAGGTCATAAGGGAGAAAGCTGGACAACTCCAACTCGTTTCCTTGCTAATGTTTTGGAATACATAAATAAACATACATCAACATTCTCTGACAAGCAAGTCTATGTTCATGTGAAAGAGGGTGTCGTTAACAACACTAACTCATACGCAACAGGTCGTATCCGTACAAGTTCTATCGACATTCCTTCCAACGTCACTATCCTTGGCGGCTACTCTGAGGAGTCAGAAGACACGGACCTCTCTCAACGCAATCCTCTTCAGTACCCAACCATCATCACAGGTGATGTGACCGACAATGAGTTTGAGTATAATGTCGCTCACCTCATCACGCTCAACAATGCATCAAATGTAACCCTTGACGGTTTCCAGATTCGCAACGTCAACGCATCGTCAGACAAACTGACAAATACAGACTTCAATGGTGCTGCTATCACCATAAAGGGTGGTTCGGGCATCACATTCAAGAACATCCTCATTGCCAACTGTCAGGGCGAGAAGGGTGTGGCGGTCTATGCCGATGATGCATCTGCAGACTTCGAGAACTGTATCTTCCACAACAACACATCAACAAACCTCAACGGTATCATCTATAACACAGGCACTTCGAGCCTCGCATTCAACCATTGCGATGTGCTTCGCAACGTGGGTTATGCGTCGTATATGGACGGAAGCAATGCCAAGAACACATGGGACAACTCCATCTTCTACGGCAACTTCAACACAGCGAAGAACGACACAAATACTGATGCCGGTGGTGGTATAGACTTCGCTCTTCCTGCATTTGCCGGCACAACAGCAAATGCTACAGGTAGCCGCTGTATGTTCGATGCGAACTCAGCATCGTTCGCTTCGCAGTTCGGAGGTAACGACACCGACAACCAGTGGCAGTACAACCTTCAATATGCGTTCATCGATGGCACTGGTCAAGGCTATCCTCGTTTCGTGAACCCAACAAAGAACTCGGGTATCACAATCGGTGGTGACAACACATATTATGGTCGTGCCACTTCGTTCGAGCCACACAACAACAACCCTATCGTGAACAACGCTTCGTTCACCGATGCCCACACCACATGGGGAACCGACATCACAACGGTTGTATTGCGTGACTTCGGCGGTCTGCCAGATATTGGTGCCGTGGAAAGCCACCTCGCAAGCCGACAAGAGGAAGGCGAGAATGCATACGTTGACGGTCAGAAGCCTTACGGTAGCGTTATCTATGTGCGTGACTATATTAATCCTGAATCAGCACCTGATGTACCAGGAACACGCATGCAGACATACGACCGTGTGGTTACTGGTACGGAAGGTCACGAGACTATCACTTATAATAAAAACGAAGAGGATAAGGGTCTCTATATCAAGGTAGGTAACGAATACCACTACCTTGACGGTAATTCATGGATGTATGCAATCAACGGTAATGCACAGTATTCTGGTACTACAGAAGCTGTGTCAAACGCAACATTCGTTTCTGTTACCGACCCTGCACATCCAGGTACACAGACATTCTCAGGTTTCTACATCAAGAGTGGAAACTACTATATGTATCTTGATGGAACCACTCCAAAGCTTACTCAAAACCAGGCTGCTGCAACAGTTTGGTCGGTAGGTGGAGTGACTACTGCCACAGGCATGGGTGCAGGTGCAAGAAGTTTGAAGGCAAATGGTACAAATTCTTATCTCACCGTATCTGGTAACAACAAAAACAGAAACCTTTCAACCACAAACACAGCAACAAATCTTACGTTGGCATCAAGTGGTGGTGGTTACACAATCTACTACAACTCACGATACATCAATATCAATGGTAGCAACTTAGCTCTTGTTACCAGTGGTCCAACTGCTTGGACTTTCACTCCTGCATACGATGAGACACCTGCTCAGTACATAGAACAGGCGTATGAAAGCAATGCCACAGAAGGTGAAAGTGTAGCAGCAGAAACAAAGCTTACCGATCCAATGAAGTTGCACGTCTATCACAGTATAGAGGACTTCAAGAATTCACCTACAAAGATAACATACAAGTTCGGTTCTAATGGTGGCGGTAACTATGCTTACACAGCAGCTGCTGGTGACGAGGTTATGAAGCGTACTACAGAAGTTGGTAGCGCTGATGAGTTCGCGCTTATCGCTACAGGAACAGAAGACAAGTACTTCATTTATAATAAGACTCGTAATAAGTTTGTTTACTATATTGCAACATCACAGACAACCGCTAATGCCGGTACGGTAAAGCTCATAGCTGACATCAATGGCAAGAATGCAACATGGTGGGTTGTTGCTGATGGAGATGGCAAGAATAATCTGTATATCAAGCCAGGTACTCTTGCACGTTCTGCTAATGCCACATGGAACTACTATGGAGGCTCAGACAAAGACCTTGGTCTTGCAGGTACAGAATGGGGCGATTCAAAGTGGAAGGCAACTGTAGTTACTACATACAAACAATATAAAGTAACGAACCACGTTCCTACAAACGTAAACGGTCTTCAGTATGCTGTCAATAATGCATACAATGCAATGCAGAACGTGTCAGTAATACGTCAAGTCACTGATGCAGAGCATTATGGAGGTAACAGTAAAACTACCACCCGTACATATTATGATTTCACCCCAACTGCAGAGCAGCCAGAGGTAAGTGTGTATGTAGGTGCTGGTATTTATACAAAGCTTGATGGTGGTGATGAAACAGGAGACAATGCAGAAGGCACAGGTTATCTCATTCGTAACCACGTAAAGGTGTATGGTGCATTCCCTGCAAAAGGTGACCCAGGTATGGACGAACGTCATCCTCAGTTGAGTTCGGGTATTGCTATGTCCTTAGAGAATCAGGCTGCACACCTTAACTATCTGGATTTCGAAACAATTCTTCAGACAAATACAGACCGTGTTACTGCCGACAACAAGGAAGGGAAGCACATGACCAACGTTCTTGCACAACCTCGCGAGTGTCAGGTTACAATGGCAGATGACTCAAACGAACCACGTGACCGTGTGGTATATGAAGGTGCAGAATGGGATGGATTCACTTTGCAAAATGGATTCATGCATGGTGTAGAAGGTTCTGGCAATGGTCGTCGCTGGGGCGGTGGCGGTGCAGCCATTTATGAGAACATAGTACTTCGCAACTGTATTGTTCGTAAGAATTATCTTGCAAACTATACTGCTGCAAGTGCTGGACGTGGTGCAGGTATCTATTGTGATGGTGGTATTGTGGAGAACTGTTATCTCCTCGACAATCAGTCATCATGTTCAAAAGAGAATTTCGGTGGTGGTATCTATATGATTCAGGGTGAACTTTTCAATTCAGTAATAGCAGCAAATAACATCACTTCAACAAGTGGTGGTGACTATGGTGCTGGAATTTACATCGAGAGTGCACGATTCTACAATAACACCATGGTGAATAACACTGGTGCTTCTGCGATTGGCATTTACACGAACTCAAAAGAAACAGCTGATTTGACAGTGTATAACTCTATCGTTATTGCGGCTGAGGATCAGAATCTTTTGTATCGAGCAGATGCAAGCAATAATACTCCAACAAAATTTGTGAACTGCTATTTGAAGTGCGCTGGAGGATCGGGTGAAGGTAACTACAACATGACCAATGGTGTGACCATTACAGATAGTAAAGTATTCTATAATACAGAACTTGCGAGTTATAATCCATTTGTTTTACCTTATGCTACCGCTGTAGAAACATACGACTATCGTATTGAACAAAAGAATCCTGAAAACGAGAGAGATATTAACTGTGTAAACGCAGGTACAGAAACTCTTGAACGTGCTAATCATGAGTTCATTACTCTTCCTGATTTCGATATGGATTATACCGACCGTATTCAGGACTGTAGAGTGGATATTGGTGCATACGAGTACAATGGTGCTTACGGCATTACTCCACACATCACTTTAGGAACTGCACAAGCTCCACAACAGGCAGTTTACTACGTCACACCTGATGGCTACGGCATGTCTTCGGGCGCTGACCCTGAGAATGCAGCTTGTGCTCCAAAGCTTCAGAAGGTTATCGATGCTGCTGGACGCTACAAGTATGAGCATCCTAACACTCAGGTAATCGTGAAGGTGGCAGAGAGTGCATCTCTCCATGCTGAGGGTGACCACTTCACTTACTACGCTTGTCGCACTACCGACCCTTCGGATCAGGACGTGCGCGTATGGTCTATCATCGTGCCTCGTGGTGTTGAGGTATGGGGTGGATATACCGATGTGGCTTCTTCTGGCACTTGGTCAAACAGCAACAATGGTTTCTACACAGGAACAAAGGAAGCACCTGTTGACAACCGCAATGTCCTTGGCTATCCTACTTACTTCGACTCATACTATTACAACAAGGCACAAAAGAATGATGCCTACACTTACCATGTAGTGACATTCACCGACCGGGTTTATGATGGTGACGGCAAGCCTTATTTGAAGACAGATCTCGAATCTGCTGGTACACTCGCAAATCTGTTCTCAAGGAGCAGTTCATACAATGGTCAGACAAACGAGGACGCATTCCTCCACATGTCAGACAAGATTACTGGTGCTAATGTTCAGGATGTAGCTGTCAATGGCTACAACATTTCTTCACGCGCAGTTATTGATGGTATCTTCGTAAGTGGCGGTAATGCCAATGCACAGGGTCACTCAGGTAGTCAGATAGTAAACATCAACCAGTATGGTGGTGGTGCTATCGTAAACGAGTTTGCTCATGTCCGCAACTGTATCCTCACAGACAACGCTGCCAAGTATGGTGGTGCACTTGCATTGAAGGATATGGGTATCGTCAGCGGATGTCTCGTGATGGAGAACAAGGCTGAGTATGGTGGCGGTATCTACGTGTTTGAAGATGGCACAAAGCTTTCTGATGGTTCAACGGTGGACACAGCACAAGGTGAAGGTTCTGTGATGGATTGGCGTATGCCTCACGTATTCACTACTACTGTTGTTGACAACACAGCAACAAAGCAGGGTGGTGGTATCTGGTTCACAGAGAGCGAGAAGCCTAACGTGCGTGTTGCATCATCTGTATTCTGGAACAACACTTGTGATGACCAGGCAGATGTATATGGTAACATCTTCCCTGAGAAGGAATGGGAAGATCACACATCAACCAACGAGTTCTATCCATTCTCTTACTCTGCTATTGAGAATCTTCGTGCATCAGGCTCGAACAACCTCAGCGTAAGCCCTAATAATATAAATGGTGTACGCTTCGCACAGCCAGCAGATGACAAGATTGATTTCAATAGTGGTACTCAGAAGAACTTTGCAATTATTCCGTCAAACGACGATCCTATGGGCTTCGGCTACTACGGCATCTCTAACTACTCTATTCTCAACCGCACAGGTATGCCAGTGCAGTTCTACGAGTCGATGCTCAACTCAATGGCTGTAAGTCCAACCGACTTCACAGGCAGATCACGTACAGGCAACTCTAACATCTTGGAGCGTCGCTACGTAGAGATTGGTGCCCGTGCTCTCGACAAGGTTTATCCTCAGAAGGAAATGATGCTCCGTATATTCGTAGCTAAGGCAGAGGATGTGGATATGGATGCTGCACAGGCAATGATGCAGTTGGCTGCTAATCAAGACAATGTTTCTTCTGGCGGTGTGGATTACAATGACCCTTCAGTCTATACTGATGCTAACTACTATAGTCAGGAAGGTTCATCATTCGCCTATCCAATGCAGAGCTTGCAGGATGCGCTCGACTACGTTCAGAGCTTGCGTTCTAAAACATCACGTGAAGGCGATGACAACCCATTGGTAGATACATTCCACGGCAACAACCTCCCATTCGAGATTCTTGTTGCCAAGGGCACTTACTACCCAACCCGAAGCATCACTGACAACTATGCTCACTCTTACTCTAACACATTCGTTATTCCAGAAGGTGTGACTATCGTTGGTGGCTTCGACAGCCAGGGTGGATGTACGTTCAGTGGTAATTCAAAGACAGCTTATTCATACTATGGTCGTTATCAGAAGCGTAATACTACTGCACTCAACACCTATAGTGGAAACACTGTTGTTGATGGTAGTATAAATACAAATGTAACTAACCTTGATAAGAATGACAGCAAGTCTATCACTGGCATGACTCTTGCAAACCTGACTATTCAGGAATGGCCAATAGAGGACATTCAGGATCGTCGCAAGCACGATGACAACAACGGTAACTCAATCATCGAGCCTTGGGAGTTCAAGAACCAGACAATCCTTTCTGGTAACACAACCAACACAACTGACAAGGGCGTTTACCACGTCATAACAGCTGTGGCTGACCAGAATGTAGTTGGTATGCTTCCAAAGCCAAGCATTGGACATACTCGACAAGAGACGTTGAAGGGTACATACGCAACTTCTGGCGATAAGGCTGGTTACATGGACTACGAGGAAGGTCAGACAATCCGTCTCAATGGTCTCGTTATCTCTGGTGGTTATGCCTTAGGCTATGAAAAAAACGCACTTGACACTCATGGCAATTACACCTACTATCAGGGTGGTGGTATCTTCGTAGAGGGCAACCGCTATTGCGATGATTACAACAAGGGTACGTCGCTTGGCACTCATTACTCTCCTGTTCACCAGCGCATCTATGCTGTTGGCTATCGTGATATTCCATTCAGCATCACAAACTGTAAGTTCCTCAACAACAATGCTGGCTATGGCGGTGCTATCTCTTCTAACTGTACACTCGACATCTTTGCAAGTTCATTTGAGAGAAACCTCGCTGCATACGGCATTGATAAGGGCGTGAATGATGGAAACGATGTTGAATACCCAGGTGAAGGTGGTGCAATCCACGCTACTCACCAGCTCAGCGTATTCAATACTCTCTTTGCTAACAATGAGGCACGTGGAGCAAGCACTTACGACATTGAGCCACAGAAGCATCTCACATTCCGTGTTTCTGATCCTTCTCTTGCATTCGCAGTTCCACGTGGTGCAGGTGGTGCTATTCAGGTTGGTACAGCAGGTCAGTTCCATATCGTGAACTGTGACTTCGTTCGCAACAAGGCGTTCATGTACCCTGCTGTTCAGACAATGAACCCAACAGCTTATCCTTCTAACCCTGCAACAATCCAAACTCCAGAATACAGTCAGTTAATCAATACTGTTGCTTGGGGTAATGAGGTTGACGAAGCGATGCTTGCAAAGGGCAATGAGGCATTTAAGTTTGCTTCTAAGCTTATGGTCAATGCACGCAATAATAGTATTACAAGTTACAGTCCATCGTTCAACAATAGCAATGCACCAGCTTCTCAGTCAGACCTTGATGCTAACTTCCAAGAGTCAGCATGGTTCTGTGCATACGAGGATGGTGTAGGCTTCACTCCTCATAACGAAAATGATTTCCGTGAGTTAGATTATAAACCATTCACATTTGCTTCTTTACAGTTGAGCAATTTCAAACCAGAAGGTAGTGAAGTTGTCTTACCTTACCAGAACTGTAACGTACTTATTGCAGGTGAGAATGATGTTCTTGAAGGTCCAAACTTCCGCAACCCATCACTTCGTGCTGGTATCGACGGATACATGGAGAGTGCAGACTGGAGTCCTGCTCGTCTGAACAACCTTACTGATAATGGTAGCGGTCGTTTGGAGCAGATATGTGACCCAACTCAAAACTATAAAGTCACTTTCCAGACTTACACTACTGCCCCAACAAGATCTGTAAATGTTAGTGGAACAAATGGTTATACGATAGAAAAAGTTGGTGACTACAAGAACGTAGGTGGTTACACCATGACTCACTACGTAGCAGGCTTCCCAGAGTATCAGAGAAATCTTTCTATCGGTCATCAATATTATATGCAATCAACAACAGTAGTTGATGAAGAAGGTAATCCACAGGTGCTTCATCGTATCGCACCAATGCCTGACCCTAAGGCGAAGAAGGCATACATCGATATAGGTGTGTATGAATACATGCACGTGCCACTCGTAAGTGGTGACGAGGTCGATGTACTTTGGGTTTCTACGAAGGAACACCCAGAGAATGGTCTTGCCAATGGTTTGACATGGGAAACTCCAACTTCTGACCTCCAGCGTGCTATTGAGACATTGCTTTCAAGCCGTAATGGTCATAAGAAGGAAATCCGTATCATGGAGGGTGAGTATGCTCCTTACAAGACTGTAGAAGTTGATGGAACAAACTACCAGTCGTTCTTCATCGACACTAAGGGCCTTAACGAGAGTGCATTCGTTCCTCAAGGTCAGACTAAGCTTGAAGGTGTAAGCTCACTCACTATCAAGGGCGGCTACAGTTCAGAGATTCCATTCGAGCAAGATGTAGAGAAGTATCAAACAGTCATCCGTCAGCAGGAGTCAACAAGTGCCAATACAGACCACTTGCTGTACATTGCTGATGCTACCCAGCGTTACGGCACTAATGAGCATTGCAAAGAGAGTGCAGGATTTAACAATGGTGCATGGCTTGATGCAGGACATAAGACAACAAACACATTCCCAATTGAGATTGATGGTATCACATTCATCAATAGTAATGCAGGTGCAAATGTTGACGGTTCGGCTATCTATTACCCAGATATGGCGAAAAATCCTGATGGTGACGCTAATCAATATGCTGTCAGCCCTACTTCTACCCATATTACAAATGAAGTTCATTACTACACAAGAGAGCAGGGTACAAGCGAAACTGATGCGGATTACGATGCAGCCGCTTCATCCCCTAACAATGCACCTACGGACTTCTTCAAGATTCCAAAAGACACATCAACAGAAGTCGCAACTCCTGCAAAGATTATCATCAGCAAGGTGATTGTCCTTGGTAGTGGTAAGGAAGGTGACAATGTAGGTGAAGATACTGCAGAAAAGTTAACTGGTAGTGCTGTCTATATAGGTAAGATGGGTGGTAACGCACTTATTTATAATAGTGTGTTCCATTCTAACTATGGCAACCCACTTGAGGCATACAACGCAACTACTGTCAACAATACTTTCGCAGAGAATGCTGGTGTAGTTGTACTCAAGAATGCAAGTTACACAGGTGCTGTAGAGTCGCAAATCCTCAACTCTATCTTGTGGTTGAACAATCCAACAGGTACTCAGGATACTCAAGGCAATAAGAACTATGGAGTTCAGTATGTTCTTGCTGACGCTACTGGTACTGAAGTGGTATTTGCAAACAATGCTTACACTGGTGGCAATATTGAGTTTACGGATTATAAAGACCAAAACATCATAAACAACAACTACAATGTTGGTCTCGTAGCAGAGAATAATGATGTTATCAATGGTCCTAACTTCGTTGACCCATTCAATGAGGACATCGAAAAGCGTTACTTCAACCTCTTGCCAAGCTTGCGTATCCTCAACAAGGGTGACCAGACAGATAGCAGCACACCAACAAACTACTATGTTGCATTTGATCCAGCAAATCCTACTAACCAATACGTAATCTATGACCTCGCTCTCGTTACTACTACTGGTAAAGAGGCTGCATACACAGACCGACTTATCGGCACAGCAAGAGAGCTTGGTGCTTACGAGTATGAAAAGGGATTGCAGCGTGTCATCTATGTTGACCCTAACAAGGGAACAAGTGGTGATGGTAACTCTTGGGAAAATGCTCTCGGCAAGGGTAAGATTCAGGACGCTATTGATATTGCTGCCGTTTACAATGTGAACGAGGGTAATGCACAAGGCAAGGAAGCTTACGTATTCGTGAAGGGTGCGAGTGAGACGAACAAGGGTCTCGACACAGAAGAGACGCTCACTCTCCGCAATGGTGTTACGGTTTATGGTAGCATACCATCTACTTACAACACAGAGATTGAACATGCAGATGCTGTTAACGGCGTTATCCCTTACGAGGATGATAAGATTGCTAAGTTTGAGACTCAGATGAAGTACGACCGTGAAGGCGTTGCTAACCCAAGCGCAAACAAGACTACTATCAATGGTATTGCCACTTCACCTTCTACGACATTCGTGTCTAACTGTGACACTCCGGCTGATGATCATATCGCAGCTGTCATCGATGGTTTCGATGTGACTAAGGGTGATACAGATGCTCCTGTTATCGACATCAACCCAACTGTTCCTGCAGGTAAGACTCTTACTCCTATCGTTCTCACGAACATCATAGTTCATGACAACACAATCGGAACAAGCGGAGTGAATGTTGCTAATGTTGACAACGCACTTATCTATGAGGTGCTGATGCGTGACAACTTCTATGATGATAAAGTAATTAGTGCTAACCCTCTCACTGTTCTTAACCTCGGTAAGGATGCATACGCAGTTAACGTGACGGTTGAGGGTGAGACTAAGTACAAAAATGTTGCTGTACCTCTCAACGGTGGTGCTGATGCAACAGCAGAGGCTGAAAGCCATGTTCATGCATCTCTCGTCAACTACGCTTCTGATGCTAAGACAGACCAGACCCTCTCGAAGACTCACTACGCTCTTGAGGACAAGAACCTCAACTATCAGCTTGAGGAAGGTTCTGTACATATTGATGGTGTGGATCAGAGTCAGGCAGGTTATGATCCTAAGCACTATCTGCCAGAGAACCTCCGTCCATACGTCAACTACACAACTGACCGTGACCTCCTCGGCAACCCACGTCTCTTGACTGCCGTAACAGATGCAAGCATGATTGACCGTGGTGCATTCGAGACATGGAAGGTGATTGGTACATACGATTCTGAGAAGGAGACTTACTCAAAGAATGACTTCCTCTGTGGTGACAATGGAACAATCGCTGATAAGACGGGATACGTTGTTGCTGCTAAGCAGGAGTACACTAACGATGAGCAGAAGATTATCAACATCAAGAAGCACTTCTATCCTCACGATGGTTCTGTGGTTTACATCATGGCTGGCAACTCACTCGTAATTGATGCTGTTGATAAGACTCACGAGGTTAAGCCAACTCCTCACAACCCTGGCTTCATGCTTGTGCAGGAAGGTGCTAACTTCTACGGCAATGGTCGCCCTGCTACATGTGCATTCGTGGCTGTTGAGCGTCGTGTCAGAAAGGGTGGTGCGGTAGTAAGCATACCTTACGAGATGTTCTACGAGGCATACAAGCCATACACTTACGATGCTGACAAGCGTCATGAGTACAAGCTCGGCAACCAGATTGGTGTTGGTGCTCCAAGTTATGTTACAGATCAAGAAAGCGACAACTTCGGAGTGCTCTCTATCACTCCTGATGCTCCAAACTCATACACTTACGACAGCTCTAAGCGTAGCGACTGGAAATATGCATTCGCAAAGGAAAGTTCTCCATGCTGGACATCTATCGGCACAGGTACAGCTACCGATGCAAACAATGGCGTCCTCTATGTCGCTAACGACAACATGTATGCAGGTGAAGCAACAGAGGTTCTCCTCCGTTTCACAGGCAAGGGTGTAAGCATGAGCGACTACATCTATACAGAGGAAGGTATGAGCAAGGATGTCGTTCTTACTCAGTATAATAATGGTGGTCGTGATGGCGTAGGCAACGGCAATACGGATTACAACCCTGACTTCACAGATAAGGACGACATGGGATGGAACGCAATCGGTATCCCTTATCTCGTTAGCGACTACAAGCCATACGAGAAGGTGGATGCAGAAACAGCCGTTACCGTTTCTGAATCATCTGCTTCTGCCACATACCGTATGGATATTCCTCACACTCTGTGGATGTACTACGATGGCAAGAGGTATTCTGACGGAACTACTTCTGCTAACGGCGACGGCGGCTTCTACTCAGTAAATTCATGGGAAGATAATACAGATAACGCATGGCATCTTGCTGCTGGAGAGACAGCCACAATATGGGTAGGCGAAGGCTTCTTCACTCAGACGGCAAACCTCGCATCTGACGGAAAAGAGGCACTCTCATTCTACTTGCCAAGATACGTTGCTCCTTCTCAATCTCCATCTGATGCAAACATCCGTCTCGAACGCTACTACTTCACAGACGGCATTGAGGATGCTCCAGAGGACGAGTTTACTGATGAGGGTGCAGAACTTATCCGTACTGAGTTCTACACAACAGATGGTATCAGAGTGAACAAACCAAAGCATGGCATGGTCATCATGCGCGAGGTTTACAGCAATGGTACAACTCGTAGCCACAAGATGTACATAAAGTAACATCATGAATCTCAACAACAGAAATAGAATGAGAGCAGGTTATACAATACCTGCTCTCATGATAGGAATGGTGATTGCATTACTGGTCGGAACCCTCCAGCCAGTAATGGCAAGCACCTCTTCGTATCGCTCCACAGATGCTGTTGACTCTGCATCTATCGGCGGAACAGATTTCGGACAAGAAGAGGAAGAGGATGACGAAATTATCGGTATCGCTAATGTCACAGAAGAAAAGAAGATAGCCGACAGCACTATCTACAGCATTAATGGCATTAGATTATCTACAATCGAAAAAGGAAGAATATTTATAAAGAACGGTAAGAAATACGTGGGAAGGTGACGCAATATGTTTGGTAACACAATCTCTTGTCAAGCGTTTGTTACCTGCATTCCTCCAACGTGTTCTTGTCGATAGTCATTTGCAAGTTCTCCTTGCACAGGTCAGCAGCCATCTCATTCAGATTATGGAACTTAGCATACTTACTGTCAGCATTACCAAATCGTGATGCGAAATTATTTCTGTCCATAATCTCCCAAGGACCCAAGACAAGCATCTGACCTAAAGCACAGAACCGGCGGTCTCTGTCAACTGGATGACCCTTCGCAGGAATAGGGTCTTTCACTAACTTGATGACAGGATAGCCCAACTCCAAAGCATCGTTCACAATAGCCCTCTCACCATTACTGATGGCAGGAGAAACGAGGATGGCACCTTGCTCACAGGCATCAAGCAACTCCTCACGTTGCTTCATGAACTCCTCAGTCGTCTCATAAGGAATAAACTTACCATCAGCATCCGTCACACGCCTGCCATACACATCCATCCTATACCTGTGACACATCACCTGCACCCTGTCCGGCTTCCTCAGCAAGAACATACACCCGTATGCCGAATAATCCGCACCAGCCACCCTGATGTGCAACCTATGCTCAAACAAACGTGGATACACATCCCTCATCCTCCAGAAATACGGATTGAAAGACAAGTACGTCTGCCAGTTCCGAAGGCGGTCATCCGTCATCAACACCTTGTCGTTGAATCCCAGGTTGTTCCAGATAGAAGACGCAGGCTGCATTATTCCATTGGATGCTCTTAGCATTGGCGGTTCCTTTCTTGCTCGTCTTTTTGTGGGATTAGCAAAGATCTCTTCTATACTTTCACCCTCCAGATGACGGTAGTACCAGCTTGTGCATCCCTTTTCAAATCCCTTAATGATATCACTTAATGTCCACCTGACTATCTTGCCCGATGGCTGCTTGTGCATAGGCAACGGCTTACTAACCACAATAATAAAGTGGATATGCGTTGGCATTATTACATGATGCGTAATAGTCACGTTCTCCTCATGTAGGTGTGTTCCTATCTCACGTATCTTTCGGTCTATGATGCGCCCCAGTATGCTAAGCTCAGTATGCGGTGCTGATACCCCCTCAGACAAAGATGTCTGAGCACTCAGCATGTCCTCACCCTTTCCCTCGCCCTCGCCCCTCTCTGGTGGTGTCTGCATGCCCTCGCTCTCACCCCTCTCTGGTGGTGTCTGCGCTCCCTCGTCCTCGCCCCTCTCTGGGTGTGGTGTATGCACTCCCTCGCCCTCGCCTCTCTCTGGGCGAAGTGTCTGCGCTCCCTCGTCCTCGCCCCTCTCTGGTGGTGTCTGCGCTCCCTCGTCCTCGCCCTTCTCTGGGTGTGGTGTCTGCACGCTCTCGCCCTCGCCCCTCTCTGGTGGTGTCTGCGCTCCCTCGTCCTCGCCCTTCTCTGGTGTTGTC
>JAZLHP010000069.1:0-17768 GCA_045616905.1 Bacteroidaceae bacterium
GCCACGCTCTGTACCAGCGAGCTTAGCAGTGAATCCTGAGAGGAAGTAGTACTGAGTCTGAGCTGGAGTGAGGATAGATACTGGAGGAAGTACACCGAATGCGTCAGCTGAGAGGAAGATAACGTTCTTAGCAGCTGGAGCTGATGAACCTGGCTGGATGTTGTTGATGTGGTTGATTGGGTAAGAAACACGAGTGTTCTCAGTAACTGACTTGTCGTCGAAGTTGATCTTGCCTTCTGCATCAACTGTTACGTTCTCGAGGAGAGCGTTGCGCTTGATAGCGTTGTAGATGTCTGGCTCGTTCTCCTTTGAGAGGCCGATAACCTTAGCATAGCAGCCACCCTCGAAGTTGAATACACCGTTGTCATCCCAACCGTGTTCGTCATCACCGATGAGGCGACGCTTAGGGTCAGTAGAAAGAGTTGTCTTACCTGTGCCTGAGAGACCGAAGAAGATAGCTGTCTCCTTGCCTTCCATGTTACAGTTAGCAGAGCAGTGCATTGAAGCGATGCCCTTGAGTGGGAGGTAGTAGTTCATCATAGAGAACATACCCTTCTTCATCTCACCACCGTACCAAGTGTTGATGATAACCTGCTCACGTGAAGTTACGTTGAATGCAACGCAAGTCTCTGAGTTGAGGCCGAGCTCAGCGTAGTTAGAAACCTTAGCCTTAGAAGCGTTGTAGATAACGAAGTTTGGCTCGAAGTTAGCGAGTTCCTCAGCAGTTGGCTGGATGAACATGTTTGTTACGAAGTGTGCCTGCCATGCAACCTCAACGATGAAGCGAACAGCCATGCGAGTGTCCTTGTTAGCACCGCAGAATGCGTCAACTACATAGAGGTTCTTGTTGCAGAGCTCCTTAACAGCGAGGTCCTTAACTGTTGCCCATACGTCCTCAGACATTGGGTGGTTGTCGTTCTTGTACTCCTCAGAAGTCCACCATACTGTGTCCTTTGAGTTCTCGTCCATTACGATGTACTTATCCTTAGGTGAACGACCTGTGTAGATACCAGTCATTACGTTTACTGCGTTGAGCTCTGTGTTCTGACCAACCTCGTAACCTTCGAGGCCTGCCTTTGTCTCCTCTTCGAAGAGTACTTCGTAAGAAGGATTGTGAGCAATCACTGTAGAACCAGTGATGCCGTACTGTGTCAAATCTAATGCCATAGTAGTTATTGTTATTAAAAAGTGAATAAATTCCTAAAAAATACCTTAAATAAGGCACTTACATACAAGGTGTGTACCCAGAATGATGCCTAATCAACGACAAAGGTAAGGATTTTCTTTAATTACCCCAAACATTATGCATTTCTTTTCTGCGAATTTTAGTGAAATTTTCACATTCTCACGGAAAACGAATACATTTTGTAAGAGGTATGTTGCATTTTAGTGTTTAAAAGCCCCATCCCGACAGGGAGGGAGCTTGAGTTTAAGAGTTTAACTACTCAATCTCTAACCTTTAACCTCCGCTGAAGGCAGTGGAGAACGAAGACCTTTACCCTTACCCTTACTCTTTACCTTTGACCTTACTCTTTACCTTTGACCTCTCAACCTCTACACAGATGATAGCGTGCGCCTCCAAGGGCTTTTACTATATTGTTCATCTCGAGTTGGAATAGTATGGTGCTTATGGCTGAGTGGGTGAGACCTGTTTCCGACATGAGCTGATTGATGTGCTTGTCCTCGTTGCCGTTCAATGCATTTATTATGAGTTGCTCGTCTGCGGTGAATTCAGGGAACAGGCTTTGCTGCACTGCCGTCTTCTTGTTTGTGTGGCTTTCCCATCCCATCATGTTGATGAAATCTTCGGCATTGGTTATGAGGTTCGCCGCATGATTCTTAATCAGGTTGTTACAGCCTGCACTGTTATCGTCGTACACTCTGCCCGGAAACGCCATTACCTCACGGTTGTAGTCAAGTGCCATTTGTGCTGTGATGAGTGAACCGCCTTTGTATGCACTCTCAACAACAATGCATGCGTCGCTGATTCCTGCGACAATGCGGTTGCGTCTCACAAAATTAATTCGTTCGGGAGTGGTGTGCGATGTGTATTCCGTGATTAGCCCTCCGCCGTTTTGAACCATGCAGGCTGCTGTCTGGCGGTGAGGGGCAGGGTAAATGGTGTCGAGTCCATGTGCAAGCACTCCCACGGTGTCCATTCCGTTGTTAAGTGCTGCCTTATGTGCTTCGACATCAATTCCATAAGCAAGACCGCTGACGATAAGTGTGTCCGGTAGTGCTTTCTTCAGTTCTGAGACGAAATTGTTGCAAATCTCACGACCGTATTCTGTGCATTTGCGTGTGCCGATGATGTTTATCACGTGGGTGCGGTTGAGTTCGGCATTGCCATAATAGTATAGTACGAGTGGCGCATCGTCGCATTGCAGCATACGTTGAGGATAGTCTTTGTCATTGATCGTCAGCACTCGTATTCTCTTGCTGATTGCAAATTCAATCTCTTGCTCAGCCCTTCTCAATGCATCATCAACATTCTCAAGAGCCAACGTGAGTTTCTCGTTTGCGTCCGGGATGATTTTTGCAATGTCTTTCCTGTTGGCGAAAACCTCGGTTGCAGAGCCTGCGGCTTTTACCAAAGAGAAAGCGTTTGTCAAACTGAGTGACGGCAGTTTGGTTAGCGCAATTGAGTATAATTGCTCCTGATGATTATGCATGTTTACTGATGATTATGCATGTTTACTGACTTATTCGTTGGTTACGAATGGGGCGAACTTCTCGTTTAATTCAGGGCTCTCACCTAATTTGCCGTTGACGAGGCATACTGAGTCCACTTGTGCCTTTATGCACAGTTTCATGTCGGGCAAACGGAAAATGTCTTGCATGAAGATGTAGCGAACTCCGTCTTTTTTTATCCAAAGCTTTGACACGTATTCGTCGCCACTGACGAGTGGTGTCTTGAATTGCATGGTGAGTCGGGCAACAACAGCGTCAGTGCCTTGGTCATGCAGCTTGGCAAAGCTGATGTTGTTTGCCAAAAGAAATTCATGACGGCAATGCTCAAGATAGTGCTGGTAGTTGGCATTGTTGACTATTCCTTGCAGGTCGCATTCGTAATCGCGAACTTTATCTTTGAGTTCAAAGATGTATTTTGACTTCGTTGGGTTGAGTGTTGACATTTATTTACTTATATTTACTTAACGAATCGGTTTAGTGCAAATTTACTTAAATAGTAGATTTAGTGCAAAGTTAGTAAAAGTTTATAGTTTTTTCGTAACTTTGCAGCGAATTTATTAAAAACAAAGAAAATCATGGATAAACTTAGTTATGCACTTGGTCTGGGAATAGGCCATCAGTTAAAGCAGATGGGATTGAAAGATGATCTCAAGATAGAGGATTTCGCAGCGTCAATTGTTGATGTGTTGCAGGATAATCAGCTCAAGGTAAGCAATGTGGAGGCACAGACAATCGTTCAGTCTTTCTTCCAGCAGAAGGAGGCAGAGCAGCGTGCTGCAATGGCTGAGGCTGGCAAGGCTGCCAAAGAAGAGGGCGAGAAGTTCCTCGCTGAGAATGCAAAGAAAGATGGTGTGACTGTTACAAAGAGCGGTTTGCAGTATGAAGTCCTTACTGAAGGTACAGGAAAGAAACCAAAGGCATCTGACACAGTGCGTTGCCATTACGAGGGACGTCTGCTCGACGGAACTGTTTTTGACTCAAGCTATAAGCGCAACGAGCCGGCTGACTTCGGACTCCAGCAGGTTATTGCTGGTTGGACAGAGGGTGTGCAGCTCATGTCAGAGGGCAGCAAATTCCGTTTCTACATTCCGTACATGCTTGCATACGGCGAAGGTGGTGCTGGTGCTTCTATCCCTCCGTTTGCAACTCTTATTTTCGATGTAGAACTCATCAAGGTGTTGTAATCCTTGGGCAATCCAATAAGGTTGTAGCAGAATGAAAATACGCAACATTGACTTAGGTGAAAGACCCGTGGTGCTGGCTCCTATGGAGGACGTGACGGACCAGGCGTTCCGTATGCTCTGCAAGGTGTTCGGTGCAAGCATGGTGTATAGTGAGTTTGTCAGTGCTGACGCTCTCATCAGGAATGTGGGCCGCCAGTTCGAAAAGATGAAGGTGGACGACAGAGAGCGTCCTGTCGCTGTGCAGATCTATGGTCGTGATGTTGCAACTATGGTTGAGGCTGCAAAGATTGTTGAGGCAGAGGCTCGTCCTGACATTCTGGATATTAACTTCGGTTGCCCTGTAAAAAAAATAGCTGGTAAAGGCGCAGGGTCAGGCATGTTGCGAAATCCAGATCTGTTGCTTGAAATAACCCGAGAGGTGGTCAATGCAGTCAGCATCCCGGTGACGGTGAAGACTCGCTTAGGATGGGATGTTCCATCTTTGATAAATGCTGACGGCACCCCTTTCATCGTTGATTTAGCTGAGCGTCTGCAGGATAGTGGCATTGAAGCCTTGACAATACACGGACGCACCCGTAGTCAAATGTATCAGGGAGAGGCTGACTGGACACTCATCGGCGAGATAAAGAGTAATCCTCGCATGCGTATTCCTATAATTGGGAATGGCGACATCTGCACGGCAGAGCAAACGGAAAAAGTCTTTGCGGAATACGGAGTTGATGCGGTCATGATAGGCCGTGCCACGTTCGGACAGCCTTGGCTGTTTAAGGATGTACGCACTTATCTTGACACAGGGCATCATGACGAAACAATGACATTGGATTGGAAATTCAATGTGTTGCGCCGTCAGATAGAGCAGAGCGTTGCCTATAGTTTGCGTGAGGACAACGAGCTGAAGGAGCGCAAGCGAACTGAGTTGGGTGGAATAATCCACGTGCGCCGCCATCTGGCATCCTCGCCACTTTTCAAGGGAGTGACTGATTTCAGGCAGACACGCATCGCCATCCTCAGGGCAGAGACAAAAGAAGAACTGTTTACTCTGCTTGATGAGGCAAAAGAAAAAATCATGGGTTTGTCATTGTGACAAACCCATGATTTCGTATGTGCATTCTTTTCTTCACCAAGTGAGCATGTTTGAGATTGTGTCGAACATGGTGAAGATGTTCGGCTTTCCGCACCTTTTATTTCAGCTCAAGTGTAATGATTGAATTCTTAGGCATTTTCACCTTAAGAGTGCCATTGCTGATTTTTGCCTCTTTGTAAGGTTCCGATTTAACCACATTTGGCTTTTCAAAGGTGTTGAGGTCGTCAATCTTTGCTGATGCGAGTATGCATCCTGTTGCTTTTGTTGCTTTCATTCCTGCTAAGTTAACAGTCACTTCCTGTTCCTTGTCCATGCTTACATTTGTGAGCGAAATGTGTACGGTTCCGTTCTTGTCCTTAGATGCAGTGGCACTTATGAGTGGCAGCTTGATGTCGGCAAAGTGACGGTTGGTCTTTGCGACTTCCATCTCGTCACATTCAATGTCAAGAGGAATGTAAGTGGCATCTTGATGCACGCTGTACATTTTGAATACATAGTAAGTAGGTGTCAGCACCATCTTGTCTTCCTTTGTGAGAATCATAGACTGGAGCACATTGGCAATTTGTGCAATGTTTGCCATCTTCAATCGTTTGGTGTATTTGTGGAAAATGTCAAGAGATGTTGAAGCAACGATGGCATCGCGCATTGTGTTTTGCTGGAACAGATGCCCCTTGATGGTGCCAGGTTCCTCGTCCCACCATGTTCCCCATTCGTCGAGCAGAAGGTCCACTTTGTTCTTAGGGTCGAGTTTGTCCATGATGGCGATGTGCTTCTGTAAAACAGACTCAATCTCACGGCATTTTCCGATGGTCCAGTAATACTGGTCTTTTGTGAACTTCGTGGCGCTTCCCTTGCTTCCACTCCAACCTGACACGGTGTAGTAGTGGAGTGAAATGCCTGCCATGTGGTCCTTAGCACGCTCCAGCAGAATGCGTGTCCAGTCGTAGTCGTAGTCGCTTGCTCCAGAAGCAATCTTGTAAAGCTTGTGTCCGTCGTAATTGCGGCAGTAAGTACCGTATCTGCGGAACAGGTCGGCGTAGTACTCAGGACGCATGCTGCCTCCGCATCCCCACGATTCATTGCCCACACCGAGATATTTGAGGTTCCATGACTTGTCGCGTCCGTTCTTGCGTCTCAAGTTAGCCATAGGACTGTCGCCATCGCTGGTGATGTATTCCACCCATTTTGCAAGCTCCTCGACCGTGCCGCTGCCTACGTTTCCGCTAAGGTAAGGCTCTGCTCCAATGAGTTCACATAGGTTGAAAAACTCATGAGTGCCAAACGAGTTGTCCTCGACCGTGCCACCCCAATTGTTGTTCACCATCTTCGGACGGTTTGCCTTAGGACCAATTCCGTCCATCCAGTGGTATTCATCAGCGAAGCATCCACCCGGCCATCGCAACACAGGAACGTGCAGGTCCTTTAATGCGTTCAGCACATCCACACGGTATCCGTTGGTGTTGGGTATGGACGAATTCTCGCCAACCCACAGACCGCCGTAAATGCACGTTCCGAGGTGTTCCGCAAACTGTCCGTATATTTCCTTTGGAATGACGTCACCTGGCTTGTCAGCGTGCACGGTCACGTTCTGTGCCTCTGCAGGAAGAGCCAATGCAGCAACAGCAGCAGAGCATAATAGATTCTTGATTTTCATAATTCAGAAGATGTTTAAGTAGGTATTCAAAATTAGTTTTAGTTTAATAATGTTTAGTAGGTGATTGGGCAAATAAGCATGGCTTGCCCTCTTTGGTCTTTGGTATATTTATTGTCATTAGACTCTCGTAGAAGCTGACGTATTGCCTTGCCACCTTAACGTAGTCGTGATGGCGTTTCACATACTCAATGCTCTGTTGCTTGAGCAGCGGAATACGTTCGGGGTTGAGAGTGAGCTTCTCTATCTCCTTGAAACAGCTTTCAAAGGTAGGCTCAACATTGATGATAGGACGAAGTTCTCTCTCGTTCAGGATGTCGTAATTCTCTGGTTCTCCGCCACCGATGTTTATTATCCCCTTCGACATTGCCAAGAGAGAATTCATGGCAGGAGTGTAGCTGTACAGTTGGTCGAGGATAGCGTCGCTGCCGTCGAGCATTCTCTTGTATTGCTCAAACGGAACTCCCTCTGCCACCTGAATGTCTATCATACCAGGATGCTTCTCTCCCACAGCTCTTGCAGCAGCAAGCATAATGTCCGTGCCCTTGTATGCCGATCTGTCCTTACTTATCCCTACGAAAATCTTCAGAGGTCTTGGCACACGCGAGGTGTTAACGGCTTGCTCATCGGGCATTTTTATTGGGAAAGGGATGAACTGCATCTTGTCACGAAGTTCCGGCACGGCATCGTATGTTGCCCAATACTCGTAGAGGCCAGCCACGATGCCGTCGCAATCCTTTGCAATGTACTTGTTCAGCGACTCCTTCGCTGTGCCCGTCCACTCGTCCGAAAACCGTTTAGCCTCCAAGTCCGTGCGAATGCTGTCTCCGAAATTGAAATCACTGTACCTGAGAGGACGCTTGTTCGTGTTCACATCAACCCAGTAGTGATCCATTCCGAATGCAGCCATCACCACCTTCCCGTTGTGCTTGCGCAGATAGCGGTAGAATGGTGCAATGCGTTCAGCCTTCAATTCAAGGAAAATCGGATTGATGAGCTGCACCACATCGTAACCACGGAACGAGGGCAGGGCCTTCATCAATCTCCACAAGAAAGAAACATTGCCACGCAAGCCGAACCCTCTCTTCAGGTCAATATCGCGCCTATAGTCCTTCCAATGATCACCGTCACTTGCTACCACACATTCGTGCCCCAAGGCATTCAAGCCTTCGGCAAGAGTCGCATGCACATTACTGTAATCGCCAAGTAGAAGGATTCTCATTGCAAGTGATCTGTTTGCGAAGTTAATTATTTTTATCTATAAAAGCATTGTTTTTGGGGAATTTCGGGTGCTTTCTTTTACACTACAAAGTTACGCATTTTATTCCACACTACAAAGTAACTTGTGATTTTTTTGAGCGTGATAATCATTTTGACCACATGAGATTTTTTGGGGGAATGTGTGAGAATTGTTGTGAAAATGTTTGTAAGTGTGGATTTCTTTTCGTAACTTTGCCATGCAATTCGGGAGGTCTGATTACCCTCTGCGAGATGCAGATTTTTTTCCCTCGCGACGTAACAATTGCCACGTCACGATGAATATTTCCAAGTTATTTATGGCATGTGAATCCCTGACGATAGTTATTCCTGTCTTCAACAGACGAGAACTGATTGGCGGCACTCTTGATTCCCTGATGAGGTCGGAGGTGCTTCCGGCTGAGGTGATTGTCGTGGACAATGGGAGCAGTGATGGCACGTACGAGTGGTGCGTGGAGTATGCTGAGGGGCATGCTGGCGTGAGGGTGCTGAAGGAGATGACGCGGGGTGCTGCTGCTGCACGCAACAGGGGACTTTCGGAGTGCAGTACAGAGTGGGTGTATTTCTTTGACAGCGATGATGAGTTTGACGGCAGGTTTGTTGGGAATTTTGAATCTCTGGAAATGGCGGGTAAGGATATTGTTGTCTTTACCACGAATATGGAGGTGAACGGGAAGCGTTACGTTAGGGCTACAAAGCATGTGACTGCTCCGTCTGTGCAGATTCTCAACAGCATGCTGAATACAGTGTCAGTGGCGTTCCGCACGGATTTCATCCGTTCGATTGGCGGGTGGGATAACAGGTGCGATATTTGGGACGACTGGGAATTGGGGGTTCGTGCTTTGCTACATCGTCCAAAGATATTGTGGAATACTGACACTCCGTTTCATTGCATTCACGTTCATGGCGATAGCATAACGGGCAGCTCGTTTTGTCTGAGGTACGAGCGTATCATCAACGTCATGGGGATAGTGGCTGACTTTCCTGATGTTCCAATGGATGCCATGTACTTGCGTTCCCGCATTCACATCGGCAAGATGAGGCAGGAGGGGAGAGCTAAGTTGTGTACGAAGGATGAGTGCGACCTGGCGGTCGGTGCCATGCGTGAGTTTGTGCGCAAACGATTTGCTCCAAGTTGGTGGATGAGATTGGTCGGTGGTGCGTTGGAGTGGTATTCTGCCGTTGGAGGGCGTAGTGCATGGCGAATGGCTGTGTTTGTCTGCCCACGGTGATAATGCCTGGATGAGAGTCTGCTTTTAGAAGACAGAGTGCTTTAGAACGAGTGTATGCTTTTTGAAAATTGGTTCTTTTAGAGTGAAGGGAACGCTTCTGAAAAGGAAAACAAGAGCAAGTACCGATGTGGCTCTTGCTCTTGTTTTTCTTCTTATGTTTGCTGTATTATTTTACGCTCCATTCAAACACTCCGCATGAGTGTTTCTCTGGTTGCTTGATTTCGAGTTTCATTGCAGTTGTCTTTACAGGTTCGAAGTTGACGATGTTTGCCATGCCCTTGCCTGTGCCGTATTCTGACGGATTCTTGACTTCTGCCCATTCGCCTGCGTCGGTTTTGTAGTAGAGCTTCCAGCTTTCAGGAACTCGGCATCCGCCCCAAGGGCTGTCGTCAAACCAGTACACGGTTGAAGTGCTTACTGTTTCTGGCTGGGCAAATTCGTAAGCGAGCCATTCGGTTGAGTTGTTCTTTGGCCACCAGTGAGTGTATGGCACACTGCGGTCGTTGCCGTCGGCTGGCACGAGTCGGTCGTTGATGGCTGAGAGTGCAGGGAGTCGTTTTGTGCTGGCTGTGATCTTGCTTTCTGATGCTATTGATGCTGGTAGCGCTGGGGTTGTGGCGTTAAGGTCTTGCGGAATCCATACTGTCATCTTGCCTGGACCACGGTGCGCCCAAGCGTAGTAAGGGATGAGCACGAGTCTTTCGTCTTTTGTCTGCAGTTTGCCATGCTTGTCAAAATTGAGCGTCTGTGCATCAGTGGTGAGTGTCTGCACCTTTGTGTTCATTATTTCTTTCTCTCCGAGCATGAACTGAGGTTCCTGGTTGATGAGTGCCGACAGGACGTCGCACTGGTTGTCTGGCCATTCTGCGCAGTACACGATAGGTCCACGCTCTATGCTTACGCGTCCCTTGTCTGCAGCAACATTGCCGTTGGCACGCACTACGCGAGGCTCCATGTCGAAGTGAACTTCAACCTTGTCGCCGTTTTTCCATGAACGGTTTATTACAAAGTATCCTTGCTCAAGTGTGCCTTCTGCCTTTTGTCCGTTCACCTTGATTGCGTATCCGAGACGCTTGCCGTCGGCAAATGTGTAGAGGTTGCTTGGAACCACTTCGCCCTTCACCCATCCTGGAATGCGTATGTTGAGTGCGTACTTGCCGGCACCTTTCTTGATTCGCATGGTGACATCGCCGTTCCATGGGTAGCCTGTCTGCTGCTCAAGTTCTACTTGCTTGCCACCAACTTTCACGTTCACGGTGTTGCTGTTGAAGAGGTTGATGTAAAGGGCGTTGTCCTTGACTGCATAGATGTATTGAGGAAGCGAAGGGATGAAGCGGGCTGCGTTGCTTGGACAGCATGCGCATCCGAACCAAGGCTGACGCTGGTGCTGACCCATGCTCTGCAGTGGGTTTGGATAGAAGAAGTTTCCTCCATCGATAGAGATTCCGGAGATGACTCCGTTGTACAATGAGCGCTCTAATGCGTCGTAGTATTTTGAATCGCCATGTAACAGGAAGAGGCGGTAGTTTAAGTAAACCTGAGCTATTGCTGCACATGTTTCGCAATATGCAGACATGTTAGGGAGTTCGTAGTTCTTGCCGAATGCCTCGCCGTTTGAGGTTGCTCCAACACCGCCTGTTATGTAGTATTTCTTTGTTATGATGTTGTCCCAGATGCGGTCAATGGCGTCAATGTATCCCTTGTCTCCTGTGAGAGCTGCAATGTCTGCCATTCCTGCGTACATGTATCCGGCACGCACTGCATGTCCTACGGCTTCGTTTTGCTCAATGACTGGCAGGTGGCTTTGTGAATACTCTGTCTTGATGGTGGTCTTTCCACGTTCGTCAAGGAAGAACTTTGCCTGTTCGAGATATTTCTTGTCTCCTGTGGCGAGGTACAGTTTTGCAAGTCCCATTTCCGCAATCTGGTGCCCAGGAACGACGCATGCCTGACCTGGTTTTTTGCCAACCTCACGGCAAACACAATCTGCGTACTTGGTGGCAATGTTCAGGAAATTCTTCTTTCCCGTAGCAACGTAGTGTGCAACGGCGGCCTCGCAAAGATGGCCGAGATTGTAGAATTCGTGGCTTAGGTCTTCCACCTTGCTCCAGCGCTTAGGTCCTGCCCAGTGGTGTGGAGTCGCAGGATTCTGTGTGCGTGAGGTGTAAAGGTAGCCGTCTGGCTCTTGTCCGCTGGCAATCACAGAAATGACGCTGTCCACGTATTTGTCCAAACGTCTGCCGTGGTACAAAGCGTTGGGGTATGTTTGTAGCAGATAGCTTGCTCCTTCAATAGTTTTATAAGGGTCGGTGTCGTCAAACGAATAAGTGCTTGGGTCAATCTTAAACACCTTGCTTGGGTCTTTCAGATGCTCTGCCGCATTGCTGAAATTAGTGTATCTGCCAGTCTCCTCGCATTTGCTGAATGCTAAAGGAATAGTAACGTCTTGACTTGCCTGAAGTCGTTGTCCCCAGAATGTGTTCTGTGCCACCTTCACTTTTGTGAAAGGCACTTGAGTGATAGGGTAGCCACCGTTTTTGTCTTGGGCTACGATACTGCTGGTTAATGATGCAGCAGCCAATGCTAATGTAAAAAATCGTTTCATTAATATAATAGTTGTTAAATAGGTTATGTATTATTATTGTTTGTCACACTATACTTTTATAATAGATGTGCAAAGGTACGGATAAGTGAGAAAAAAACAAAATTTAGTACAAACCGAATGCAGAAAAAATGTTTTTTATGCTGAGGTGTCGCCTATATTCGGCGAAAGCCAGATTTATTTTGATTTTTCCGAACGAGAGTACCTTCAACTATAGGGTTGCTCTATTTCACATTATTTATAATAAAGAAAGTTTATGACTTGTTCATTTTATAATGTTGATAATGCTGAAAGGTTGAAGATTGCGTTTACAGCCACCCTTCATTCTTGTACCACTCCATGCATTCTTTTACACCACGTTCCAATTGCCACTTTGGATGCCATCCAAGATCGCGAGCAAGAGGAGTAATGTCGCACTTCCAATTGCGTTGCTTCATTATTTTATATTTGTCACCATTTAGTGTGCTTGGTTTCTTTGATAGTTTAGAGAAAAACTCAGCCACGGAGGATATGATTTTTAGCAGCCAGAGGGGTGCTTTGATGTGAAGGACTCTTTTGACTCCTAACTCCTTTTGTATAAGGTCGCTGAACGCACGGCTTTCATAGTTGCATCCGTCGCTGACAATGTATGTTTTTCCATTAGTGATGTTGCTGTTACCGATGGTGGCAAATATTGCGGATACGAGGTCGCGAACATAGACAAAAGTGATGATTTGTCGTTTGTAACCTACAGAGAAATCAATGTGCTGTTTTATGCTTTTTGCCATCATGAAATAATCCTTTTCACGTGGGCCATACACGCCGGTAGGACGGAAAATGGTGAATGTGGGGGATTGCTCGGCATCAGGTGTGCATTTGTCGGCAGATGGTTTTGCGTCGCCCAAGGATTCTGACTTGTCGGTGTCGAGTGCTGGAGTGGTGCCTTTGCTGATGGAACTGTAGAACTTTTGCAGCCATTTTTCACTTTTAACCTTGCTCTCGCCGTACGCTGTGTTGGGCTTTGCTTCGTCAGTCGAAAGCATCTCTTCGTAGTCACCGTTCTTCATCTCTTCACGAATAGGTCCGAGAACGCTTAAACTGCTGACATACAGGAATTGTTTGGGAAGAATGTTCAGTTCGTTGAGGATGACTACAAGATTTCGAGTGCATTCGAAGTTGTGCTGGTTGAATTCTTCTTTGTGCAGGCATTTGGTTGCTCCTCCTGCATGTACAATCACATCCCAACCACCCATTTGTTGTTTTAGTGTGGCTAGTTGCGAACGCAGTATGTCGGTGTGTGCCAGGTCAAGTACTGCAAAGTTGAGACGCTCATCTTTCAACCATTTTTTGCTGGAGTTTTTCCTGACTCCTGCCCATGTTTGCATGCCGCGTTTAATTCCTTCTTCGCATAGGAAACTTCCAATGAATCCACTTGCCCCTGTAATCAGAATCTTCATATTTCAAGTGTTTTGAGTGCAAAGTTAGTGTTTTTTGTATATTTTTCATTAATTTAATGTAATTGTAACATTTTTTGTAAAATAAAAGCAGTAAATTAGTCGGAAATTAATAACGAACAGTTACATAATAATCAATAATATCAAAATGATGAATAAAAATATGTCAACAAATAATAATGCATTTGGTAGTGTGTTTTTCATTGTACTGATGACAATGATTACATCATGTGGTGGAAACAGTAAAAGCCAACAGCAAGATGCTGACTCTCTCGATGTAGACTCCTTGCCTGAGAAAGTAGTGGTTAAGTCGTTGCCTGATTCGTCTTTGGCATCTGCTGATAAGCTGGATTACCGTATTGATGTTTTCGACACGGTGCATTCGGGCAAGCTTGTTGACCTCAGTGATTGTTATGCGGATGTGCCTGGTGTGTTTACCTTCCGCGGTAATCCTTATCGAAATGCCGATTTTGGTGGAAGGGTAGAAGGTCGTCCTGACACAATAACCGTAGATTGGGCATTCACAACAGATTATGACGGCACATCTACGAGTGTGGGCACATGGGGTGGTGGTACTGGATGGACAGGTCAACCATTGTATGTGGAGTGGCCGGATTCATGCATCAAGAACTTTGAACAATATGCTAAGCATGAAATTATCCTTGGTTCGCTTGCAAGCCGTGTCTATTTTATTGATTTCGAAACGGGAAAGGCATCGCGCCCATCTATAGGAGTGAATAATCCGATAAAGGGAACATTAATGCTTGACCCACGTATGAATGGCAAGGTATACGTCGGTCATGGAGTGCCAGCGCGTAATCCTTTTGGCATGATGACTATTGACCTTAAGCTACACGATGTGACTTACACATTCCCTAAAGATCCAAACGCATGGCGTGGATGGGGAGCGTTTGATTCTTCTCCTGTGCGAGTTGATGATTATGTGTTCCGTCCTGGTGAGAATGGAACCTTGTATAAATATTATGTAAATGGCGATGAAGAGATTTTGCACAGTACTCTGCGTTTCCGCATGAAAGGTGGATGGGGTGCAGCTGGTGTGGAAGCTTCAATGGCTGTGTATGCTAATTATGGGTATCTTGCAGATAATCATGGTGCTGTGGTGTGTGTAAATCTGGAAACATTACGTCCTATATGGTACTATGACAATGTCGATGACAATGATGCAACGCCTGTTATTGAGGTGGTTGACGATGTTCCTTATGTGTATTGCAGTTGTGAGGTTGACAAGCAAGGTTCTGGTGATGCTCGATTAGCAAAGGTGAACGGATTGACAGGTGAAGAGGTGTGGTGCTTTAAGGCAAAAGCACGTCAGGTTCATATTGGCGACAAACATTTTGACGGCGGTTTCTACGGTACTCCGTTGCTTGGCAATGGTAAGTGTGGTGATCGCATTTTTGCAAACATAGTGTATAATACGGGAGGTGGACAGGATGGCGCTCTCATTGCCCTTGACCGCAAGACAGGTGAGCAGATTTTCTCTACAAAGCTTAAACATTATGCATGGTCATCGCCTGTTGGTTTCTTGAATGAGAAAGACGAAATGTTTATAGTTACAGGCGATACATTTGGCAATATATACTTGATTGACGGTCAATCTGGTGAAATTATTTGCCGTTCATCAGTCGGTTCAAACTTTGAATCTTCGCCAGTGGTTGTTGGCAACCATATTGTTGTAGGTTCACGAGGCGACAAGATTTACAAGATGACGATAAAGTGAGTTTAGGTTCTTGATTTCCGAATTCTCAATTTTTCGGTTTTCGAGCTTTTCGAAATGAGATAGGACAGAGAACAAAATAAAGAGTTTAGAGCAATTAACAAGAAACAAGGAGGATTATTTATGGGAAATAAGAATAAGACAAGATTATTAAAATCAAGCATCAATAAACGTGAACTTATTGAGCTTGTTGCGAGTTTCTTGAGTCAACACCCAGGGCAGTCGTACTCTCTGAAGAGGTTGTTTAGTGAGTTGAATCTTTCAAGTCATCCATTGCGAATGCTGTGTGTTGATATTCTCAACGAGATGCTTGAGAGCAACTATATTGCTCGCAATCATGAAGGTGAGATTATTTTCAACGGAGCCGTTCATACAACAGAAGGAACTTTTAACCGTACTGCAGGAGGACGTAATTTCGTTGATACTGATGATGGAGTGGGCATTTCTATTTATGATGAGGATACTCTTCATGCGATGCCTGGCGATCGTGTTCGAGTTAGCATACACGCCAAGAAGCGCGGAAGTAGTAAGCTTCATGGCGAGGTGATTGAGATTATAAGGAGAAGCGACCGTGTGTATGTCGGGATGTTGCAAGTGCAGCATCACGTGGCATTTCTAAATCTGCCTTCAGGACAGTTGCAGAATGACATTATGATTCCTGTTGATAAGATAAAGGATGCAAAGAGTGGCGACAAGGTGGTGGTGAAAGTGACTGACTGGCCAATGTCAGAACGCAATCCTATCGGAGAGGTTGTTGATGTGCTTGGTGAAAATGGCAACAACGACACTGAGATGCATGCTATTTTGGCAGAATACGGATTGCCATATAAATATCCGGAAAAGGTTGAGGATGCAGCCAACCGTATTGATGCAGGTATTGCAGAAGCAGAGATTGCAAAGCGTGAGGATTTCCGAGATACTTTCACAATAACAATCGACCCTCGAGATGCGAAGGATTTTGACGATGCAATATCAATCAAGAAGGTGAAAGATGGAGTGTGGGAAATAGGTGTCCATATTGCAGATGTCAGTCATTATGTGTTGGAAGGAGGAATCATAGACACTGAGGCTCAGCAGCGTGCCACATCTGTGTATCTTGTTGACCGTACAATACCTATGCTGCCAGAACGTTTATGTAATGGTATCTGCTCACTTCGCCCTGATGAGGAGAAACTCACTTTCTCTGCCATCTTTGAGATGAACGAGGAAGCAGAGGTGTTATCGTCACGTATCTGTCATACGGTGATTAAGAGTGCAAGACGATACACTTACGAGGAGGTGCAATATTTGTTGGAACAAAATGGTGAGGCTCGTGAATGCGAGATGATTCGTGAGGGTAAGGCAGTTCCTACACAGCCAATTCCAGCTCAAGAGGTTCTGCCCGACACCGAACTCAACGCTTTCCGTGATGGCTTGCCATACATTGACCCTGTGTTAATTCCTGTTACACCTGTTCCTGTTGAAAAACGTCAGGGACAATATGCAGAAGAGCTCATAACACTGAACCGGATTGCACATAAGCTGCGCGACAATAGGTTCAAGGATGGGGCAATAAATTTCGACCGCGAGGAAGTGCGCTTTGAGATTGACCCAGACGGAAAACCAATACGTGTCTATTTCAAGAATGCCAAAGATGCCAATAAGCTTGTGGAGGAGTTCATGTTACTGGCAAATCGCACTGTGGCTGAGAGCATTGGAAAGGTTAAGAAGGGCGAGAAGCAGAAGACTTTACCTTATCGAATCCATGACCTTCCCGATTCAAATAAGCTTGACAATCTTGCTTCGCTTGCATCTCGTTTTGGTTACCAGCTTATTACTCAGGGAAAGAAAGAGGATGTTGCAAAGAGCATTAACAAGCTTCTTTTGGATGTGCGTGGAAAAAATGTACAGAATCTCATAGAGAACGTGTCTCTCAGGGCAATGCAGAAGGCGCGTTACTCAACGTTCAACATTGGACATTATGGACTTGGATTCGATTATTACACACATTTCACATCACCTATACGCCGTTATCCTGACCTTATGGTGCATCGTCTCCTTACCCGTTACGCCGAAGGTTCAGCCAGTGCAAGTCAGAAGAAGTATGAGGGCTTGTGTGAACACAGTTCCAGCATGGAGCAGTTGGCAGCAGCTGCCGAGCGTGCCAGCATCAAGTACAAGCAAGTCGAGTTCATGAGTGACAAAATAGGCGAAGAGTATGATGCGCACATCAGCGGTGTCACGGAATTTGGTATCTATGCAGAGATTGACGAGAACCACTGCGAGGGACTTATCGCTGTGCGTTTCCTTGGAGATGAGGCATTTGATTTCGATGACCGCAACTTCTGCCTTGTCGGCCGTCAGTCGCGTCATGTGTTCTCGCTTGGCGACCCTATCAGAATAAAGGTGGCAAGTGCTAATCTGTTCCGCAAGCAGCTAGACTTTGAGTTTGTCAAGAAGCTTACGTCTGATGCTGTGGAAAACACGGCATTCTACAAGTCTTTTGCCGATATGGAGAAGAAAGGAGACAAGAAGAAGTCGCCAAAAGCAGGAAGGAAAGGACAGAAACCAAGCAAGAAAAGAGGTAGGAGATAAAAATAATTGATAGTGAAAAACGTGGCAGATTCCTCAATGCGAATCTGCCACGTTTTGTTGTTGTAGGAATTTCTTTGTTTTTACAGAATTTGTGTGAAACGAAAACTTTATCCCAAATAGTTCATTAGGCTCGTAATACATTTTGATTAGTGCCTGAACATATTTTTTCTGGCTTTTAAGGGTAGCGACCGTTAAGCAGATTGACTAAATGTCACGATGTAGGGAGTGACTGAGAGCAGTGCCCTGCTCGAAGACGGCTCGGTTGCGGGCATCATGACCGAAAAAACAGGGAAAAGATGTCAGGCAATAATCAAAAATGGATACG
>JAZLHP010000070.1:0-85674 GCA_045616905.1 Bacteroidaceae bacterium
TCTTTGCCCCATCTCGCTTGGCCATAGCCTCTGCTATGTCTTCCATCGATGGAGGAATAGAACCCAGCCCATATACCTTTTCTATTTTAGGATAACAGTAGATTCCTCGTGCAGCCCTCAATACCAGTCCCTTGTCCGTAAGTCGTTCCAATGCTTTGTTGATTGCATTGCGAGTACCATACGAGACAAAGTCAGGAATGAAGAACAGAGAACCTCTTCCGCATTTCTTCATCTTGTTAAGTACCTTATCTTCAATGGTATCTGCCATAAGTATTCTAATATTCTGTCGCGAATTAATATATTATTTACGACTGCAAAGGTAATAATAATATTTCGAAATACAATCAATTCAAACAAACAAAATACGTTTTGCAGACAAATTTGTGCATTCTTGATGCTCAGAACTCTCAAAATAGGATATAAAACATGCGTCTTCTATCCTCAAATGCCACAACCAGGTTCAAAGTTACGGGACAATTTGAGCATCGGCATAACAGACACCAGATTCGAACAAACGGCAATTCACAGTGTTAAAATCTGTAAATTGCCGTTTCGTCGTATTTCTGTCCCAACACAACATTTGGGAAAGATTTATTCTACATGTTTCGTCCTGGGAACATTATGGTACCAAACTGTCAAATCTATATTGTTATATAGTTGATAGTCAGTATAGTAAAATTTCTATTCGAGTTCAAATGTAGGCTTCCATCTCTACCTGTCTGCAACTGAGGTCCTGAGAAAACCCTTGATGGTTAACGAAGTAGAGTGTCTGCCTACGCCGAAGTATGTTGCATGTACCTCCGGAAAAGTGTGCTTTGAGGATATAATATACCCTCACACGCACACTCCGGGATACAATTATTATTGCATACCCGTAGCATTCACTTCCGACATTGTCCTTGACCATCAATTGAAATTTCTCAGGTTTCAGTTTGCCAATTGACAAAGCATCGATGACGCTTTTACATTATGTAGTGCCCTGCCCATCCGCGCATCCTTCTCAGATGGCACGGCGTAGGCACAACGTTGCAAAGATACACATTTTTCAAAACAAAGAGAAGAAACGACTTAAAACTTTCACATAAACTGCCTTTTTTATTTCTAAAATACATGAATAGTCCTCAAAACAGTATCTTCTCATATCTTTATTTGTTATAGCAATGCTTTATAACAATTGTTTTTAATCCCTCTATTAAGACCGACGCTGATCTTCTATTAAGACCAGCGTCGGTCTTTAGAACAGACTTCACCGACATTCCCCTTGCCAAAATCAGCAATGCCGTCAAAGAACAATGCTCCATCGACATTGATTCCCTCACACTCATAGCAGCCAAGAAACTTGGATTCGCTCGCAGAGGTAACAAAGTCGATGAAGCACTCACCCTATCCATCCGTCAGCTCACAGCCGATGGCGTCATTGCGGAGACCGACGGCAAACTGCACATGTAACTCCCACACCGATGCCCATCTGCTCCGCATTGAATCCGCATGCCTTGGTATAGATGCCAATGTACGGAGACACTGAGCGGTGACGCATCAATACGTATTTGAACCCAATATGCTCATACACCCTTGACCTCCCCTTCCACTTTATAGGTCGGCAGGCATTGAGGAAGGCACCTCCCTGCATGTGTATGACGAAAGGGCCAAACCAGCGGTCGTATTTCATTGCCATACCCACATACTCACGTCTGCCGTCTCTGTCAGGCTGAGTATTGTGAAAATAGTCTATGCCCACACCCAGAGCATTGGCAGCACTCAGCCTGTACATGACATCCGTCATCACCGTCAACTGACCATTGGGATGCTCCGAATATTCGTAATACACACCTCCCAATGTGGCTGCCACCGATCCATACCAAGGAGACTCATCACCAGCCTCTCCACAGTCCTTTGCCTTGGCACGAAGCACCCTCTCCACAGCCTTATGGCGGTACCGCATGCACAGTGAAAAGTTGTTTATGCCAGTATTGTAAGCACCCAGTCCGCTATTGCTCAGATGAGTAAACTGAGGGCCGACAGACAGTTCGCCGTGCCCTATCCGTCTATCCAAATACACACCAGCACCTATCAGTATCTGCCATGGTTTTGCCAAAGTGACGAAAGTGACTGAAGAAACGTAAGTGGGATGAAACACATACGCAGCACCGCACTCCACATTCAGATGCAGTCGCCACTTGTCACGTGCCCATATATACTGATGCAGAGTCCATCCTGCCGAAGCAATCTGACCGTATTCGGCAGTCATCGTGGCTGGCAATTGCGGTTCATGTCCTCTGATGCGGAGACGGCTGTAGTCCAGCCACTGTAGGTATAATCCCATGGAAGGATAGTAGTACCCAGCAGGAGCATCACCATAGTCATGTTCCGAAAACTGATGGCAGAAGTTCACCTGCCACATCTGAGTGAACTTTGACGTAAACTCAGTATTGTCCAGCGAGCGCCACTTTGTAGCACCAAAGGGAGAACCAGCGCCGTATGACACCTCCCATTCATTGATCAAGCGCCTCGCCTTTCGCCCCTCATCATCCACACACACATCTGTCACAGCATCCAACACACTGTCATTACCCAGCCATTCACTACACTCAGCACATTCGGCAGCATGGCACACAGCACTATCGCAGTCATGCCACGCACCCACCCCACTCTTCTCCACAGCACATGCGTTGCCAAGCGCAAAGGCATTGGCACAAGCCAGAAAGAAACAACTTATCAACCTATACATATATTTATTCTTACCTTTGTTGTTAGTACTATCATACAAAGAAAAACAGTTACAAAATTAAGGTAAAAAAACGGGAACAGCAAATTTCCATATTCCATAATACACAAATAAAACTAATTGTACAAATAATAGTGCTCAATACTTACTGTATATACCCATTTCACATATAAGCAATAGTCCGATAAGACTGCCAAAATTAATAGTAGATACTAAAACTACAACCTATGGGCTGAAATTGTTTGTAACTACAAACTTATTGCTACATCGCGATGCAACAATTTCTTTGTCGTGATGCTATAATATGGGCATGTCTTATGGTAGCTTCCATACCATCTCAAGCTAAATAATTGAACCTACCTTATGTTAAGTCAAAAGTCGGTCTTAACTTATGACAAAAAGAAGGGCAAGAAGAAGGGGGATGGCAATGTTTTGCGGTTTATGCTTTATTTATTGAACGAAATTAGCTATCTTTGCAGCCGAAAATGGAGTTAGGAATCAGAAATAACATTATTATAAGGGCTTATGCTGCCACTGCATTTGCAACGGCGGTCATGCCGTTGTGTGCTCAGGTGAATGACAGAGCGGAACGTAACGATACGTTACGCATGGTTGATGTTGTGTCAACAAGAGCAGAGCGTGACATAACATCGTCGGCACCTGCGTACACACTGAGCAATGAGAATTTCGGTTCCATGGGCATCAGCAACATAACGGATGCGATGCATCGTCTGCCTGGCGTCACACTACGTGACTATGGTGGTGCTGGGGGCATGAAGACGGTCAGCGTGAGGGGATTCGGCACTCAGCACACGGGCGTGATATACGATGGGGTGGCTCTGAGCGATTGCCAGAGCGGCAGCATTGATGTGTCGAGATATTCGCTTGATAATATAGATAACATCTCGTTGGTAGTGGGCGATAATGCCGACATTTTCCAGCCAGCAAGAAATGCGGCATCGGCTGCCACACTGAACATCAGTACAATAAATACTCCTACAGCAGACACCAATCATCGCCTGACTGCACAGATGCGCATGGGGGCGTGGGGACACACTAACCCATTTGTGAGATACGACAAGAACCTGAGCGAGAAATTGTCGCTGAGCGTCAGCGGTGAGTACATTTATGCAGAGAACGACTATCCGTTCACCACTCATAACAACAACATCGTGACTGTGCGACGACGAAGCAACAGCATGATGAACTCGGGGCATGGTGAGGCAAACGTGGTGTGGCAACCCAACACATGCAACCAGTTCGCACTGAAGTTGTACTACTACGACAACGACCGACGACTGCCGGGATCGGTGCATTACTACACTAACCTGAGCAAGGAAAGTGAGCATGACCAGAATGCCTTTGCGCAACTGAACTACCGCATATTCAACGGCAAGGGTTTGTCGTTAGCGGTGACATCGAAGTTCAACTATGCCATAACCGACTACAAGAACGGCATGTATCCTGGCGGAGTGATGGACCATAAGTACTGGCAACGTGAGGCTTATGCCTCTGCCTGTCTGCTGCAGCGGTTCAACGACCATTGGGCATTAGACTACTCTGCCGACTACATATTCAACAATCTGACGGGCAGCGACCAGAGCAACTACTCTGACCCTCTGCGCCACACGGTACTGCAGTCGCTGACTACAAAATACACAACCAAGAGGTTTACGGCAATGGCACGCGCTCTGTACTCGCTCTATTTCAATGGGGCGACAAAGGGGGCAAGCGCAAAGGACATCAACCACATGTCGCCATCGGTGTCGGTGAGTTACCAACTGCTGGAGGATGAGAAACTGTATGTCAGGGCATCGTACAAGGACATTTTCCGTTCGCCTTCATTCAACGAGCTGTACTACCACCACTACGGTAGTCCTACCCTTGACCCTGAATGCACCAATCAGTTTAACATGGGTGCAACGTGGAGCCACGACTACGGTAAGAGAAGTAACATGACGCTGTCGCTTGACGCATATTACAATCATGTGAAAGACAAGATTGTAGCGGTGCCAGAGAACATGTTCATCTGGACAAACATAAACTACGGCAAGGTGCGGACGATAGGTGCGGATGCCACAATAGCCGTGAAGCATGAGATAGGCGACAGGCACATGCTGACGTTTGCGGGCAACTACACGTACCAGAAAGTGACCAACAGAACCACTCCCGAATCGCCTTACTACAACATGCAGCTCGCCTATACGCCTGAGCATTCGGGCTCGGCATCTGCGGGATGGGAGAATCCGTGGGTTAACATGTCGGTACACGGAACTCACGTGAGCAGCAGATGGGCAAACAACGAGCACTATCCGGGAACGATGATTGACGGCTACACGGAGATGGGAATCACCGCGTACCGCGACTTCAAATACAAAAACAACAAACTGCAGTTGAGGTTGGACATCAAGAACATTCTCAACGAGCATTACGAAATAATACGCTTCTATCCTATGCCCGGTAGAAGCTGGGCTGCTACTGTGAAGTACCAGTTTTAGATGAGAGGAGGACTGAGTGTCTCTTCTTATCACCTACACCAACGAATTAAACGAATTAATTAAAGGATAAAAATTAAGTGATTTAAAGTACAACTGAGGTGGCGATTCTCTGGATTCCGACCCTTGGTCGTACTGACAGAAACATTTTTCACATTATTAACCATTTATTAATTAATTCAAAAAAGAAAATGAAAAAGTTCATTTCTATGGCAGCTATTGCTGCTGTGACAATGGTTGGATTCACATCGTGTGATGACAACGACGATGCCCCTAAGTATGAGGCAGTAGAGGTTAGCAACGGTATGTATGTGGTCAATGCCGGAAACAAGTCGGGTGGCATTAACGGTTCGCTCACTTATTACGACTACGCAAGCAGCAAGGTGTCGCAGGGCGTGTTTGACGCAGCCAACAACCGCAAATTAGGTGTGACAGCAGAGTCGGCTGTTGTTTACGGCAGCAAGATTTACATCGCAGTCACAGGTGAGAAGACAATAGAGATTGCAGACAGTAAGACTCTGAAGTCTGTAAAGCAAATTGATGCAACTACCGTAGGCAAGGGCGGTCAGCCACGTAAGATTGCTGCACACGATGGCAAGGTGTACGTGTCAATGTACAGCATCAGCAGCGAGGACAAGAACGGTCAGATTGCAGTAATCGACACAGCATCGCTTGAAGTAGTGAAGACTATTGACGCTGGTTCTTACCCTGAGGGCATTGCCATTGCAAACGGATTCCTCTACGTTGCAAACAGCGACTATGCTAAAGTCACTGACGCTTCGATTTCAAAGATTGACATCAAGAGCTATGCCTCAACAACCATCAAGGGAGTGGAGAACCCACAATACATGCTCAGCATCGACGGTGATGTGTTCGTGATTGACAATGGTCACTATGACACAAGCACTGGCAGCTACATCCAGACAAACAATGCCATCTACAAGGTTACAGAATCGGGCGTTGAGAAGGTTGCCGAGGGCACAATGATGGCTGCAGCAAAGGGCAAGCTCTTCTTCATCAACTCGCCTTACGGCAAGAAGATTACCGAGTATCAGGTAATGGACCTGGCATCTAAGAAGGTTTCTACATTCATTGACGGAACTGACATTAAGGCTCCTTGCGCACTCGCTGCCGACCCTGTGACAGGTAACGTTTTCATCACATCGTACAACGTGGACGAGAAGGGCAAGTCATTGACAAAGGAAAACGGCTATGCTGTTGTTTATGACGGCAACGGCAACAAAGTAAACGAGTTTGTCACAGGCGTTGGTCCTTCATCTATGTGCTTCAGTACAAGCACAGTACAACAAATCGTCAAATAAACCAACATGACTTGTAAATCAATTATTTTTTACATACTTACAGCAACTGTCACCCTGGCATCATGCCGGGGTAACAATGCTGCTGTGAGCCTTGACAACGCAAAGTCAATAGAGATGCAATATGCGGACTTCCTAACCCTGCAAGAGGGGGAGGGTTTCGTGTATGCTGAAATAATAAACCCTTGGGACACCACAAAAACGCTGCACAAGTATGTATTGGTGCCAGCAGGAGAACAGGTTCCTGCCAATCTGCCTGAAGGTGACATCGTGCGCACGCCTCTGAAGAACACGGTTGTATATACATCAGTCCATACGGCACTCATCGATGAACTGGGTGCGTATGACGCCATAAAGGGTGAGTGCAATGCACAATACGTAAAGATGGGCAAAGTGCAGACAGACATGAAGAGCGGAAAGATTAAAGACCTCGGAAGCGGCACAAATCCTGACTTCGAGGGCATCATAGACCTTTCACCCGATGCCATACTACTGTCGCCATTTGAGAACAGCGGCAACTACGGACGTCTTGGGAAAATAGGCGTTCCTATCATTGAATGTGCCGACTATATGGAGACAAGTCCATTGGGACGTGCTGAATGGATGCGGTTCTATGGATTGCTGTTCGGCAAACAGGAGGAAGCAGACAGCATCTTTGCATACGTGGAGAAACGATACAATGACCTTAAAAGCATTGTGACAAAAGCAAAGACAAGACCAACTGTCATTACGGACTTGAAGTTCGGATCATCATGGTACGTGTCGGGGGGCAACAGCACCGTGGGCAACATGCTTGCCGATGCCGGTGCCGACTATATATTCAAAGACGAAAAGGCAAGCGGTTCGGTGCCATACAGCCCTGAAGTGGTGTTTGACAAAGGTCAGCATGCTGAAATATGGATAATTAAATATAACCAGGCAACGGACAAAACGTATGACGAAATAGCATCGGAATACAACTGCTACTCGCAGATTGATGCTTTCAAAAACAAGAACATCTATTTCTGCAACACCAATTACATTCCATATTACGAAGAGGTGCCTTTCCACCCAGACATGCTTCTGAAAGACTACATCTGCATATTCCACCCAGAACTGATGCCAGCCAAGACAGAAATGCGTTACTACAAGAAACTCAGAAACGAAAAGGAAAACTGAAACGAAAACTGATATTTACAATATTAAACGATTCCGTGCATAATGAATAAGGGATTCACCATAAGCATTGCCTTGTCACTTTTGATACTGCTATTGATGGCAGCCAACCTGCTGTTTGGTTCGGTGGACATTCCTGTGTCCGAAGTGATAAACGCATTGACAGGGCAGCCGGTTGAAAAGAAGAGCTGGGAATTCATAGTGATTGATTCGCGTTTGCCACAAATGGTGACTGCCCTATTCTGCGGTGCCTCACTTGCTGCATCCGGCTTGCTTCTGCAGACATCGTTCAGAAATCCCCTTGCAGGTCCTTCTATCCTTGGCATCACCAACGGTGCAAGTCTGGGTGTTGCCATTGTGATGCTTGCTTTCGGAGGTGTTATTGGCATGGGTAATGTGACAGGTGGCGACTCTTCAATGCAGTTTTCCGGATTGTTTGCCATTATAGTCGGGGCATTCATCGGAGCTCTCCTCGTCATTGCGTTACTGTTGCTTTTCTCCAACATAATAAAAAGCAACCTGATGCTGCTGATAGTGGGCATCATGGTGGGTTATCTCACCACATCGGTAGTGTCACTTCTTAACTTTTTCGCCAATGCCGACAATGTGCACAGCTTCGTAATGTGGGGCATGGGAAGCTTCAGCAATGTGAGCATTGAACAACTGCCGTATTTCATTGGTATTTGCATGATTGGCATTGCGTTATCTGTGATTCTCATAAAGCCACTCAACGCACTTCTTTTAGGCGACGACTATGCTGCCAACCTCGGTGTAAACATCAGATTGACACGTAATCTGCTGCTTACTGCCACAGGACTTCTCACAGCTATTGTCACGGCATTCTGCGGACCTGTGGCATTCATTGGTCTTGCTGTGCCACATATTGCAAGACTCATAACGGGAACGTCAAACCACAAGATGATGTTGCCTGTGACAATACTGACAGGGGCTGCCGTTGCTCTCACATGCAATCTCATCTGTATCATTCCTGACAACACGATAATACCACTCAACGCTGTAACTCCTATTTTCGGTGCCCCTGTAATCATCTATATTCTCTGCAGCAAAAAGAACATGTAAACAGCATATTTGATTTTTTCAATTATAAATAATGTGTGAGTGAAAAAATTATTGTATCTTTGCACAAATTAGGATGAATGTACTGATACTGTGCATTCACACTCATCTCCATGGAGAACGACACTACCATGAGAGACAGGCAAAGTAAAATAACAATTCACACACATATACAATGAAAGATTTTGTAAAAGAACTTACATGGCGTGGCATGATTCACCAGATGATGCCAGGCACTGACGAGCTGCTCAACAAGGAGCAGACAACGGCTTATCTCGGTATTGACCCTACAGCAGATTCTCTTCATATTGGTCACCTTTGTGGTGTCATGATGCTTCGTCACTTCCAGCGTTGCGGTCATAAACCTCTTGCACTCGTAGGCGGTGCAACTGGTATGATTGGCGACCCTTCAGGCAAGAGTCAGGAGCGTAATCTGTTGGATGAGGAGACTTTGGCTCATAACGTAAAGTGCATTAAGGAACAGTTGTCTCGCTTCCTTGACTTTGAAAGCGATGCTCCAAACAAGGCAGAACTGGTGAACAACTACGACTGGATGAAGGACTTCACCTTCCTTGCATTTGCACGTGACATTGGCAAGCACATCACCGTGAACTACATGATGGCTAAGGAGTCGGTACAGAAGCGTCTCAATGGTGAAGCACGTGACGGTCTTTCGTTCACTGAGTTCACATACCAGCTTCTTCAGGGTTATGACTTCCTTTATCTGTATGAGCATAAGGGATGTCGTCTGCAGTTGGGTGGTGCTGACCAGTGGGGTAACATCACAACGGGTTCAGAACTCATACGCCGCACTAACGGAGGAGAATGTTTTGCCCTCACCTGCCCCCTCGTAACCAAGAGCGACGGACGCAAGTTCGGTAAGACAGAGAGCGGCAATGTGTGGCTTGACCGCAACCGCACCACTCCATACGCATTCTATCAGTTCTGGCTCAATGTGCCTGATGAGGATGCCAAGAAATACATCAAGATTTTCACTTCTCTTGAGAAGGAAGAAATTGACTCTATAATAGCAGAGCACGATACTGACCCAGGCAGACGAGTGTTGCAGAAGAGACTTGCTGAAGAGGTGACTGTAATGGTTCACTCACGTGAGGACTACGACATGGCAGTTGAGGCATCAAACATCCTGTTCGGAAAGTCAACAAAGGATGCGCTTCTGAAACTTGACGAGCAGACACTTCTCGATGTGTTTGCTGGTGTTCCTCACTATGAGGTAGCTAAGGATGCCATCGTAGGTAAGCCTGCTATTGAACTGCTCACGGCTGATGCTCCTATGTTCCCATCAAAGGGAGAGATGCGTACACTGGTGAAAGGTGGCGGCGTGAGCATCAACAAGGAGAAGTTGACGGACGCGAACTATGCGATTCAAGAGAGCGACCTGCTAGACGGTAAGTATCTGCTTGCTCAACAAGGCAAGAAGAAGTACGTGCTGGTCATCTGCAAATAAGAAGACTCACCCAGACCCTCCCCGTTAAAGGGAGGGAGTTTATGATTGGGGTGGGCAACCATATACCTTCCCCCTTGGGGGAGAAGGAAATCACATTCGATACTTGGAAAAGCAATGAACACAACTGATAAAAAAGCAACCAACATATCCGAAGGCGGAGTATCTACAAGCCCCCTTTCTCACAATGAGGGCTCTTCTGAACTTATCCTTTTACGCATCACGGGCGAGGATCGTCCCGGATTGACTGCAAGCATCATGACAATCTTGTCGATGTATGACGTCAGCATTCAAGACATAGGACAGGCAGACATACACTCAACGCTGAGTCTTGGTATTCTCATACGTGTGGCAGAGGAAAATTCTGGTCGCGTAATGAAGGACTTGCTTTTCAAGGCAAGCGAATTGGGCGTGAACATTAAGTTCTACCCTATCTCTACAGATGAGTATGAGGCATGGGTGGCTCGTCAGGGAAAGAACCGCTTCATCCTGACCGTCTTAGGCAGGAAGTTGTCGGCAAGACAGATTGAGGCTGTGACTAAGCTCATTGCAGACCAAGGGCTGAACATTGATGCAATCCAGCGTCTGTCTGGTCGTCAAAGCATTGAGCATCCTCTGGAGAAGACACGTGCCTGCATACAATTCTCGGTGAGAGGCAATCCGAAGGACAAGGAGGCGCTGCATGCTGAACTGCTGAGAATGTCAAGTGAGCTGGAAGTCGATTGTTCGTTCCAGACTGATAACATGTACAGACGCATGCGCCGACTGATATGTTTCGATATGGACTCGACACTCATACAGGCTGAGGTCATTGACGAATTGGCCCGCAAACATGGCGTTTATGACCAAGTGGCTGCAATCACGGCAAGCGCAATGCGTCGTGAGATTGATTTCAAAGAGTCGTTTACACAACGATGCAAGCTGCTCAAGGGACTTGATGTGAGTGTAATGAGAGACATTGCTGAGAACCTGCCATTCACAGAGGGTGTGGACCGTCTGATGTACGTGCTGAAGAAATACGGATACAAGATTGCCATTCTATCTGGCGGTTTCACTTTCTTCGGCGAATACATCCAAAAAAAATACGGCATAGACTATGTGTATGCCAACGAACTGGAGATTGACGAAACGGGCCATCTGACAGGAAACTATGTCGGAGAGGTTGTTGACGGAAGACGCAAGGCTGAGCTTCTGCGCCTTATTGCCCAAGTTGAGAAAGTGGATCTTCAACAGACCATTGCCGTTGGTGACGGAGCCAATGACCTGCCCATGTTGTCGGAAGCTGGTCTCGGCATCGCTTTCCATGCAAAACCACGCGTTGTGGCAAACGCACAGCAAAGCATCAACACCATAGGTTTGGACGGAGTGTTATACTTCCTCGGATTCAAAGACTCTTATCTTGACGAGAAAGGCAGAGAATAGGGATAACCTCTAATGATAAAAAACGAAATAGAACATTATTATGAACAAATTGCTTATCACATCGCTCTTGGCAGCAACGGCATTGTCAACAAATGCCCAATCAGGCACCGACTATCTTAAAGCATATAAAATCACGGACTGCGACATTCCTTTTGATGTAAATGCAGAAGGTGAGGCTTTCAAAATCAAGTGGGGAATGGATTCGGCATGGGACTGGGACTTCAATGTGAACAGGGGTATCGCATTCTACGGAACAGGAAATTTTGAGACAGGCCGTGTTTCTTTCCAGCCAATAGACCTTGTCACAGACAATGGTGACGGGACATACAAGCTCAGTTCGCGTCAGCAGACAGAGTTGAACTGGCGCATAAAACTGATTAAAAGCACTGGTACCAAAGAGGTGAATCTCAACTGCGACCATGAGGTTCTGTTCAGGGATGTGAACTCAGAGGGAAGGTGCTACGATGTAAAAGATGCAAATGGCAAAGTCATTCCTAACTACACAGGATACAACAACTATGTAGGAAAGCCGGAAGAGTGGTACAAGCTGATAAAAGCCACCATGCAGCATGTGGAGAAACAGGGATTGAAGGTGATCAGCGTGTCGCCTTTCAATGAGTCAGACTACACTGCGTGGATGCAATATGCAGGAAATGAAGACAACGGAATGAAAGATTTCCTTGAAATAGCTAAGCTGATAAAGGCTGACCCTGACTTTGACAATGTGCGTGTATGTGGTGGCAACACACTCAACTGCGACCGCGCCCTTCCTTGGTACAACTACCTCAAGGAGTATCTTGACGAAGGCAACACCCATCAGCTTGCCGGTACATTTGACACTTATGCAAACTTCTTCGCCCAAGTGAAGAAGGATGGTAAAATAGGCACTGCTGATGAGCTGCATAATGTAGGCGAAGCAATTGTCGGTGCTCAATATGGCATGACAAACGGCATTTGGTGGGGATTCGACAGTAAGGCACGAGGTCAGTTCATGCACGACAGCAACGAAGGTGTCCGTTTAGGATACGGAGAAGACCGAAGTCACTGGACTGCTGGTGCGGTTTATAGAAATGACCAAACAAATGAGGTTCATGCCTTCATCGGGTCATCGGAACGCCAGGCAAACAATTCCTCATATCGTTTCATATCAAAGTCAAGGGACGTATATTTCAGAGGTGAAGGCCCTACACGCCAATGGGTTTACGACATACCTGGAGGTACAGGTTATCAGAAAGGACAAATCAATGCAGAGTTCATTACTGACATCACATGGGGTGAGGATGTTGCACCTCTGCCTGAAATAAACGGCACATACATCGTCATGAACGCATCGAGCAGCAAACTTCTGACAATGAACGGCGGCAGCAGAGTGTCAAGCACCACGCTCAGTTCCAAGGGTGTCACCGATGCACAGAAATGGACAATAAAGCCAGGCTATACAGCTGGAGACATTTCATTCTGGTTCATAGACAATGCTGCCAATGAAAATGCCCATCTGAACGTGCTTAACAACAACCTTAATTCCGGTGCTGGCGTCATAACTTATAATGCAGGGCATGACAAGGTGGAACAATGGTATTTCAAATATGCCAAAGACGGCTATTACTACATTATCTCTGCACTCTCGAATAAATACCTGCATTGCAGCAGCACAACATCCGGTACATTATTAACGCTACAGAACGCACCATCCGAAACTGCATTGCCATCAGCCATAAAGAAATACCTTTGGAGACTGATGCCTGTAGATGCTGCTGCTGAAACGAAAGCTCCTGCTGCTCCAACAGACCTTGCAGCACGTCAGCGTCCTGCAAGCATAGAATTGTCTTGGACGGCACCAGCAGATGAGGATTTAGCATCATACACTGTACTGAGAGCTGAAAACGGTGAATGGAACACCATTGCACGCAATATCACAGGCACTACATTCAAGGACAACAACGTATCAAAAGACTGCACATACACTTATAAAATCATTGCTGTTGACTACTCAGGCAACCGTTCTGTTCCTTCGACAGAACTTGAAGCAACTCCTCTCGACGAGAAATCACTCGTTATGCAGTTGCAGTTTGACGGAAATGCAGATGACGCAACAGACAATGCTATTAATGCAGTCATTTACGGTTCACCTTCATATCAGAAATTAGCAGCAAACGTGAAGTCTGGCACCAACTCTTTGGCACTGAATGCATCCACCTTGGTTGCAACTAAATATTATGTCCAATTGCCATACACAATTGCAAATCATGACGAAATGACCATTGCATTATGGACTAAATGGTCAGGCGGTTCAAATTGGCAACGCATATTTGACTTTGGCAACGGCACAGACCAATACATGTTCCTATGCCCAAGCAATGGCAGCGAAATGCGTTTTGTGATGAAGAATGGCGGCAACGAGCAGATACTTTCCGCAAACAAAAAACTGCCAGCAACGGGATGGCACCATATCGCCATAACCATATCCAATGAGAAGGTGGTAATGTACTATGACGGAGAAGAGCTTGCATCGTCAGAGGACTTCACAATCAAGCCATCAGACATAGCACCGGTCATGAACTATATTGGCCGTTCACAATTCCAAAACGACCCAACGTTCAAAGGATACCTTGATGACTTCCGCATATACAACTACCCTCTTGAGGCAGAAGACATTCAACGTATCATGACAGATACAGACAATGTGTCGGCTGACTATAAAGACAGCTACGAAGACATTTCAACAGGAATAGACGGTGTAATTGCAGACGACGCAACGAGCACAAGCAACAAGGTTTACGACCTCAACGGAAGAATAGCCACAGGTTCAGCCAAGGGTATCGTCATCAAAGACAACAAGAAGGTCTTAAACAAATAAAGAGGCTCCGACAAAACACCTAAGTAAATAAGTAAAAAAGAAAGAGGTCATATTGCATCGACAATCCGTCTGATGTGTTGACGAATCATCTCATACGGCGCAGCATCCTTAAACTGGGTGTTGCGCCTTATCATTTGTTCCGGTTGCGCCTGACTATGACTATAACAAGAAAGTTCATTGTCCATCTGCTTCAAGTTTGCACCAGCAAGAAGTTTTATCTCTTTCTCACGCTCACGGCGAAGGATTGTGCACACAGGGTCAAGAGCAGCACTCACCACATTTTCCATGAGATGATGCCCTTGTATGAACAAGTATGTATTGTCACGAGTCAATCCGAGCGACTCAAGCTCCTGTTTCAAAGGATTGAGTTTCCCCTTTGCGCTCTGCACATTCCTCTGCAACCATGCAATCTTTCTATTGACATTCTTACGGACAGCCTCCAATGCATCAATCGGTTTATACACATTGAGTTGCTCAACAGAACAGATATTATTGAATGAAGTTAGCGGAAAATCACTGAAACGCCCCTGCCTATGCAGCCATATAAGCCACACGAACAACTCGTACACAATTTGCGAATACATTTTGAGGTATTCTTCAAAATTAAATATGTTACGATCATTGAGCGTGGACATCACACAAACATTATGCAGAGAAGGAGCATAGCATTGCAGATTTTCAATAGCATAGGCATAGGTGTGAACAACATATGGATTGTCAAGCATACGCACGGAATTCTGAGTATGACGCTGCAACAGATAATCGAGGTCAGCATCCACACAAGCTATCATCCAAGCCCCCAGACTCTCACCCAACCTGTTCATCATTGCCGTCTTCTTGCCACGGTTCAGATTCGTCCTAGAAGGCAGCATCACCTCAAACTCCAATTCGGGTGTTTCAAACTCACTAAGCACACTACGCCAAAAGAAGATGTCGTCGTATGACTCCACGTACGCTATAATCTTCTTCTTCCTGCTCTTTGGACGCAACCTGTTTGCAGCCTCCAAATAAGCGGAATTGATATTTGACGTAAGCTTTTTCATGTGAATCTCAATAAGAAGTTTAATCTTACTATTAGGTGAGAGAAATGAAAATACGATACAGGAACCACCCGAATCAGTCCATTATCTCCTCAACCTCTGTGACATTTCCCATCCATCCGTCCATTATAAGTGCAGGAGAATGAGTGGAAAGAATAATCTGAGCATTAGGATTAAGCTGCCGTATGAGGGAAATCAGCCGTTGCTGCCAGTCAATATGCAACGAAATTTCAGGTTCGTCCATTATCAAAGCACAGTGCTCGCCGTTCTCAACCAATACAGTCATCAATATCACAAGCATTTGTTTTTCACCCGATGACAACTGATACGGAGTCAGCACCTCGCCACCTTGCAGAAACTGAATCTCATTGCTCTTACGGTCGATGGTCTTATGAGTGTCAGCAAGCAACTCATCCACCATATTCTGGAAAAGAACCTTTGACGCACCCACCGATGCAGCCTTTACCTGATCGTCAGGACTACCACTCGTCAACAATTCAATTATGTGGTTACCGATATTCACCTGATAATCCAGATACCGCTTCTGCAATTTATAAATCTGCCAATCAAGCTCAGTTGTCACCCTGCTGTCAGCCAGTTTCTCCAACAGATCGCTATGCAACAGAGGACGGTCAAAAGAACGTATGACATCAAATTTGATACCCGTGGAATCTTCCGGGTACAGACTTATCTTCACCCCCTTTGTCACCTCACCAGGCTGCAACTCACCCGTATCAATCAGGTTAAGTCCGTGAACTGAATGATTGATTATAGTGCTTTTGCCCACACCATTTATTCCACTAAGGATATTCACGTCAGGTTGCAGTTCCCACTTCACATGACGACCACCCTTCCATAAAGCCTTAATTTCAATGCTCTTAATGTACTCAGCTCTTTTCTCCATGATGATGAATTTATTTCCTGTTGCAAATATATTAAAATAATCAGTAACTCACAAAAAAAACAAAAAAATTACGCCCGAATTACAGACAATTCAAAACCATACAGCCATGAACATCCGTAAAATCGGGCGTTACCTGTTAAGGTGGGCATAAAATCCACCGTAATCTCATGTCGCACACCAAGCAGTCTGGACTACCGTCACTCTGCCCCGTGTAACAAAGCAATTACTTGTTATCGTTTTCCTCCTCAAGAGAGTGGAAAGAGCTGCCATCAAAACAATGAGTACAAATCTGACACTTGTCAAGACCAATGGCATTAACTATTGTCTCGAGCTTACTGAACTGCAGACTGTCAAGATTCAAACGCTTCGCAATCTCCTGCACCATGGCAACATACTCAGGAGAACCTGTTGTTGCATACGCCTTGAGTCTGTCAGCAGGAACATCCACGTTCTCAACCCTGTTGGCATCAGCCAGACTTGTCATCTTATCGCTATGCGTTTCAAAGTCCTTTATCACACGGCGAGTGATAAGCTCCAGTTCGCTCTTGCTTGCTGAGAAATTCACGAACGGACAAGCATATATGAGCGGTGGGCATGCAATACGCATGTGCACCTCCTTTGCGCCAAGTTCCTTAAGTATCTTTGTGTTCTCACGCAATTGAGTACCACGCACGATTGAGTCATCACAGAACAAACAACGCTTACCTTGCAGCATCTCCTTGTTGGCAATGAGTTTCATACGAGCGACAAGATTTCTCATCTCCTGATTGACAGGCATGAAAGAGCGTGGCCATGTAGGCGTATATTTACTGATGCATCGCTGGTAAGGAACCTTATGACCTGCGGCATAACCTGTTGCCATACCAAGTCCTGAGTCAGGGATGCCACCAGCATTGTCCACTTCTGTGGTATCCTCTTCACCCATAACCCTACCGGTTTCATAACGCATTGCCTCAACATTTCTTCCTTCGTAGCACGAAGTTGGGAATCCATAATAAATCCACAAGAACGAGCATATCTGCATTTTCTTGTTAGGTTTACGTAATTGCTCCATACCATCAGGACGCAAACGCACGATTTCACCTGGACCTACGAAATATGTTGTGTCGTAACCCAAATTAGGAAAAGCAGTGCTCTCACTCGTCGCAGCCATCGCACCCTCCTTTTGTCCCACCACGATAGGAGTGCGACCCCAGGAATCACGAGCAGCAATCACGCCATCCTCTGTGAGAAGAAGCATTGAACAAGAGCCCTTGACCATCTTGTACACATTCTCAATACCTTCAACGTAAGTTTTTCCCTTTATTATGAGCAAAGCAATAAGCTCAGTAGGATTAATCTTACCACTACTGAATTCACTGAGATGCATGCCCTCATCAAGCAAATGCGACGCTATCTCTTCCAAATTATTCACTTTAGCAACTGTCACAATGGCAAAACGCCCCAAGTGACTATTGAAAAGCATTGGCTGGGCATCCGTATCACTTATAACACCAATGCCAGAATTACCCCTGAACTTATCCAGTTCAGGTTCAAAACGAGTACGGAAATACGTGTTTTCAAGATTGTGTATAGAACGATAGAAACCAAAATCACTATCGTAAGTCGCCATCCCCCCTCGGCTTGTACCAAGATGCGACTGATAATCTGTGCCGTAGAAAAGGTCTGCCACGCACTTTTCCATTGACACGGTTCCGAAGAAACCTCCCATATAAATGCTGTGTTGTTATTTGTTAATAGTGCAAAGTTAGAAATTTTCATTGAATGGATAATAACGAAAACCATAAAAACGCTATTTTAATAATGAAAAAAGATATTTGTTAAAAATAATTACTACTTTTGCAATAGAATTAATAAACGACAATGAAAAAACATCACCTATTATTCACTCTAACAGCATTAATGCTATCCAGTCATCTTAAAGCAGGAACAAACGAACCAGAAGTGTGTGTCACTGATGACATTGAAGAATTTGCATCAGACGAAAAACTTGAAGAAGGCTTTATTACAAGCCATATAAACCATGCAATCAGCAATGGCATTGACAATGCATCAGCAGCTCTTGGCAATGATTACAAATTGAGCAGATCGCTTACCGAATATGCAAGCGCACCAAAATTCGGGGGGTATTTCATTGGGAAATACGATTATTCGGACCACAAGGGACAAGAAACCAATGGTGGATTCTCTCAACGACTAATCCGACTATACGTTGACGGAACCATTCTTGGCGACTTTGCCTACCGCATTCAGTTGCAAGCAAGTAACGATAAGTTTCATGTGAAAGATTATTTTGTAGAATGGCAGAGACACAAAGAATTCAAAGTGAAAGTCGGTCAATTCAAACGAGCATTCACATTTGAGAACCCTATGAATCCGTGGGATGTAGGTACTGGCGACTATGCACTTGCAACAAAAAAACTGGCTGGCATGGGAGACTACTGTGGTGAGCCAAGCACCTGTGGTGGCCGTGACCAAGGCATTCAAGTTCAGGGAGACCTTTTCCCTTGCCATAGTGATGGGCATCGCTATCTGCACTACCAATTGGCTATGTACAACGGACAGGGCATCAACACAAGCGACGCAAACAAGAAAAAAGATTTCATCGGAACGGTTCAGTTCCAACCAATAAAAGGCCTCTACATAGGACTGTTCGGCTGGACAGGAAACTACACATCTAACGGCATCACCGTCGATCGCAACCGCTACGCATTCAGTGCCAAGTATGACAAAAACGACTGGACAGCCAGAGCCGAGTACATTCATAGTCAAGGACATAAAATAAGCGAATACAACTCTGCCGACAACACATTTTCGGGCAGGGGAAAGGCAGACGCATGGTACGTGACAGTCGGAATTCCATGTACTTCATGGTTGAAAACCTATGTAAAATACGATACGTACCGAGACCAAGCAAATTGGGACAGTGCGAAGTCCATATACAGCATCGCCCCCAACATACAGATTCACAAAAACCTGATGCTTCAGATTCAATACAACCATGTGCATGACCGCTCAACATCAGACCGCGATTATAACGAGATATGGGCAGAGACATACATCAGGTTTTAACCAACAAAAAAACAACCACAATGAATAAGATTTGTTACATAGTTGCAATGGTGGCAGAAGCCCAACCATTCATCGAGCAATACGGACTGGAAGAAGTAACCGGTTTCTTTGACCCCCTCCCCTGTTTATTATACGAAGGAGACGTCAATGGACACACCCTATACGTAGTGCTTAACGGACGTCAAAACGGTAGAGACCTGGTCGGATGCGAAGCAGCATCCGTTGCCACTTTATCCGCAATACAAAAGTTAAACCCCGACATCATCATCAATTCAGGAACCTGTGGTGCCTTCAAGGCAAATGGAGCAAACATTGCTGATGTTTACATAGGCAACGCCGCAATGTTTCATGACCGACGTGTGCCAGGTGATGACGCATGGGGTACACAAAGCATAGGAAATTACAGCGTTTGGGAAGGGAGTGCCATATTAGCAGATGTGCTCGGTCTGAAAATGGGCAAAGTCACAACCGGTTCATCACTTGACATGCAGCCTTGCGACCTTGAAATCATACAGCAGAACGGAGGAGAACTGAAAGACATGGAAGGAGCTGCAGTTGGATTCGTATGTTCACTTTTCAGCACCCCGATAATATATGTGAAATCAGTCACCGACCTTTGCGATGGAGGCGAATCCACATTTGAAGAGTTCTCGCGTAATCTTGCAGCAGCATGCCAGTCACTCAAGGAAGCCAACAGACTTGTTATCGGTTATCTCACAGAAAACAACGACAGCAATACATAAAGCAGACACTGTTATTCCTCACATTCAATCACACAACCATTAATTTCATATACACATAAAAAACATTCCCAACCGGAACACATCCAGTTGGGAATGTTTTTATGTATTACGAATGTATTGCAGAATCAATATGCCTGTTCATGAACACCAGCAACCGCACGACCCGATGGCTCGTTCATGTTTTTCCAAGCCTCATCCCACTCAAGAGCCTTTGCAGTAGAGCAAGCAACAGAAGCCTCATGCGGCACACTCTTTGCTGCACTTTCACTTGGGAAATGCTCTTCAAAAATACATCGATAGTAATACTCCTCCTTGTTCAACGGAGTGTTTATCGGGAATCGTTCAGCAGCATGCTCCATCTGCTCATCACTCACAGCCTCGCTTGTAACCTTCTTCAATGTGTCAATCCAACTATAGCCGACACCATCACTGAACTGTTCCTTCTGACGCCATGCCACACTCTCAGGAAGCATGTCAGCAAACGCTTCGCGCACAACCCTTTTCTCAATCTCGCGTCCAGGACACATCTTAAATTCTGGATTCAGCGACATCGCCACATCCAAGAACTCCTTGTCAAGGAAAGGCACACGACCTTCTACACCCCATGCCGACAACGACTTATTAGCACGCAGACAATCATATTGATAAAGCTTGCCAAGCTTACGGACAGTCTCCTCATGGAACTCCTTTGAATCAGGAGCCTTGTGGAAATACAGATAACCGCCAAACACCTCATCAGCACCCTCACCAGACAACACCATCTTAATTCCCATTGACTTTATGACACGGGCAAGCAGATACATCGGAGTGCTCGCACGAACAGTAGTCACATCATACGTTTCAATAAAGTATATCACATCACGTATAGCATCGATGCCCTCCTGTATGGTGTAATTGATCTCATGATGAACAGTACCAATGTAATCAGCCACCACCCTTGCCTTCTCCAAGTCAGGAGCACCCTTCAATCCCACGGCAAACGAGTGCAGACGAGGCCACCATGCCTTTTCGTTACCATCCGTCTCAATACGGTTACTTGCGAACTTCTTGGCAATGGCACTTGTCACACTTGAGTCCAATCCACCAGACAAAAGCACTCCGTAAGGAACATCGCTCATAAGCTGACGCTTCACAGCAGCCTCCAGCGCATCATGAACAGCATCCACGCTTTCCCTATACGAAGCCTGTGCCACTTCCGAACACTCAGGCAAGTCAGTTGGCATAGCATGCATCCAACCCCTGTCATACCACTTAGTCATCACGCCCGTCTTACTCCAAAAATAATGACCCGGCAAAAACGGTTCATATTCATCACAGAAACCCTCTAAAGCTTTAAGTTCACTACCCACATACACCTTACCGTCCTTATCATGACCAATATAAAGAGGAATCACCCCAATAGGATCCCTGCCAATAAGAAACTCATCAGACTCCTCGTCATAAAGAGCAAAAGCAAAAATACCATTTACAGACTCAAAAAGCTGCTTGATTGCAGGCTGTTTTTCCTTAGCAGGAACTACCATTTCTTTATATAGAGCAAGAATCACTTCGCAGTCACTGCCTGTCTGAAACTCATAACTTGTGGAAAGGCGACGACGTATCTCACGATGATTATAAATTTCACCATTGACAGCAAGTATTTGCTTACGATCAGGAGTAAACAATGGCTGACCGCCAGATTCTGGATCCACAATAGAGAGACGCTCGTGTGCCAATATAGCAGATTTTCCAACATAGATGCCAGACCAATCAGGACCACGGTGACGAATCTTCTGAGACATTTTCAAAGCTTTCTTTCTGAGTTCTGAGCTCTGCTCTTTAACTCCAAATATTCCTACAATTCCGCACATGTTTTATTTTGTTTTTGATTTCTATTTCATTTTGTTAGTTCTTTGTACTGTTTTGATTGCTTTTTGACATCAAAACCGAGTGCAAAGGTAGCATTTTTACACTTAAAAGCAAAGTGTTTTTGAAAAATTGTTAGTAGTTGATGCGTTTTTATGGCATTTTCACACAAAAAAGCGTAATTTCAATGCTTTTTGTCGCACTTTATAGGGTTTTAGATTTGGGGCATTCGTTTTTTAATCAAAACAGGAATTAGTATGCAACACACATTTTTAATATGTTAGGAATCACATTCAAACCTCGGTATAAACGATTTAATAGGATTATAAAACAAAAAGGCATAAAAAAAGGGTAACCGCCGTTACCCAACCTTTTGTTAACCTTAAATCTAATACTATGAAAAACACGTTGCAAATTTACGCATTTCCACGCACATCGCAAGCATTGTGTACGGAAACAGCATGCAAAATGTGAATTAAATGACATTCATCAATAAGTGTGTTTGAAAAGCACAAAAACATCCACAAAACATCACGAAGTCACACATAGCCAGCTTTTTTCAGTTCACGAGCAACCAATTCACACTCATTCCACCACTCTTTGCCAAAACGACGAACAAGAGGTTCTTTTAAGAACTTATACACGGGCAATTGCAATTCTCTACCCAGTTCAACAGCAGGACGGCAAACATCCCATCTGTGATAATTAACAGCAACCATTCCTCCCACCTTAGAAAGACGAATTGGGTACAATGCACACGAAATTGGCTTTTGAAATTTCGCACGGCCTTCACGGTATGCCTTGTCAATAGCGCAAAAACAACACTTGGGGCCTTTGCCTCTATCTCCCTCCTGTTTTAAATTGCCGTAACAAGTAAACACACAATCTTTACCATTCACAATGCTGGTTACCAGTTCTCCATCACGATCCGGATACACAACCCCGTTTGTTTTTATCTCTTGCTGTGCACTACACGACAAATCGTTCCAAACCACTTCTGCTGCAACTTCTAAATCTGCAACTTCATCCATCGATACAGGAGCACCTGCGTCACCTTCCACGCAACAAATACCATGACACTTAGCGAGGTCACAACAGAAGTACTCTTTAAACAAATCCAAAGACACCAACGTACCTTGTATCTCAACCATAATTAATATATAATGTGTTTAATAAAACTCAAATGTGTTGCAAAGTTATACTTTTTACATAAAAAAACTATTGTTCAGACACAAAAACCAAAACAAATAGGAAAAAAAGCAATACAACTTAGTTTTATTATGTTTTTTTGTTCTATATTTGCATATAAAACAATTTACACCATGATAACATTACAAAATAACGATGGAGGCAAGCACGTACTCTTGCTTGACAGTCCTTTTGCTTTGGACGAAAGTCCCGATTTCCCAGAGTATATTTTTGATGTTGTGTTCGTATTGAACGAATCCGTTGAAGAAACAAAAACCATACTGAGCAGCATAAATCCTATAACCTCAAACAAGTGTTGCTACAAACCGTTATTTGTCTCAAGTTCCTTAAAGGGGAAGATGGGCAACTACGACGAAATCATTGATGGTTATTATGACGATTGGAATGACAAGAACGCCATCGCCAAAATGGAGGAAATCGCAAAAAGACGTGAAGAGACAGGATTAACCACACAAGAAGACCCGATAACATCTTCCAATCAATTCTTCATAAGGTTGATGAGATACCTCATTTCACGAAACAGAAATGAATTAGAGCCAAAACTGGACGTGTCAGCATCAATCGGGTATGTCATACCTATATTTGATCTCTTTTTCCGCCAAGGACAATATCAATTGAGTGAATATTTTGTATTCATGCAATCCATGACCGAAAAAGGATACTTACGAACAACACGTTTTGTCAACAAAGTGCATTTGTGTCCTACATGCATGCACTCTCATCTACTTTACATTCACAGCTGTCCAAAGTGCGGGCAATCTCAAATCCAGAACGAAGAAGTGATTCAGCACTTCAGTTGTGGCAACATCACTCCAGAACACACATACAACTTCGGAGGTCAGTTACGATGCCCAAAGTGCCACCTGATGCTGAAACACATTGGAGTTGATTACGACAGGCCTACTATTGTACACACATGCAGTTCGTGCGGAAACACATTCTTGAAACCTAAGACAAAGGCAATATGCACAAACTGCCAGAACACAACAGAGTCAGCAGAACTCATCCCAGAAGACATTAACGTATATGAAATAACATCTGAAGGACGGCAGTCACTCGTTTCGTCAAACATTGGATTTACAATATACACAGAATTCTACGACAACTATCTTGAATTCTCACGATTTGCAAATCGCATACGTTTGCTTGCGGAACAGAAATTCAACGGAAGGATTCTTGGAGACATTCTCGTTGGAAAAGTATGGATTCTCAACGAAAAAGGCGAAACCCAACCAATCCGTCCTGAGCTCATTGCTCTTCTTTGCAAATACTTCCCAAACAATAAAGTTTCGGCAGCAAATAACATAACATACGCTGGTGCAGTAGTATATAATTACACAGGTGATACAGAAGAAGGAATCATTAATTTCCAGGTAATGCTTTCTGAAACAATTCGTGCAGCTCTACCTATTCTATATCCTGGTGAAAAGATTTGCTACACATACATGAAGCTACAAGGTAACAGCCTTACCATTGACGACTACATAAAAGAGATGAATTACATCTCAAACAAACCTGACGACATGATAGAATACGTTCCAGGAATGGACAAAAACAACAATTGAAATTAAAATTAGCAATTAAACCAACCTTTAAAATATAAACTTATAAACCGTATCAGTTATGAATAATTTAATCACACCAGGAACAGACGTTGAGAAATTGAATGTTCTTATCGTTGACGACGTACCATTGAACGTACTTCTGATAAAGAAAATGCTATCACAGTACACATTCCAATTACGCACAGCCAACAGTGGACAAACTGCGCTTGATGCCGTTGCTACGCAAAAGCCAGACCTCATGCTTCTCGACCTCATGATGCCGGGAATCGACGGCTTTGAGGTAATCAGGCGCCTACGTGCAGATGAAAACACCAAGGACATTCCTATCATCATCCTCTCTGCCCTTAACTCTGAACAAGATATTGCAAGAGGTTTCCAGCTTGGAGCAAACGATTTCATAAACAAGCCAATCATTATGGAAAAGCTCATAAGCAGTGTTACGACACAAATCAATCTGCAAGAAGCAAAGAGAAGACTCGCTTAGTTTAACCTTCTCATTTGAGAAGTATAAATTAGCTGGGATTTTGAATAAAATCAAGCTATACATATTAATGTCTTTATTGGCACAAGTCTGTTGTGCCAACATTATTTGTGCTCAAGACAAAAAGAAAAACAATCTTGAGCACTATGAAGACGAGCTCAACAACAAAGCAGAAGAAGCCACAAAAAAACTCGTAGCAGACATGAAAGCTGCTGACGAAAATGGCGACTACAAGCTTGCGTTTGAATGCGCAGAAAGAATCAGAGCATTAAAAGATTCCATATACCGAACGCAAACGGACGTCATAGTCGGGAATCTGTCGGAGGAGATAGAGAAAAACCGTCTGACAAGAGAAGATGATGCCAGAAAGCTTGAGATGACGAATATTAAACTCGAGCAGATAAAAATGGAAAACGAGCAGATTGCTTTGCAAAACGAAGCTATCAAATTAGACGAAAATGCAAAAGCTAAAGATGCTCAAAACCAACGACTACGTATAAACAACAAGGAGAAAGCAGAAGAACTAGAAAAGTTTGAAGCAGAGAAAAAGGCAACAGAAGCCCAAGCTCAAAAAAAGCAAGCAAGATTAACCATCATTGTTTTGGCTCTTGCTGTCATCCTCTTGACAGTCATAGTCGTTGGTCTCATGATAAATTCCCACAGACGAAAGAAAACGCTATCAAAACTAACAAAATCCACCAATGACTTAATGACGGCTCGCAACAATGCCATTCGTGCTAACAGGATGAAGAACATCTTCATTCAAAATATGAGTCATGAGATTCGCACTCCTCTTAATGCCGTTATGGGGTTTGCACAGATTTTGGGGTCTCCTGAATTGGTGCTGACTGACGATGAGCGTAGTGAGTACAACGCTCACATTCGTAATAATGCGAGGATGCTTACCATGCTTATTGATGACATTTTGAACATCAACGACATTGAGACTGGCAATTACAGCATCAGATTACGTGGATGCAGAATAAACGAGGTTTTGCAGGCTGCGGTTTCTTCGGCGGAGTTCAGGGTCAACGAGGGTGTACGGTTGTACATGACTTCTGAGGTGGATGATGACTACATGGCTGTGATGGATTCGCGACGTGTGCAGCAGGTGCTGATAAACTTCCTGACTAACGCATGCAAGCATACGGAGAGGGGCAGCATTCATCTGAACTGCTCCCTGATGGAGAATCCTGGCATGTTGACTTTCTCCGTTGCAGACACTGGCTCTGGTATACCAAAGGAGCAAGCGGAAACTATCTTTGAGCGCTTCACCAAGCTTGACGATTTCAAGCAGGGTACGGGGTTGGGGCTTAATATCTGCAGGCTTATCTCAAAGCGTCTCAACGGGTTTGTAAAGTGCGACACGAACTACACTAATGGTGCGAGGTTCGTATTTGCCATTCCAAACATTAGACCGGGTCAGCAGCATTTCACGAACTGAGGCTCTGGCTTTAACATACAAAAAAACTAACACATCTAACATCCTTTCACGATATTGACCACATGCTCTCATAGATCATTTGTGCTGTGGATTGCATTTCACTTCTGTCTGGCAACTCAGCTGTTTCTGTCTTTCTCAGGGGGACACGTATGCTGCGTCTATGTGAATGGGGGTTCTCTGTGTGCACAAACTCCTAACAGATACAACTTATCAGAAGAGAGTTACAGGCTATTCACCAATGGCCAGAAGCACAGGGATGACGAAATGGCTTTGGTTTACAGTGATTCTCTCATGAGAGCAGCCACAATCCTAAGGGAGCCAAAAGCAAGGGTGTTTGCCCTGACTCTGAAACTGAACTATTATCAGGAGAAGGACCTGAACAAGATGCATGAGGTCGGCAAGGAGCTGAGAGAAGAATGTCTAAAGCAGAGGAATGAAGACTATTTCTACTACTCGTATTCCATTGAGATTTTCTCGTACGTCACCGCTCAGCATCCTCTCTTAGGTTTACAACTTGCTGACGAGATGAGGAGCATTGCCATCAAAAACCAAAGTGAGAAGGGCATTCTGTCGTGTTATCAAAGCATGGCGTTCATATATAGTCAGATGCGCGACAACGAACAGGCACGCAGATACTACAGGAGTGCCATTAAGGAGAGTCTGAGGCTCAACTCGTCGCAGACGTCATATCTTTACAGAAATTTAGCATACCTCACTGACGACAACATTTATGAGAGGGATTCGCTGTATGAGGAGTCCATGAGGTATGCTGATAACGAGACCGACAGTCTGTACTCAATGCTTGACCACTGCACGTTTGCAGGGATGGCTGACCACAGAGACAGTTTCTTCAGCAAATATGCCATTGTCGAGTCTATGATTGAACAGCACGGGCTACCTCTCGGCAAGGAGAACTGGATAACGGTGCAATGCATTAAGGCCACATTCGACGGAGACCGTGAAATGGCAATGACTCTTGCCAAATCGCTCACGTACCCTGCGGAGAGACTCAACATGCAGTTGTTTGTGTCACGGCATTTTGATTACAAAGAGGCATACCTGATATCTAAAGCTATCATTGCTTTTCAAGACTCAATAACTCATGTGGAGTCTAATTATTACCTTGCAGCTCTTGCCATAGGTATTGACAACTGGAACTTAATCCAAAGAGTCCATATGCATGAGCAGGAACTCGCGCAGATGAAATTGGAGCATGAGACCATGCAACATAATCAAATGGAATTAAGGGGACGCCAACTGATTCTTGAGAGGGAAACTCGTCTGAAAGAGGCTGAGCACCTGAGATTATACGAGGACAGTGTTATGCATTCTAAAGAAATCATCAGAAAGGAAAGCGAGCGAACTCTTGCAGAGGCTGCAAACGAAGCCATCATGAATGGTAGAATCAGAATCAGAATCATTCTGACTATCGTAATCCTCGTTGCCCTCATTGTGTTCTACACCATAAACAACATTCACAAGAAGAGAGCCGTCAACAGTCTGGTGACATTGGCAAACGATTTGCGCGAAGCACGCAACGAGGCTATCAAAGCAAATGATTTGAAGAACAAATTCATCAGAAACATGAACAGAGAAGTGAGAACTCCGTTAAACACCGTGATCGGATTTTCGCAGGTATTGGCTGATGAAGACATCAATCTGTCAGATAGCGACAAGGCTGATTATTCAAAATATATTTATGATGCAGCAACCACCATCAATCACCAAATGGACGAGATTCTGGAAGCTGCAAGAAATGACTATCTTACCGAAGGAAGAGACAAAGAATCCTGATTGATTTTGACAACCAGAACATCCTGATTTCATCATTTTATTGCGACGCTATCACACTGCGTTTCCTCTCTAGATCCGTCCATCGTAATCCAAGAAACAGTGTTTCCTGCTCCATTCCGTTCGGGAAGTGACAAGAAACACTGTTTCTAACTCCATTCCATCCGTCGCAATCCAAGAATCAACGGAGGGATCATTACTTTTTCAGATACTCCAAAATGTCATCGGCAGATACGAGGCTCTGCTCGCCTGTTGTCATGTTCTTGAGGTTTATCTTACCTTCTGCCATCTCACTTTCACCTACAATGGCTACGAAAGGTATCTGCTTGGCATTTGCGTATGACATCTGCTTCTTCATTTTTGATGCATCGGGATAGATTTCTGCACGTATTCCAGCTGCACGAACCTTTGACAGGACTGGCAGACAGAAGTCTGTCTCTGCCTCGCCAAAGTTGACAAACAAGAGCTGGGTTGCATTTACTGCTTCCTTCGGATAGAGATCAAGCTGGTTGAGGACGTCGAATATACGGTCTGCTCCAAATGATATGCCTACGCCACTTAATCCTGGCATTCCGAATATGCCAGTGAGATTGTCGTATCTACCTCCTCCTGTTATTGAGCCGATTTGCACATCAAGTGCTTTTACCTCAAATATGGCTCCTGTGTAATAGTTCAAGCCGCGTGCCAGGGTGAGGTCAAGTTCTATTTGGTTGTTCAAGTTGTTGAGTTTTGATATGATGAATTCGCATTCGTCAACTCCCTTCAAGCCGATTTCACTTTCCTGCAGCACTTCTCGCATTGTGGCGAGCTTGTCGGCATTGCTTCCCGAGAGTTTTATTATTGGCTGCAGTTTCTCTATTGCATCTGAAGGGATGCCGTCCGATGCCAGTTCTGCGTTAACGGCTTCAAGTCCTATCTTGTCAAGCTTGTCTATAGCCACTGTTATGTCAACAATCTTGTCTGCCTGTCCTATCATCTCTGCTATGCCCGTGAGTATCTTCCGGTTGTTTATCTTGATGCATACCCGCACGCCGAATCGTGAGAACACGGTATCGACTATCTGCATCAGCTCCACCTCGTTCAACAGGCTCTCGCTGCCAACCACGTCGGCGTCGCACTGATAGAACTCACGCTATCTGCCTTTCTGCGGACGGTCGGCACGCCACACGGGTTGTATCTGGTAACGCTTGAATGGCAGGGTCAGTTCTTCACGATGCTGCACGACGTAACGTGCGAAGGGTACGCTAAGGTCGTATCGTAGTCCTTTCTCGCAAAACCTTGACGCGAGCTTCAGGGTGCTTGTGCTTGCAACCTCTTCGGCAGTCATGCCGTGCAGGAAATCGCCGGAGTTGAGTATCTTGAAAAGCAACTTGTCGCCTTCCTCGCCGTACTTGCCCATCAACGTGCTGAGATTCTCCATTGCTGGTGTTTCAATCTGCTGGAATCCGTACAGGGCATAAACTTCCTTTATTGTATTGAATATGTAATTGCGCTTCGCCATCTCAACTGGTGAGAAGTCGCGAGTGCCTTTTGGTATGCTTGGTTTCTGTGCCATATTGTTGTGTTAAGTAAGTAATCAATTTTGATTTATCATGAAGGGGCTGGATTAATAACAGCACCTATATACTATTTAGCATCGTGTTATTTAAGACTGCGTCTTTTGTTGTTTGGACGCTTCGCTCTCATCGTTGCGATTCCTCTGATAATAAACAATCAAAAGAGCACGCTTCTCCAGAAGAAATTTTCTGCAATTATTCTGCAATGTTTCTACAATTATTGAAGTCACATTGAAGAGAATTTTAGGGAGGAACGACCGTCCTAAAAACATAAGTGCAGAAGGCACGTAAGCCAATTAGTATATGGTCACCTGCGTTTTCTACTTGCAGAGGCGGCAGCCTGTGCATTTGTCCAACTCTCCTCTGAACCTTTTTTCCACCTTTACATACAGCTTGTCACGGAGTGGACGCAACTGTATCTGGTCGATGACTTGTCCCATGAATGCGTTTTTCAGAAGCATACGAGCTTCTTCTTCCTTTATGCCACGCTGACGCATATAGAAGAGTGCCGTTTCGTCCATCACTCCTACGGTGCTTCCATGCGCACATCTCACATCGTCGGCATATATTTCCAGCATGGGCTGGGTGAACATGCGTGCCTCATTGCTTGCACACAGGTTTGCATTGGTCTCTTTTGATGTGGTTTTCTGAGCGTCTTTCTCTACAAGAATCTTGCCGGCGAAGGCTCCTACGGAATTGTCATCGACAACGTATTTATACAGTTCTTCGGAATGACAGTTCGGAACTTTGTGAACGATAAGGGTGTTGTTGTCTATACGCTGATTCTTTCCTGCAATGGCACACCCGTTGAGTGTCACTTCGGAATTTTCGCCTTGCATATACACGTCGCAAAGATTACGGGTCTGACCGTTAAACAGTGTTATGCTGTTGTGCTTGACTGAGCAATCGCGACCTTCGTGTATATAAATGTTGCTAAAACGCTTGCATAGTGCATGGGTCTCCTCCACCTCGTATATATCGACCTTTGAATTATCTTTACAAACAACCTCCATCACCTGTGTGGTGAGAAAACGCTGAAAGTCCTCAACGTGGTCGTTGAAAATAACTGTGGCTTCTGCTCCTTCTTCCAAAACGACCAGGACACGTCGGTTCATCATCATATCCTGCTTTCCACGGAGAGTGTAATCAACCTGTATTGGTTCGTCTGGTCGTTGGTTGCGTGGGACATACACCACAAGTGTTTCATGTACCAATGCGGTGTTCAGAGCTGTTATGGAGTCGTCGCCATCAGCAATCTTATTGTAATAATCTGCTACTTCCTTTGGGGCGTCTTTCAAATTAAAGAGATAAGGAGATGGTTTTATTGTGAGGGGATTAAGGGTAATGCCGTAATTCGGAGCAAACGCAGCATCTACATCTGTGTATTTGTAGCGCTCCACCTTTTTTGACGGGAAGCCTTTTGCCTTGAATACGGCAAAAGCATCGTCTCTTACGGCATTCATCGTCTCACAACTTTTCTGTCGTATCATGTCTCCTGCCTCTTGAAACAGTTCTATATATTGCTGTTCTGACTTCATGCCAATTCTGCTTTTATCCAATCAAAACCTTCATTCTCAATCTTGAGAGCCAAATCAGGGCCACTGGTCTTCACTATCTGTCCGTCAATCAGGACATGTACAACATCTGGTTTGATGTAGTCGAGCAGACGCTGATAATGTGTGATCACCATGGCACTCGTCTCAGATGTTCTGAGTGCGTTGAATCCTTGTGCTACGATGCGCAAGGCATCAACATCGAGACCAGAGTCGGTCTCGTCCAAGATACAGAATGATGGTTCCAGCATTGCCATCTGGAATATCTCGTTACGCTTCTTCTCTCCACCGGAAAAGCCTTCATTCACCGAACGGTTCATAAGTTTCTGGTCTATCTCCACCAACTTACGTTTCTCACGCATCAGTTTCAAGAAGTCTGTACTCTTTAGCGATTCTTTGCCTTGTGCCTCGCGCCGGGCATTCACAGCCGCACGCATGAAATTCGTCATGCTTACTCCGGGTATTTCTACTGGCTGTTGGAATGACATGAAGATTCCGGCATTAGCCCTGTCTTCTGTTTTCATCTCTAACAGATTTTGCCCATTGAACGTTATCTCTCCTTCTGTGACCTCGTATGCAGGATTGCCGACTATCACATTTGACAATGTTGATTTCCCGGCTCCATTTGTACCCATGATAGCATGAATCTCACCATTGTTTATTGTAAGATTCACACCTTTTAATATTTCTTTGCCAGCAACGGTGGCATGTAGATTTTTTATTTCTAACATAATTTCATGTACAATTTACTTCATGCACCACTATTATCCGACAGTACCTTCCAGACTTACGCTCAACAGCTTTTGAGCCTCAACGGCAAACTCCATTGGAAGTTTGTTTATCACCTCCTTGGCATATCCATTTACAATAAGTCCAACAGCTTCTTCGGTACTGATTCCACGTTGGTTACAATACAGCAACTGGTCTTCATTGATTTTTGATGTTGTTGCCTCATGCTCAACGGTAGCTGTGTTGTTATGAATGTCCATGTATGGGAACGTGTGAGCACCACACTCACTACCCAACAGCAAAGAATCGCACGATGAATAGTTGCGCGCACCGTCTGCTGTCTTACCGACTCTCACCAGTCCGCGGTACGAGTTCTGCGACTTACCTGCGGAGATTCCTTTTGAGATAATGGTCGATTTAGTGTTCTTTCCAAGATGAATCATCTTTGTGCCGGTGTCAGCCTCTTGGTGGTTGTTCGTCACTGCCACAGAATAGAATTCTGCCTGGCTGCTGTCCCCTCTCAACACACACGAAGGGTACTTCCACGTGATGGCAGAACCCGTCTCCACCTGTGTCCATGACAACTTGCTGTTCACACCACGAAGATCACCACGTTTAGTCACGAGGTTCAACACTCCTCCCTTTCCGTCAGCATCTCCCGGATACCAGTTCTGCACGGTTGAGTATTTCACCTCTGCATTATCCATCACTACTATCTCTACAATGGCAGCATGCAACTGGTTCTCATCACGCATAGGTGCTGTACAACCTTCAAGATATGAAACGTATGAGCCCTCGTCACAGACTATAAGCGTACGTTCAAACTGACCTGTGTTACGAGCATTTATTCTGAAATATGTGCTCAACTCCATTGGACAACGGGTGTTCTTTGGTATATATACAAAGGAACCATCACTGAACACAGCACTGTTAAGTGCGGCAAAGTAATTATCCTTCGGAGGCACTACACTGCCAAGATATTGCTTCACCAGATCAGGGTATTCTCGCACAGCCTCACTGATGGAGCAGAAGATTATTCCTTTTTCTGACAATTTCTCTTTGAAAGTGGTCTTCACGCTTACTGAGTCCATAACCGCATCTACGGCAGTTCCACTAAGCGCCAGTCTTTCTTCAAGTGGAATTCCCAGCTTGTCGAACGTTTTCATCAGCTCTGGGTCAATCTCATTGCTCTCTACTGCACCATTCTTACTCTTTTTTGTAGGATCGGCATAATATGAAATCGCCTGATAGTCTATCTCTGGAAGATTGACATGTCCCCATGCAGGGACTACCTGGGTGAGCCAGTAGCGATATGCATCCAGTCGGAACTGCAACAACCACTCTGGTTCTCCTTTCTTTGCAGATATCAAACGGACAACGTCTTCGTTTAATCCTTTTTCTATTATCTCAGTCTGCACATCTGTGGTAAAGCCAAACTCATATTTCTTGTCTGCCACAGACTTAACAAACTCATTTGATTCACTCATTATTTTGCAGAATTAATCACATCCTCGCCTTGAGGCAGAAGTTCATGAATAAGTGCTTCATATATTGGATCCAACTGTTCCAAAACATCAGGTGGCACATCAACACCACGTTTTTGAAGTGCCTTCAGAGTCTTCTGCTTAGTGCTCTCTATCATTTGTTTCTCAAAATTTAGAGTAGCCTTGTCAACCATAGGAACGATACCTGTTTTGGGTTCCATTCCTGAAAGTTCCTCGTAAGCATCTGTAACCAAAAGCTGATCTGGCATCACGAACTGTGCCATGTGCTTCATCTTATAGAACACCTCAGGGCGTTTTTCCAGTTTTGCCTTGTTGTTTCCGCCATCACTATCGATGAAGTCCATCATATTGAATGCAACACTTTGCAGCAATGCATAACAGAGGACTCCCACTCCTGCACCTATAATACGGTTCACAACACCGAGCTGCACGACGTTGATTGCTTTTGTCAACAGTTTCGCTACGTATGCAAGTATCAACGGTACGGTGATAGCAACGAGCAGAAATGCCATTGTCACACCAAACGACTCCTGAGTCTTAAAGATTGACGAAAGCGAAGCTCCCATTGGTTTTGAAAGCATGTATCCCAGAAGAACACCAACTAATATACCAATGAAACTTGCTATTTGCTTGAAGGCGCCTTGTACATAACCTACAATAGCGCCTAAAAGCAATACCAATAATATAAGTATTATCATGATACCTTTACAATTTTGACTTCACTTCCACTTCTGTATAGGCCTCAAAGATGTCACCCTCTCGTATATCGTTGTAGTTGACTATTGAAATACCACATTCAAAATCACGTCCAACTTCCTTGACATCGTCTTTGAAACGCTTGAGTGCAAGAATTTCGCCTGTGTGTACAACAATGCCATCGCGAATGACACGTACCTTGTCTGAGCGATGAACTTTTCCTTCTGTCACCCAGCAACCAGCCACAGTGCCGACCTTTGTAATCTTGTAAACCTGACGTACATCCACCTGAGCTGTGATTTCCTCCTTGACAGTTGGTGCGAGCATGCCCTCCATGGCATCCTTTATCTCCTCGATAGTGTCGTAAATAATAGAATATAGACGGATATCAACTCCTGCCTGATCTGCCAAACGACGAGCTGCTGTGGAAGGACGAACCTGGAATCCGATGATGATTGCATCAGAAGCCTCAGCAAGAGTCACATCGCTTTCCGAAATCTGTCCAACTGCCTTATGAATCACATTAACCTGAATCTTCTCAGTAGAGAGTTTGATGAGAGAATCCGAGAGTGCCTCAATAGAACCGTCCACGTCACCCTTGACAACAAGGTTGAGTTCCTTAAAGTCACCAAGAGCGATACGACGGCCAAGTTCATTGAGGTCAACACGCTTGAGGGTACGAAGTCCCTGCTCACGCTTGAGCTGTGTACGCTTATTACAAATCTCTCGTGCCTCCTGCTCTGTGTCCATAACGTGGAATGTATCACCTGCAGTTGGAGCTCCATCAAGACCAAGGATTACTGCTGGTTCTGCAGGGAGTGCTTCCTTTATGCGCTGACCACGCTCGTTAAACATTGCCTTGATCTTTCCGTAATGAGTACCAGCAAGCACAATGTCACCCTGACGAAGTGTACCATTTTGCACAAGTACTGTTGCAACATAGCCACGACCCTTATCCAGAGTTGACTCGATAATGGAACCTGTAGCCTTGCGGTCAGGGTTAGCCTTAAGTTCAAGAAGTTCAGCTTCAAGAAGGACTTTTTCCATCAACTCTTCCACGCCGATACCCTTCTTTGCACTGATGTCCTGACTCTGGTATTTTCCACCCCATTCTTCTACAAGATAATTCATAGCAGCCAACTGCTCCTTAATCTTGTCTGGGTTTGCTCCTGGTTTATCAATCTTGTTTATTGCGAACACCATTGGCACACCAGCAGCAACAGCATGTGCTATAGCCTCCTTCGTCTGTGGCATCACATCGTCGTCTGCAGCCACAATGATGATAGCAATATCTGTAACCTTAGCACCACGGGCACGCATGGCTGTAAATGCCTCGTGACCAGGAGTGTCAAGGAATGTTATCTTTCTGCCATCTTTCAGCTTAACTTTATAAGCACCGATGTGCTGGGTAATACCACCTGCTTCACCTGCGATGACATTTGTGTTTCTGATGTAGTCAAGGAGAGAAGTCTTACCGTGGTCAACATGTCCCATCACTGTGATAATAGGTGCGCGACTCTGGAGATCGTCTTCCTTATCCTCCTCTTCCACAATTGCATTGCTCACCTCTTCACTCACATAATTGGTAGTGAAGCCGAACTCTTCTGCAACGATATTGATTGTCTCAGCATCAAGACGCTGGTTGATACTTACCATCATACCGATAGACATACACGTACCTATTACCTTTGTCACAGGCACATCCATCATAGTGGCAAGTTCATTAGCAGTTACAAATTCCGTAATCTTAAGAACTTTGCTCTCAGCATGCTCTGCCATTTCCTCCTCTGCCATACGGTCATGGATGGCATTACGCTTCTCCTTACGGTACTTGACACCCTTCTTTTCTTGCTTAGAGGTGAGACGTGCAAGCGTTTCCTTTACCTGCTTTGCAACATCCTCTTCACTTAATTCTTGAGGTTTAACAGGCGGCTTCTGCTTGTTCTTTTTCTTACCAGGCACCTGCTGACCTGACTGATTGTTCTTGTTTTTCTGATTCTGCTGACCAGGCTGCCCTGCCTGCTTGTTCTTCTTGTTTTGTCCGTTTTGTCCCTGCTTTGCAACAGCTTCAATGTCAACTCGCTCCTTATTGATACGATTGCGCTTCTTTTTGTTCTGACCATTAGGATCAGCAGCATTGGCGCCGTTAGCTGATTTTGTCTGAGCAGATTGCTGCTGACGCTGCTTCTGTTCCTTTTTACGTTCTGCCTTTGACTTACGATCAGGACGAGTCTTGCTGTTCAGGCTCGACAAATCAATGAAACCTACCTGCTTAAACTGCACACCTGCTTCTTCTGGTGCAGCAAGACGATAAACGCCATTCTCGTCTTTCTCAAGACGGTCGGCAGGAGACTTTGCCTTTGTCACCTCGTCAGTTGTGTTTGTTTCGTTTACTGCCTCCTGCTTTTTAGACTCTCGTGCAGGTGTTGTCTCCTTGTTGTCAACCTTAACAGGCTCTGCAACCTTTGGAGTTTCTTTCTCCTCCACAACAGGCTTAGGCTCTTCTTTCTTTGAAACCTCTGGTTCTGGAGCAGGTTTCGCAGCAGGCTTCATGTCGTTGATATTACCAAGTATCTTGAATTGCTGCTTCTTCTCCTGCTGCCTCTTCTCCTGCAATTCCTTTTCTTTGCGCTCACGTTCTTTGCGTTCACGCTCCTGACGTTCCTTTTTCTCCTGCTGCTCCTTTTCTTTTTGTTTCTGGATGTTCAGCTTTGTCTGGACATTCTGCTTCATGTCCTCACCAAACTCCTGCACGAGCACACTGTACTGCTCGTCCGTGATCTTCGCATTTGGTGTGGCATCCTGTAGAGCCATACCTTTCTTTTGTAGGAATTCAGCCACGGTGTTTATTCCCACATTGAGTTCTTTAAGTGCTTTATTTAGTCTTACTGCCATATACTATTGAATTAAAAATTAAAAGGTGAAAATTAAAATCCCCGAACCAGCAACAATTATTTATTGTCCCAAACTAAAAACCAAAAGCAACAACATCATAGATTCGGTTCCTTTCAATTTTTAATTATCAATTTTTAATTTCCATATTATTCTTCAAACTCCGCACGGAGAATGTTGATGAGTTCGTCAACAGTATCCTCTTCGAGGTCTGCTTTCTCTATAATCATGTCACGAGGAGCTTCAAGCACGCTCTTTGCTGTCTCAAGACCGATGTTCTTGATTGCATCGATAACCCAAGCATCAACAACATCCTTGAATTCGTCAAGATAAATGTCCTCCTCAGCCTCTTCCTCACCATTAAGCTCACGGAACACATCAATTGTGTATCCTGTCAGCATGCTTGCAAGCTTGATGTTGTGACCGTTCTTACCGATGGCAAGACTTACTTGGTCTGGCTGCAAGTACACCTCTGCCTTCTTTGTTTTCTCGTCAAAGTTGATTGTTGACACAACTGCAGGACTGAGCGCACGCTGTATGAAGAGCTTTATGTTGCTTGTATAGTTGATGACATCAATGTTTTCGTTGTGGAGTTCACGTACGATACCATGAATACGGCTGCCTCTCACACCTACGCAAGCGCCAACAGGGTCGATACGTTCATTGTAGCTCTCAACAGCAATCTTTGCGCGTTCACCAGGAATGCGTGCTATCTTATGTACTGTGATGAGTCCGTCGTTGATTTCAGGAACCTCTTGTTCAAGAAGTCTCTGAAGGAATTCTGGAGCTGTACGCGACAGGATGATTTTTGGATTATTATTGAGATTGTCAACACGGAGAACCACTGCACGAGCAGCTTCACCCTTACGGAAGAAGTCTCCAGGAATCTGCTCTGACTTTGGCAACAGCAACTCGTTACCTTCATCATCAAGAAGAAGCATTTCACGCTTCCATACCTGATACACCTCAGCACTGATGATTGTTCCAACCTTATCAACATACTTGTTATAAAGGTTATCGTGTTCAAGATCAAGAATCTTGCTTGCCATTGTCTGACGAAGAGTCAGAATGGCACGTCTTCCGAAATCAGCGAAATTGATTTTCTCGCTCACTTCCTCGCCGATTTCAAAGTCCTCGTCAATCTGCTGTGCCTCTGTCAAGGCAATCTCTGCATTCTCGTTCTGCACAGCACCGTCTTCAACGACAGTACGGTTACGATAGATTTCGAAATCGCCCTTGTCTGGGTTAACGATTACGTCAAAGTTCTCATCCGATCCGAAAGTCTTCTGCAGCACGCTGCGGAAGCTGTCCTCAAGAACACTCACGAGAGTTGTTCTGTCAATGTTCTTAGTGTCCTTGAAGTCCTTGAAGGTGTCTATCAAGTTAACTTGTTCTAAATTCTTCTTTGCCATTATATTTTGTTTTTATTTGAAATCAATGATGTTCTTCACCCACTTCACATCCTCATATTTAAAGGCGTACTCCACCTCCACCATCTGAGGACGCTTTTTACCTTCCACCTTCTGCTTCTTCTCAACGACTATCACGAATCCTTCCTCGTTAGCATCCTTGAGGTATCCCTCCATCTTCTTCCCCTCGGCAGTGAGAAGCTCCACATCGTAACCTACAGAGTTGAGATACTGCTGAAGCACTTTGAAAGGTTGTCCTATGCCTGCAGAACCCACCTCCAGTTCAAAGTCTTCAACCTCACGGTCAAAATGTTCTTCAATGAACTTGCTGAGTTCACAACAGTCCTCAATCCAGACACCTTCCTTGTGGTCTATTTCCACGGTGATTTTGTTTTGACTGTCAACTTGTGCATCAACAAGAAAATACTCCTTATCCTGCAACCACTCGTTGACCAAATCCTTGACTTTGTTCTTGTCAATCATAGAATAAATAAAAATTGTTTTTAAGTTTTGCACTCCCGTTAGTGCAAGAAAAAGAGGGAACTTTTCAGTCCCCTCACATCCTTTTCGGTTACAAAATTACATATTATTATCGTAATGACAAAATTTTGATGATTTTTTTTAAACTCAGCACAAACAAACATCGTTTTTTTGTACTTTTTCGTCTTTATAATAGGTAAATATGGTGCTGTTTTATGTTATTTTTTGTTCAATTTGTGTGAATGTAAAATAATATATCTATATTTGCACATTATTAATTGTACTTAATACATTAACTAAACAAAATACTAAACCTAACACAATGTCAGAAATTGACGATAAGATTCAAGGGCTACTTGACACCATGGAACCAATCACGCTGGAACAGATGTCTGGCATCAGGCTCATGAACCGTCTCGACACAAAATATGTAGCATCGAAAGAGCAACTCGTTCAGTTGCTTCATCTTGTACAAGACAAATACTATGTCCAAGAGACGTTAGACAATCGTGTCATACCCTATCTCACCACCTATTACGACACCGACGACCATGTGATGTACACCATGCACCATAACAAACGTGCCAAAAGGATGAAGGTAAGGGTACGTACATACGTTGCCAGCGGTGACACCTTCCTTGAAGTCAAGAACAAAAACAACCACGCACGTACAAAGAAGAAACGAATCTCAGTGCCTTCGCAAGACGATTTCCGCACGACAGAAGGTGCGTCCGAACTTGTACAAAGGAAAACAGGACTGTCGCTCAGCACTCTCAATGCCGTTGTCCGTAACCGTTTTGACCGCGTCACACTCGTAAACAAGGGTAAGACCGAGCGTCTCACAATAGACTTCAACATTGCCTTTCACAACTTTGAGACCAATCATGACCACGGAACCGACAAACTGGTCATCATAGAGTTGAAACGCGATGGCAATGTGTTCTCGCCAGTATGCAACCTTCTTCGCGACATCCATGTACACCCGACAGGATTCTCTAAATGTTGCATCGGCATGGCACTCACCGACACATCGCTCAAGCAGAACAACTTCAAGCCAAAGCTGCGCAACCTCGAGAAAATCAACGGACGCAAGTTCATTGACCATGCAATATGACACCCAATTACTATACAACGACAAAACTATATAAAATAAAAATAACACTGATAACTAAAACTATAAATAAATGGATACAATCACTTTTTCTCACGACACAGGCAGCATCGTCGATTTGATCGTGCGCCTCGTCATCAACATGACATTCGTCATCACAATCTCACGTTTCTTCTATTTCCCAAAGTCACGTCGCCGCGACTTCTTCTTCACCTTCATCCTGGTAGGATTCTGTATCTTCATGCTTATCAACCTGATGTGTGGGCTCAAGATGAAGACGGGCATCGGTATGGGACTCTTCGCAATCTTCTGTATAATGCGCTACCGCACAGAGTCCGTGCCTATCCGCGAAATGACCTACCTTTTCCTCATCATCTGTATGGCAGCAGTCAACGGCATGGGATGGGACCGCAAGATTGACACATTAGAAGACACAGCAATAGTAGGACTCGAAGTGCTCATCACCGACCTCTTGTTCCTTGCCGCAGTAGCACTTGCCGAGACACGACGAATCTTTGCAAAGGGACTCTCTTCAAAGTATGTAAAGTACGACAAGATTGACCTCATCAAACCAGAGCGACGCAACGAGCTCATCGCCGACCTCAAGGAGCGCACAGGACTAGACATCACCAGCGTATCCATTGGCTCAATCGACTTCCTCAAAGACATGGCACTCATCAAGATATACTATAACGAGAACGGAAGCGAAAGCGAAAATGCCGCACTCAAAATGCCAAAAACTTATGAATAAGACTGCATTGCTCATAGCATTTCTCATGCCACTCACAGCCGTCGCACAGAACGACGACTTCGGCATGGATTTCTCTGCAGGAGCCGAGAAAAAGATTTGCCGTGGAGTTGACATCTCCATTGACGGCAACGTACGCACTCAGGATAACACAAGCACCATCGAACGTTGGAATATTGGTGCCTCTCTCGGAGTGAAACTTATTAACACCAAGAAGTTCGATGTCAAAGCTACCGCCGGCTGGGAGTTTATCTGGCAGAACAACATGGAAGAGCACAAGGATCACTACGAGGAAGAAGAGTACTACACACCAGACGGAGTCATTACCGACAGGTATTACGACGGATACAACCTCACCGACAACTACTGGCGACCACGTCACCGCACCACCTTCAGCCTCACAGGAACATACCATCCAAACAAACGCTGGACTTTGGCATTGAAAGAGTCCGTACAGTACAATCACTACTGCCACACCACCAAAGACGTATATAAATACAGGTTAGCCGACGAAGACGACCCTGAATCAATCTTCCTGAAGGGCAATCAGGCAGAAACAAAAGACGTGAAGGCAAAAGACCGCACTCTGCTGCGCTCACGACTCACAGTCCAGTACGACATACGTCACTCCAATTTTGCGCCATACGCCTCTGTTGACTACGGATGCGGACTCAATTACACCACAAACAAGTGGAAATTCACAGTCGGTACCGACATCAAGATAAACAAGCGCAACAAGTTCGACATTTTCTACAGGTTCCAGCATGAGAACGATGACGACGAACCTAACGGACACCTCATCGGACTTGGATACAGCATAAAGTTATAAAGAGTATTGTAAAATGAAAAAGTTCTTTATATTAGCAGCGATTATGGCAAGCACATCGGCAGCAGCCGATGACTTCAGTCTCTACCTCGACACACAGGCAGAGCAGAATAACGAGGTAGCCCCAGTGGCAAACCTTCAGAAAATCACTTTCACAGACGGAATGATGGTCGTCATACACAAGGACGGCACCACCGCCACACAAGACCTCAGTAATGTCAAAAGACTCTTCTTCTCAACACCCGAGGCAGTGGGAATAGAATCACCTGAACAAGACAAGCCTGTCTCTGCCGACAATCGTGTATACGACCTCACAGGACGCCTTGTCACCACAGACCTACGCAACACCACACTGCCACAAGGAATATACATCACCGACGGTAAGAAAATACAAATAAGAAAAAAATGAAAAAGACCATTATAACCACGTTGCTCGCTATCACTGGTATAACGGCTAACGCGCAGACTATCTATCTGTGCAAGGACGGCGACTACACAACACGTCAGATAACACAAGGACTTGAGGTTAACCCTGCTGACTACGACTCAATAACCTTCTCAAAGCCACAAATCACACCTGTGGTACGCGTCACCTATAGCGGCAGTAGCGCCACTGTGGCAATACCTTCTTTCATCAGCAGTCAAGTCAGTGCCTCCGTCAGCGGTGCCAATGTCACTATCAACAGCACAACCACTGACGAAGAGGTGACATACCTTGCAAGTGGCACATCATCACAAGGCTCGCTTACCATCAACGGACAGTACAAACTGACTCTCCAACTCAACGCACTCAACCTTACGTCATCAACAGGAGCAGCAATAGACATACAATGTGGCAAGCGCACCAACCTCATTCTTACCGAAGGTACTGTCAACACACTCGCCGACGCAGCCAATGGAATCCAAAAGGCAGCACTCTACTGCCGCGGACACCTCGAGGTTGAAGGCGCAGGCACATTAAAGGTCAGCGGTAACCACTCACATGCAATCGCTACCAAGGAGTATCTCCAGCTCAAGCGTACCGCAGGCACCATCGACATCGTCAGCTCTGCTAACGACGCCATCCATGCCGGTCAGTACTTCATGATGAACGGTGGCACCATCAACATCGATGCCAACACCACTAACGACGGCATACAAGCAGAAGCAACCACAGACCCACTCGACGAGTTCAACGGGCAGATATTCATCAAGGGAGGCACCATCAACGCCACCATCGCTAAGGCTGAGGATTCAAAGGCGATAAAGGCTGACTCCGACATTGCTATCAGCGGCGGCACCATCAATATCAAAGCCAACGCCAACGGCTCACGCGGCATTCAGACCAACGGCAATCTGACCATCAGCGAAAGCGACGCCACCACAGCCATCACCATCACGGCAGCAGGCGGCAAGTGTACACTCACAGAGTGTGCAGATGACCCCCACAAAAGCATGGGCATAAAGGCCGATGGCACCCTCACACTCCAGGCAGGCACAGTCCTCGTGTACAACACAGGAAAGAAGTCAAAGGCTGTCAAGGTGGGAGCTTACACATATACAGGAGGCACCATCAACGTGGTTCCTGAAGTTAGCGAAGCTATGTAATCAAAGAACACAGGCAGAGTCTGTTAATTGGTAAAGACAGTCCCCACATATATATAATTATAAAAGCACGATGACCGTATCGCAACGGTCATCGTGTTTTTTTCATACATTCCTGTCACAAAAGTGTACGAATGCACACAATTATCATAATTTATTTACATTTTGTAATCTTTTTAAAATATTTACTTTCTTTTTGCTTTAATAATTTGCATAACAATTGCATTTTGTATAACTTTGCAGCACAAACCACAACACAAACACAAAATAGAATATTATGTCAGAAGTAAGCACTAAAGTACTTGTTGATAGTAGAGATACTGTCAACAAATGGATGGAACGTTTCGGAGTGCGATTCGGAGTGTATAAAAAAGGAGAGTTCCGTGAGCAACTATTCCCTTTTGATTCCGTCCCTCGCATTATCAGTAAGAATGATTGGAACTATCTTGAAACAGGACTGCAGCAACGCGTAAAGGCACTCAACATGTTTCTGTGGGACATCTATCACGAAAAGAACATTATTTCAGACGGCATCATCCCAGAGGAATTCATATATTCATCAAAGGGATACATGCCAGAATGTGAAAACATATCCCCTATCCACCAGGTGTATTCACACATCTCCGGCATAGACCTTGTAGAGGGGAAAGACGGACAATGGTATGTATTGGAGGACAACTTGCGCATACCATCAGGAGCAAGCTACCCCATGATAGCACGAACCGTGACAAGGAAAGTCTGTCCCGAAGCCTACAAAAACAACCCCATTGCAGACAACCGCGACTATGCCGACCTTCTGAGAGACATGATGGACGACATGAACGACGGACGTGGAATAGCCGTCATACTGACACCCGGTCGCTACAACTCAGCCTTTTTCGAGCACTCATACCTTGCAGAAAAGACAGGAGCCACATTAGCATACCCCGGTGATCTCACTGTAGAAGATGACATAGTGTATTACACAGGCATTTATAAAGAAAAAGCACGTGTAGGCTGCATCTACCGAAGAGTCAGCGACGAGTATATGGACCCTCTCGCCTTTGAACCATCAAGCATGCTCGGCATCCCCAATGTCATGGAGGCATACAAGGCAGGCAACGTAGCCCTCATCAACGCAATAGGCAACGGCGTAGCCGACGACAAAGGCATCTACTACTTTGTTCCAAAGATGGTCAAGTATTATCTCGGGGAAGAACCAATCCTGAAGAACGCCCCTACCTACCTGCCATACTATCAGGAAGACTACGACTACATATTGGCAAACATAGAGAAACTTGTAATAAAGGATGTTGCTGAAGCCGGAGGATACGGAGTGGTATTCGGCAGAGACCTTGACGAAGAGAAACTCAACGAACTCAAAGCACTTATTGTCAAGGAGCCACGAAGATGGATTGCACAAGAGGTCATAGACTTCAAGGATCTCGATGTGCTCACCAACGACGGCAATTACTCACCACGCAAGGCAGACCTCAGAGCCTTTGTAGTAAGCGGAAAAGACAGCACAAAGGTATGGGCAAGCGGTCTCACACGCTTTGCCAGCGACCCATCAAGCTTTGTCGTCAACAGTTCGCAGGGAGGCGGATTCAAAGACACCTGGATAATGACAGAATAAGGATAAAATCAACTTACACACAAACACAAAATTTCAGGAAAACCATGGTAAAGTCAAACACCATATCAGCCATGAAAGCAAACAGACTGTACTGGCTGGGCAGATACGAAGAAAGAGTTTACATGACACTGCACCTTCTACGCAAGTGCTACGACAAGATGATAGACGGTGACCCGAAGGAATACGAGGAATTCTGGCAGAAACTCGATGCCACAAACTCTTACGGCACCACTGACGAGTTCACCCTCGGCATGATGTACGACGAGAAGAACCCTTGCAGCCTCATGGCAGAAATGAACTTTGCAAAAGACAATGCCATCCTGCTCCGCGAAGACATCATGACAGAGACACTGTCGTATATTGAGATGAGCATAGCGCACCTCAACGAATGCAAGGAGGCAAAAGAGCAGAACATAACCAAGCTTCAACCAATCACAGACTGGAGCCTTGCCTTCTGGGGAAGCATATTCCAGCGCATAGTCAATCCTCAGATAATATCGCTCATCGTCATAGGCCGCAACGTCGAGCATATTGACATGCTCATCCGCTACGACTATCCATTCGAGCGCATACAGTTGGCATACAACGAGATAAAGAAATACGGTGAGAACGTGCGTCGCATCTTCGACAGCATCATCGAGAAACATCTCAACAACCTCCTCACAAAATATCAATACGAGCACCAGACACCCGACTACAAAAACAAGGTATTGAAGTACATCAACCACTTAGTAATGGTTTAATCCACACCAATACAACATGCAACTTCTGCAGACATGAAGTACTTATACACATACCAGACCATTGTACATTTCTCATGCACGGTCAACACTCACTTTATCAAGTTGAGATGCTTGCCGTGCATGAATCATTGCCAGCATATCATCGAGGAGAAATTCATCATTTACCCCAGCATCAAGTTCAACAGCAGCAACGACTCATTCGGCAACAGAATCATGTACGGTGGCAGCACCTCACCACACGACTCACTCGCATACATAAGCTCTGGCATAGTGGAACTCGACGAATACAGGATACCCGACACCAATGCCTCCCCTATGTATCTGGCACCAACCAGCAAGACACAGCTCTCCGATGAAATGAAAGACCTGTGCAACCGCATCGTTCCACCTCATATCACCTGTGGCGACACCATGCAACAGGCACAGCAGCTGTGCCAGCTTGTATATGAGAACATGACATATCAGGCAGCAGCAACCAACATGAACACGACAGCAGCCGAGGCGTTCACCTCACGCAAAGGAGTGTGCCAGGACTATGCCCATATCCTCATCGCACTATGTCGCGGAGCAGGCATAAAAGCACGATACGCCAACGGATTCATAGCCGGCGAGGGAGAGACCCATGCATGGGTCGAGGTACATGACGGCAACGAATGGAAAGCATTAGACCCCACACATGGGTGGAACATAATAAATCAGGGATACATTAAAATAGCCCATGGAAGAGACGCCGATGACTGCCCCGTAAGCAGAGGCACATACATGGGCATGGCATTGCAGCAGACCGACATACGCGTCATCGTCAATGCATTATGACAAACCAACAAGACAAGACAATGATAAAGACTATTGTATCAACAGCATTGCCCGTAGAAGAAAGAGTGCTCATACGCAAGAACGTACTGCACAACGGCACGGGAAAAGGAAGGCTGTGCGTCGTCACTGGCACACACGGCGACGAACTCGAAGGGCAAATGTGCTGCTACGAAGTGGCACGCATCATCAACGAGAACATTGACAAGCTCAACGGCACAGTAGAGATATACCCTGCCCTCAATCCGCTGGGCATCGACACTCTGCAACGAGGCATACCAAACTTCGACCTCGACATGAACCGCATCTTCCCCGGCAGCATGGACGGAAGCATGGCAGAACAGGCTGCATACAAGATTGTGGAAGACCTGAAAGGCGCCGACCTCGTCATAGACATACACTCAAGCAACCTCTACCTCCGAGAGACACCACAAGTGCGAATCAATGTCAACGACAAAGACAAACTGGTGCCACTGGCAAAACAACTCAATGTAGAATTCATCTGGGTGCATGGTGCAGCCACCGTGCTCGAAGCCACCCTCGCACACTCCCTCAACAGCACAGGCACCCCATGCCTGGTCGAAGAGATGGGAGTGGGCATGCGCATCAACCGCAAGATGTGCGACCAACTCGTCAAAGGCATCTTCAACCTCATGCACGAGTTAGGCATCTGGACCGAACCCGTTGACAAGACACTCTTCGCACACCCACTCATCTGCGAAGGCGACACCGTTGAGTTCCTCAATGCCGAAGCATCAGGAGTGTTCCTCACCGACCTCCGCACAGGCATCATCGTGGAGGAAGGACAAGAGATAGGCAAGATAGTCAACCCACTCACTGGCGAGACACTCTCGCGCGTAGTGGCACCGAAGAAAGGTTTCCTATTCACCATCCGAGCCTACCCAATCGTTTACACAGGCAGCCTCATGGCCCGCATATATACTAATATATAGAGTTACCGATTTCCACCCCACAAACACCCCCTTATGAAAAGAGAGATACTATACAAGATACCATCCACCTACCGCGACGAGTTCCGCATCACTGGCATGCACTTCGGCGACGAGCAGGGAGAGAAAAGCATGGCAATCGTAGGAGCCATGCGAGGCGACGAGATACAGCAGCAGTACGTTTGCGCCCGACTTGTCAATGCCTTAGAGAAAATAGAACGCAAGGGAGGCATCACCCCCGGATGCCGCATCACCGTCATACCATCATGCAATCCCTTCTCCATGAACGTGAGCCGACGGTTCTGGCCAATGGACAACACCGACATCAACCGCATGTTCCCCGGATACGACAAAGGCGAGACCACACAGAGGATAGCAGCCGCCATCTTCAAATGCATCGAAGGCTACCAATACGGAGTGCAGATGGCATCGTTCTACATACCAGGCGACTTCGTGCCACATGTCCGCCTCCTGCAGACCGGATACGAGGACATCGAGGGAGCCAACATGTTTGGACTCCCATACGTCAGCATACGCAAGCCACTCCCATTCGACACCGCCCTGCTCAACTACAACTGGCAGATATGGAACACTAAGGCATACTCCATCTATGCCGGCAAGACCGACAAGATAGACGACGAAGAAGCGCAGAATACCGTCGATGCCATACTCAGGTTCATGTACCGTACAGGCATCATAACTCTCAAACCACTCAACGACGGATACGCCTCAACCCTCATCGACGAAGCCAACCTCATCACCATCAAGGCACAGGTGGCAGGCATCTTCAACCTCATGACAGCAGCCGGCAAAGTCATCAAGAAGGGGGACACATTAGCACAAGTCATCGACCCTATCAACGGTTCCGTCATAGAAGAGATAAAATCCCCATGCTACGGCGAAGTATTCTTCACCCATGACAACCCACTCGTGCTTCAGTCAGCCACGGTGTTCAGGATACACTCCACAGAGATTATGTAATCCACCTCACATAAACCAACACAACAATCCCCTAAGCTGGCGTCGTTCAGCTTAGGGGATTGTCATTCATGCCTGTGCATGTCCTGTTAGTTCCACCTTATCAACATTATAGATTTTCCTCTTCATAATCATCCCAGTTGAAACCACCACGCACATTCGAGCGTGAATCGCCAGCAGGTACAGGAGTATCACTCTTAGTAAGAGAGACATCAAGCATTGAACACGCGTCAAGTTCCATCACCATTGCCTCTGGCTTAGTATATATTTTCTTTTCCATCATATTTTCGTTTTAGTTTTCGTTTTAGTTTACTTCACATACAACTTCTTGCCGTTCACGATGTAGATGCCCTTGTGAGCAGCATTCACCTTGCATCCCTGCAAGTCATATACGGTGGTGTCATCACCCTGCATATCGATGCACTCTATAGATGTCAGCTCGCTGTCATCCACAGAGAAATAGCGTACATTAGCATTACCCGTCTGAGACTTGAAGTATGCGCGGAAGCCCTTCATGATGCCAGGGATCACAGGATTTACCGTTGTGCCAGAACCTATCACCTTGCAACCTGCTTCAAGTTCTGTTGGCTGATAAACACCTTGGAACACACCATCCTCTGGAGTTTCTGACGGCACGAAGGTCACTTTGCTGAATGTGAATCCGTCAGTAGGACCACTCACCTGCACGATGTAGCCGATGCCAGCCTCTATCTCGCTAACCGTATTAAACTTATATGTGTCGCCCTCCTGCTTGTTGAACTCAGCTATGCGTGTGAACATTGTCAGTGCTGTAGCCTCGTCGACATCAAATGGCAAACAGAGCGAGTACCAACCATCGTTAGTCATTGTACGCTTGATAGTAAGGCTCTCGGCAGTGAACTCATCAACACCGAAGTTGAACTCAGAGTTGTCATAGATGTCAATAGCATCAACACTCCATACATCGTTGTCATCTTCATCGATAATGCCTTGCTCGTCTGCCTTTACACCACACTCGTTACAGAAATGTACATAGCGATCAGCATTATTCGAATACTTTATCATGTTGTTAGTGTTGAACGCATGCTTAACATCTGCTGGCATTGTCAGTGTCCATTCGTCGAGTGGTGTGCCGTTGTTCTGAATCTGAATGTAATAGCGGTCTTTCTCCTCGTTCAAAACAATCTCAACAGTAAAGCCCTTTGGCATACAGTGAGCCGTGAGAGTCCTTAAATATGATGGCAACACATTAGAGTGAGTGGAGTCATTTGTATAAAGGGCATTTACCATACTTACGCCATCGGCAGAGAGCTTACAGCCTGCCTCCATTGTTCCATTCAAAGGCAATTGATCATCGAATCCTGCCATCAACACAACCTCTGCGCCGTTCTTCATATCAAGCGTTAATGCACTGAGCTTTGTGACCTTAGCAACTACATTATCAAGGGTCAGTTTCTCGTATGCTTCAAGACCGCCAATAAGCGTACCGTTCTTTACTGTCATGGAGTTGTTGTCGTCAGTCTTGATATAGTCACCATTTGCAAGTGTAAGCGTATAACCATTGAGGTTTACCGTCAGCAAGCCATAGAGATGGTAGTTCTGATTATCAGCACCAAATGTTGACTCTGTTAGAGTAATATCTTCGTTGAGTGTCAGCGTTATATTGTTGCCGTCCCCGTCCCGGCCATTAACATATTCCATTGCTTTTGCAAGCGAAGTATATCCTCCTGAATACATTTCATTGCCACTCTTGTCTGTCTCTACAAGTTCAACGGGTGACACTGTTCCTTCAGCAAACATCACCGTGCTTGCCAATAGCATAAGCAGTGTGAGAATAGCTCTCACTTTCATTTTCCTTTTCATTGTCTTTTTACCTTTCTTTTTTCTTATTTTGGCACTCATCCCCACCCTCGCTGCGAGAGAGGGAGAGGGAATGGGTGTCTATACATCGTCTTTCGGGTGCAAAGTTACGAATATTTTTCCGAACCATCACCACGTCTTTCATATTTCTTTAGTTTTCAGTGACTTTTCTTTTTAATCCTATTCTACAGGACCGACGTATGAGAACACCTCGTCTGCATCACCAGCTGTGAATCTGATTGTTTTAGGCTTTTTCGACACCAACTTGAAATGGAATTTTTGTGTATGCCTTCCTTTTGAGAACGTCACGATGAGTTCTTCTGCAGCCTGATTATACGTGAAGATAGAACTTGATAGATTTATGCTTTCTATAAACTTGTCTTCTGCGTATTCCTTGCCCTTCATGGTGAACTCCTTTCCAGAATAAGTCAACGTATAATACACATGATGCATCTTGCTGCCAATCTGCACATCGGTTTCCCATTTGCCAAGGAATTCTTCCATCGGGTCTTCTCCAAACTTACCGTCAAACTCTAAATAGGCAACTTTGCTCACAATCGGACCAAGTAATATCATATCACGATATGAATAAATATCATTCTCAGGAACTGGAACAGTTGTATTGTCTGCAAACACAAGGGTTCCCTCCACCTTCTGCAACTCTTTGTCCTCCACGAATTTATACAAGCCTATCTTCTTAGGACTTCCCCACTGCATATAGTGGTACATAGTGGTTTCAAACACTGGGTCATCGGCTTCCTTCGGATGACTCAAGTCCATACAGTTGCGCGGCGCCCTATCGTTATCTGTTACAAACTGAGGGACTGAGCTGCGGTCGAGGAAGCGCATCAGTGCTATTTCCTTGCACTTTTCTGTAAGGTTTGGATAGAAGAACCTTGAGCTTGAGAAATCGTATTTCTCAGGCAAACTTTTATCGCGCATCTTAATACAGAATGCCTCGTTCAAATAAGGCAAGAATTTGTTTTGATATTCTTTATAAAGAGCAAGCGCCATTTCTCTCCATTCTTTCTCTAATTTATTGTAGATAATCTGATCTACATTATACATCAGAAGATTTTTCATTTCCTCCTTCATCCTCGCAACTTCTGCCGAACTTTGCATGGTCAATGTGATAGGACGTTGCATACCGTCTTTCCTTATCAGGACTTCAATACAATTTGCCCTGAAATCCATGCTATGCATCATTGCCGCTCCTGCAAGACATTCATTATTCATCTGGTCAAGATTATCCCAGAAGTAATTGATAAACTGGTCGTACAGTTCGTCAATTTTCGCACCAAGCTCTTTTTGTCTGCCATCCTTCTTGTACTGTTCAAACAAATCGTTAAACAGCTTACCCCATCCGTCACCATAGATGGTTAGTCCGTATTCAGGATACATGTGTTTAGCCGGTCTTGACAGGTAATAACGATACACGTACTCGTGCGTGGTCTTTGCTGACAAGAACAGGTCTTTTTCTTGTAAATATTTAAATCCATTCTTAGCCACTAAGAAGACACCGACATATGAACAGTAGGTTGCGCACGTTGACAAGAATGTTCCAGAAGCAGCAAAGCTTGCGACACATCCAAAGGCACCAATGGAAGCTTCTGCCCAATCACTAAATGAATGTTCCTTGCCATCAAAAATTCCCGAGCTCGTGCAGAATTGCAAAAACACAATACCGACTCCTATGCCTGCCGATATTTTCGAGCAGAAAGATGCCGTGTTTTCTGCCAACTTGCCAGTTTCTTGTGCTATTGTCACCGATGCAGCTCCGAGATCATTGACACAGCCAATAGACGACAAGCCTACTTCTATTGCACTGTACATGTCGATTTCACCCGTCTTACTGTTGACCGCATAGCTGAAGTCCTTTTCAATCACATACTTCATGAACTCATCAAAAGGAACGAGTGCCACGGGTTGCATCGCATCTGGCAATGGGCGACACAAAAGATCGCTATAATCAGAGGTTTGAATCAATACATTATTGACTCCTCTCCTGTCTTTCAGTTCACGGCGGATGCGTTCCACAATAGTTGAGAAGTGACTGATATACACATTGTAAGACTTGCCATCTGGTGTCACCTCATAATATACAGACTCGCATTTGCCAGTCTGGTCATTGTAATAAAGCACATCGGCAAGTTCATCGCCACTTGCCTTGCGAGGGATGGTAACCTTCACATCGGTTTCAAACTGATGAGTGCCAGAAGAGAGCGATAAGTCGTATGCATAGAGTGTCTCACCTGTCTTTGCATCCTGCTTTGTTGGCAATGTCTTGACTATAATCTTATCACCATCGCCCACATTGGCAACGCCCATGTCAACAGCGATGCCCTGGTCAGAGAAACTGACATCTGATTTCGCATGCGACAAAGAATCGCTGACGGTTGGAGCTGCAGCATAATCCTCCGGACTATACTCTACATCCACGAGCTTCGGGTTGCCAGGCGAGTTGCCTTCGGTTATCTCAGGTTCATAGTTCCTGATTTCTTCCATATCCTCTTTTGTGATGTTCAGTTCTGCAAGTGTGCCTCCTACACCACCCTTAAGGAAGCCTGGATACCATAGCGCTGCCACAGCCAACTCTGCCAGCACAATGACGAAAAGGATAACCGCCATTGTCTTCGACCTCATTATTCCCTTTGACTTCTTGCCAGGAGTCTGCAATGCAGATGCTGGTGGTGCTGTCACAGGAGCAACAGCAGGAGCATACTGAGGTGCTTGCTGAGGAACTTGCTGAGGCGCTTGCTGCACAGAAGCCAATGGTTTTCCGCAGGTGGTACAGAAAGCCGCACCCTCTTCTATTACAGCTCCGCAATGCCTGCAGAATCTGCCGACAGGTTGCTGAATAGGTTGCTGAACTGGCTGTAAAACTGGCTGTAAAACTGGCTCAGGTTCAGGAGCAGTATTGAGCACATGTCCCTCAACAGTTATGAAAAACCAGTTAATGTTGCGACCATTGTCATTGGTCACACCCACAGACCCGTTGTCTGCCACCACATAGTAATAGTGTGGGTTGCTTGCCTCCGACAGAGGTGTCGTCTTATCGGCGTATGTCATTATATCAAACATGGCGTTGACATCGCTGACAGTCGATTCTTCACCATAAAGCCACAGATCGGCAAGCGCTGCTGCATTTCTGGCAGCCTGTTCTCCGCTATAGAATTTCTTATGCATATCAGTTAAGTTGGTTTTCACATGTTACTGCTCTATATCTTCCAGCTATCATCAGCCCCCAAATCCACTAAACAGATTAGTTAAATCAATTTTGGCAACCGACAGACCTATCCATGCCATCAAACCAATGGCAACAACAAGGAGTATATAGTTTAATATTCTCATAATACACTAAATTTGTATTTTTTTACATCAAAAACTTTTGCCACAAAGATACGTATATTTTTTCAAACTACCACAACTTCTCCCGTATTTCTTTCTTTTTCAACAACTTTTTACCCCCAAAGTATTTGTGATGATAGAATTTCTCCCTGAATTATTTGGAGCGAACCGAATATTTTTGTTAATTTGCGGCGGTAATGAGACAAATGGACGACAAGACTTATATTTTTGAGGCTGTCAGCGACCCACGACAAACAGACTGACAGACTTCATCCCTTAAATCTACAGAAACTACAATTTCACCTGGCACACGAGCTGGATTTATTTGTTAAACTCAAAACATAAAACCTATGCTGACTATGTGCCTTTCTAAAGAGTATATGGCAAAAAGCCATTGCTCTACAGTTGCCGACATCGCAATTGACGGCAACACAGCATTGCAAGTTCCCAAGATTGAAATGACGGGTGCAATGCACAAGTATCAGAGTCTATCTAAGCATGGCATCAAACGCATGTTCGGTGTCAAAAGATGTGGTGTGCTATCGACAGAAGTGATAGGCAATCGCATCATTATGCGCCGTGGCAAGTCACGTTTCGTTGGTGCTTTGCCTGGTGCCCGAAACAAGTTCTCCACCAAGAAGCAGCAAACGGGTGTCGCCGGCATCACAAAGAAAGAGCTGCAGAAGTTGCAGAAGGAATTTGCCACAATTGGTAAATCCATTGCAAAAATCGATGTCATCTTTAACGGTGAACCAACAGATTCCTGTGCAAGCTCCCCATCCGTTGCTACTCCACCAATCTTCAACACTCTGCTCCAGGTTGACCGTATGCGCGAAGTGGTGAAGGAAGTCGTATGCAAGCTGTTTGGTGGCAACGACGAGTGGAAATGCAATGCCGCGCATTACAACCTCTGCGACATCTTGGTGATGCTGTACTTTGTGTTCATCGATAAGAACATCCTGATCGACGACACCAAAGCATACTTTTTTGATTTCCTTGATAGTATCAAGATTGACGACTACGAGATGCCAAAACGTCGCACTTTCTATCATTATTTCACCAAAGGAACCTACAAAATCCTATGCGATAACGTCTCTTTAGGGAAATCCAACAACATTATCACCCTCCTAAAAGACGGAACAAGAGAGCGTTCAATCATCGTAGCTTGCAATAAGATTTGGTTAACTTGCACTCAAAGTCGTTATTTTGCAGAAATTCGAGCAAACAAATCGAATTATGATTTATGGATAACATACTAATTCTCAAATATATATACAAAAAAATTCAAGAAGAGACTCAAACGAGTCTCTTTTTTTTTTGCAATGAGATTTAGAAAAATTGCAACGAGAAGGCACTTCTTACCCCGTTCCCATAACTTTGCAGCAGAAAACAAAAGATGTAAAGCTAAAAGTTATGGAAAAGATAAATCAAGAACACAGGAACCTGTTGAGGATAGAAATTCCGATGACCCTCCTAAGGGATTCCTCCTCTCTTCCTCCTCTCTTCCTCCTCCATATATGTGGTCGGTGTACGGTCGGAGTAGGGTCGGTATAGGGTCTGAGACCGCATTTGTCAAAAATTAGCGAAAATTTGTCAAACCATAAAACAAGGAGAATCTATTATGAAACACTTAGGATTTGTACCATTCCGCATGAAAGTAGGTGGTGTTACATTTTATGTCAGAAACGGAAAACAAATTGCACGTAAGTCTTCTTCAACCAAACGCAAGCATTCACCAGAAATGAATACACAAAATGCAAGGATGCGAGCTGCGTTGTCATTCTACAAGATGCTGCCTGTCAGCGATCGTAAAGAATGGCTCCCATCAGAGGAGAAAGGCAATGCTTATGCAGAATTCGCTTCTCTTAACCTTCGTAATGTCACTTGGGAACTTTCGGTAGTGCAATACGCACAATGCTACAGACTGCTTGCACCATACATCATATCCTGTGGCAAACTTGAGCCGATTCATTACGAGATTGTTGATTCGCTGCTGGTGACAGACCTGCTATGTGAACGCACTGCCATCAGCACTCGAGCAGAACTGTCAAAGGAACTGATTGATGGAAACCGCTTCCGATGGGGTGACAACCTCCACTTCGTGCTGGTGAAGCAGTATCTGCTGCCTGGCGGCAACGAGCCACGCATCGAGGTTTCCACCAGATCAATGAACCTCAGTCTGGCAGACATCTCATCTGTTGATGTAGTGGTTTACAACGGACACATCGCCTTCCGTCTGCCCGACAATGGCATCTATGGTGCCGCCGTCATACACACCCGCCCTTCGCACCATCAGGCTTCACAACAGCATTTAGTAATGAACGACATGAGCGTACTGAAACAATACATAGTGAATACCGACAACAAGTAAACGCAGAAAAAATCAATTTGGCGACCCTGTCGCACTATATATAACTTTTTATTTATTAACCATTTAACTTTTTTATTAATCTTTTAAAACATTACGATTATGGCAAAAAATGCAGCTATTTTCGAAGGTAACGCAACAGGTAAGCTTGGCGATGTTGTGTTAAGTGTTAACCATGGCGTCCAGAACGCCCGTGTGTATCGCCCTAACAATTCCAGCAAGGGCAAAGGTGCAACCTACGCCCAACGTGACAACCGCTGTAACATTGCGTCTCTCGGACGCTTCTACAGCTCGTGTGAACAGTTGTTCAAGGGTGCTTTCATGTTGAACAGCGGAAGCATCTCTGACTTCAACCAGTTTGTACGCCTCAACAGCAAGGTGAACGGTGTACGCATCCCAAAGGATGAGGTGGCAGCAGGAGCTGCTGTCGTGTCGCCTGTGTATGTGTCGTACGGTTCTCTCCCAGACCTATCGTGCCTCTACGATTCTGAGACTGGTGCTTACTACACCACACTCAACCTCGGCACAGGAGTGACTCCAGACACCACAGTCAGCGACTTGACAAAGGTGATTCTCGCCAACAACTCAGGCTGGCTCAACAACGACATGATCACTGTGGTGCTCTTCGACGAGCACATGGTGCGTGGCGGTAACGACTATGCCGTGCCTAAGTTCAAGATTTCTGCTGTGCAGTTCACCCTCGACCACAGCAACACCAATGCCGTGTCTGCTGAGTTCGCTAACCTCGTAGGCGACTACGACGAGGCAAAGGGTGGCTCTCTCATCAACTTCCACGGTGCTGGCGTGACTGTCATCCACTCACGCAAGACTGGTGGCGAGCTCCAGGTGTCAACATCACAGGTCAACTGCGGCGGCTCAGTCCTCTATCCAAAGTACAGCAGCAAGACTAACGCCAAGGTGGCAGCAGAATCTTACGGCTACAAGGACGACCCTATCCTCATGCCTGCTGTCGCTGCAAACGGCACTGCACCTGACACTCCATCGGGCACCACAGCAGACATCGTGTCTGTCACTCTCAATGGCACACCTGTGTCAAACGGCTCTGCCGTGTCAACCACAGGCACTGGCGAACTCGTGATAACAGGCACTGGTCTCGCTGGCAACATCCGCGTGAGCGCCGACGGTGAGACATGGGCTCCACAGAGCCAGAGCGACACGCGCTGCGTCTATGGTGTCAACAAGACAACTGCTGTCACAGTAACCAATCTCTCCACTGCGGCATCCATCACCTTCAATGTCAGCTACACAGCACCTACTGCCGACACACCAGTAGTGACAGGCGTCAAGGTGGGCACGACAAACATTGATGTGGGAACAAGTGCCGGCACGCTCAACGCATCGCAGCAGGTGACGGTAAGTGGCACCAACCTCGGCAGCGTGACTACCGACATGGTGGTGTGCAACTCCACCTACGCCAACGTAAGTGGATTCGTCAACCACGACAGCGTGATTGAGTTCCAGCTCAACATCACAGGCAAGAGCAGCACACTCTCCAGCGTAGTCCTCCAGCTTGCTGGTGCAGGCATCACTCTCTTCACGTTCACCAATCCCGACGACGACAACTCAAACGGTTTTGGATAATCCCTGACAACATCAGCAACGGGGAGGTCACCACGACCTCCCCGTTTGTTTTTTGCGATTGAAACTTTATGGACAAAGGGGTTCTGCATCAATACAGCAATCCAAACAGCCAAAGAGGAATGCGATTTAAATGCCCGATCTCAGTATTGTCAACGGCAAGGTAGCTATTGGAAATATCTTTTCTCAGTCATAGACTCTTGCACAAAGTCTCGTTGATAATCTATTGTAGCTGGTCGTTGAAACTTGTTAGCAGTTTTAGCCTCGGTGTCTGTCAACTTTCTTTTGAAGAGTTGAGCGAGAGATTGTGTGGCACTTCCTTTGTTCGAGCGAACCGACTAATTTTTTATGTCAGTTGGTTAATTCAAATATTTTATATGCTTAATACTGAATGACAAGGAAGTTGTTAACACTCCAAAAAGAATTAGCGTCAACTATTGTCAAAACAGAACCATTATCGCTTGATTTTATGTTATATGAGTTTGTCGGTGCTTGTGTCAATATCTTTGGTTTTGAACCAGGAATATTGATAACTGTAGTTTCTCTGATATCGATTTTTCTGAATTTTGTAGCATCTACGGTGCTTAGATCAAGTTTACTTTTCTTGAAAATATTGCCACCATTTACAATGCCTAATTGTTTGAGTTCTTTCTTTGTGGCAACAATGTAATATGCTTCATTCATCATGTTGCTTTGAACAATAAGAGCCTCTTCTTGTTCCTTGTTCTGAATTTTTAGGTCTCCAACATCTTTCTTTAGAGAATTTACAGTCTTGTTAAACTCTGTAATTGTCATCTTGTTGCTTTCAACAAGTTGTTGCAAACGGACAATCTCAGCATCTTTTGCGTCTATTTGCTCAGTCAGCTTCTTGAGAAGTTCCTTCATTTGTTTTGCATGGCCCGTCGATTGTTTTTCTAATGAATTCTGAAGCTCTGCAATTTTCTTGCGTTGATTATCAAGAATTAATTTGTAAGTTTCTATATTTTGTATCATTGTTTGTTTCGGAGGTATTACTCCTTCGCGTATTTCGAGTATAGTATTACCATCAGCAGAAATCACACTATCCATAGAGGTGTTAATGAGTTGCATAAACTCCTCGTCATTTGTCAATTGTTGTTCTTGGATGGAAATGACACTAAGTAATGAATCTATCTTATTTCTTTCTTCATTAGATTGGTTTCCACAAGAAGTGAGCAAGAAGAGAGTAAATGATAATCCCCAAAATATATTTTTCATAATTATTATGACTTTAATAATTTATAATTATTTTTAAAAAGACATTCAATAAAAATACTATATCAGTGATAACATACTTTGGTTTAGCATACAAATAGAAAATCAACAATACAGATATGAAACAATAGTATTCTTATTAAAGTTTTTCTTGTTAATTAAAATTGACTGTTATATCTTCGTATTTTGATTTTTCAATCCTCATACCAAGTCGTTCAGCTTTGCGTCTTGCTGTCCTCATCTGTTCTTGGTAAGACCGCAGAGATTTTTTATTTTCTAAATAGAATGTGTTTTTCGTGATAGATATGTCACCTCCACTTGTGAAGTGACCAGTTTCTGTTCCTGTTTTTTTATCCTTTGTCTTATATCCACCGAAGCCACTTGAAGTCAAGTTATCATAAACTTTCATAGCGAGACTTTCGTATCTGTAATAGCTGTTTGCATATTGTTCTGCTTGATTCCGCTTGTTGTCCTCATCATTATTTCCCATGTTAGGATTGTCATAGGATGATAGATCTGGTGTTTGCATGGCACCTATTGGCGTATATGCATTCTGTTGCTGCATTGCTTGTGGATTATTATATCCTATATATTGTTGTTGGTTGACAGGAGTATGCTTAGCATTAACACTATTTCCATCTGTTCTGCCAGGTTTTTTGCTTTCTGCAACAGCAACAGCTACCACCGCAGTAACTGCTGCTGCTCCTAAAGTAGTCAAGGCACCTTTCCAGAAATTGTTTTTCTTCTTTACCTTCTTATTAGCAAGAACTTGTGTTTGTGTGTTTTTTTTTGTGGAAGTATTTGATGTGGTTGCTTGGACATTTGAAATTCCAATAGACTTAGACGAGTATGTCGCATTCTGGGTTTGGGAACTTTCTGGTATGACAAGCTTTAACCCTGCATAACAAATTGTTGCTTTAGGATTTGCCTTTTTTAGTGACTCTTCTGAAATTCCATATTTTGACGAAATAGAATTAAAAGTTTCACCTCTTAATACCATGTGCGTACTTGTTTGTGCCATTATCTTAAAACAGAATAGAGTCACAATCAGAAAACAGAAAAAGAATTTTCTCATGTCTTGATAATAGAATAAAAGAAGGGGCATCACCTCCGTCCGACTGCTTATTCTAACATCAGGCACCGCCAAGCGCCATTTCCACAAATAAACAAGGATGAAAGGTCATGCCCAAACAGGCATGAACCTATCACAATCTTGTTCTCGTGGAATGAAATTGGCGGTTTCGATGTTAGAGAACAAGAGCGAAAGCTCAAGTATATGTATGTGTCGAACGGGATCCGCTCACCTTCGTGTTAATAATAATTGTTTGTTAATCACGTTGGTGAAGTGGCAGCGCACATGGCGTTCCGTTCTTCTGATAGTTAATCTGTTACTGTCTGTTTTTTGATGATATTTGTTTTTAGAAGTTAATAATTACTTGATTGTTGCCACAAAATTACACAATTTATGCTGTTACACAAAGCATTTTGTTGATTTTTTGAGGGAAACATAGTAAATAGATATATTCAAGTTTCGCAAACTTAACTTGAATGTACCATTACCATTGAATCATCTGTATATTGAGACAGCTTCGCAGGTGACTTGATTACCTTAAATAACTTTTCCAAAAGTTCTTTATATTACAAAAACAACTTTTCTAAAAGCTTTTTTAGTGCTAAAAACAACTTTTCCAAAAGCTTTTTTGATCAAAAGACACTTTCTTCAAAAGTTTTTCTTACCTTTGCATTTGGAATAAAATCATACAAGTATGGAAGAAATAACCATAGAAGGACTATATCGAAACTATTATCGCAAAGTGGCGAATGTTCCAACCAAGTTCCATCGTTATATTTGTAGCGATATAAATTGGAACAGCATGATTGTGGGCATAAAAGGACCAAAGGGTGTAGGAAAGACAACCTTGATGCTTCAACATATAAAAGAGACATTCGACGATCTGGACCAAGCGTTCTATATTTCTTTAGACAATATATGGTTCACTACGCATTCGCTTACGGAATTGGTGGAGTACATCTATACACATGGCGGAACCCACATATTTCTTGACGAAGTTCACAAATATCCAAAGTGGCAGATTGTCCTTAAAAATCTTGCTGACGACTATCCTGATTTGCATATAGCATATACGGGGTCTTCTATGTTGAAAATAGATCATAGTCAGGCAGATATGTCTCGACGTCAGTTGATGTACACTCTTCATGGCCTTTCGTTCAGAGAGTATCTCGAATATGAATATGGCTATATTGTAGAGCCTGTGTCGTTGGAAACATTACTTTCTACGCACAGCAAGATAGCAAGCTCTATTACAAAAGATATAAAAGTGCAACTATTGTTTGAACAATATCTCCGTCACGGATACTATCCTTTCTACAAGCAAGATGTGGACGGATTTGAGGCAAAACTGCAAGAAGTTGTTGATGCTATCCTCGTCGATGATTTACCTGCGGTAGAAGATGTTACATTTGCCACGGTGCAGAAAACACGAAAGTTGCTGATGATTCTCGCTGAGAGATGTCCACAAACGCCAAAGATGAACGAATTGTATGCAGCACTCGAAACAACGAGAGACCAAGGGTTGAAAATGCTAAATGCACTTGAAAGGGCTGCTTTGATAAACCTTGTGACAACGCAATCAAAAAATGTCAAGACACTCACTAAGCCAGATAAAATTTTGATGAACAATACCAACCTCATGTATGCACTTACACCTCATGCTGATATAGGTACTATACGTGAGACTTTCTTCTACAACCAACTGTCAGCGACCAATGAGGTGTTCTACCCTGAAAAAGGTGATTTCCTTGTCAACAGGAAATATCTGTTTGAGGTGGGAGGCAAGAAGAAAACCTTTGAACAGGTAAAAGATATTTCCAATAGCTACCTTGCCGTTGACAATACTGAGATCGGGCATTTAAATCGCATTCCTCTTTGGATGTTTGGATTGCTGTATTGATGCAGAACCCCTTTGTCCATAAAGTTCCAATCGCAAAAACGAAACGGGGAGGTCGACCTCCCCGTTTGATCTTTGCTATGTTTTCAGAAATTTCCCATGTTCTCATCTTGATTCACCCAAATGAGGGCATGGGTGTCGTACCCTCTGCGACTTGCTTCTGCCAATATCTTATTGATGGTGTATTGTGGCAGTTTGGGGGTGCGTGACAATATCCACAGGTACTTTGCATTGCCTGACCCAACGAGTGCGTACGAATAGTCGGATGCGAGCATCATGACACGGTAGTCGGAATAGAAGGGCCAGAAGAAAGAGACTCGCAACAATCCGGGGGTGTCGGTCAGTTTTGCCGTGCCTGTAGTCACCTTTGACTTACCGTTCTTGATGCCACGGTTTGCCACCGTCACTTTGCCGTCTTTGAGGGTGTAGAACGCCATGCAGTTGTCCATGTCACGCTCGAACCGATGGTCGTAACGTGCCAGTTCGTACCAAGTGCCCATGTAGCGTTTTACATCAAAGTTTTCAACAGTGGTATTGTTCAACGGTGTTCCGAATGAACACGCACAGAATGGTGACAGCATACATGCCAGCAACCAAGAGTTTAATTTCATTGTCATAACGCATATTTGATTTAGATGTTGAACTTTTTGCCCTGACATTGGTATTTTGCAGAACACACGGCAAAGTAACACCTTATTTCACAAATACAATGGTCTTGCTATCAGCGTTTTCTAATAAGATTAAAAGATAAATAAATAATCAAAATGTATCGTTGGCTATCGCCGAAGATACTCACGCTCGGAAATACTCAAATAAATTTGGTATTTCTCTCACTTAATCGTATCTTTGCATCGATAAAAGATGAACTAATGTTAGGAATAGGAAACAAGAAGGATGTAAGGCGATTGCTTGTAATGCGTTTCTCGGCAATGGGAGACGTGGCAATGACGGTACCTGTGCTGCATTGTCTGGCTTCGCAGCATCCTGATGTACATGTGACGGTTGTCACCCGTAAGAGGATGACGCCGATGTTCGGATGGCTTCCTGGCAACGTGGAGGTGATGGGCATTGACCTTGATGACTACAAGGGCATCACAGGGTTGACAAGTCTTTACAAGATACTGCGTGAAAAGAATTTCGATGCTGTGGCTGACTTGCATGATGTGTTGCGAACGAAATACATCCGCACATGTTTCCGTATGGCAGGAGTGCGTGTTGCCATTGTGGACAAGGGTCGCAAGGACAAGAAGCGACTGATTGGCAATGCTCAGAAGAGCGCTCCGATGAAGCCTATGATTGAACGCTACGCTACGGTGTTTGACCAGTTGGGATTGCCTGTTGACCTTTCAAAACTTCCTGTAATAGATATGAGTGGTGAGGATTTCTCACGCATCAAGTCGTTTGCAGGGCAAAAGACGGAAGGCGAGCGATGGGTGGGAGTAGCTCCTTTTGCTGCCCACGCCATGAAGATGTATCCGCTTGACAATATGCGCATGGTGGTGAACCTGCTGTTGGAGCGTGGATACCGGGTGTTCCTGTTCGGTGCAGGCAAGGAGGAGTCGGAGGAACTGGCATCGTGGGAATGTGACGATGTGAAGAGTGTATGCGGCAAGTTAGGCGGACTTCGCAACGAGATGATTCTCATGTCGCAGCTTGACCTGATGATTTCAATGGACTCTGCCAACATGCACATAGCCTCGTTGCTGGGTACAAAAGTGCTGAGCGTGTGGGGGGCCACTCATCCTAAGGCTGGTTTCACAGGGTACGGGCAGTCGCCCGACAGCATAGTGCAGATTGACCTGCCATGCCGCCCATGTTCCATATACGGCAACAAGCCATGTGTGCATGGCGACCAGCGATGCATGGATATACAGCCTGAAACGATTGTCAACAAAGCTGTTGATATGGTAGAACAATAACTTACATAAGATGTACGACATAAGTAAAGTGCGCGAGGATTTCCCTATCCTTGGCAGACAGATATACAAGCACCCTCTGGTGTACCTTGACAATGGTGCCACCACCCAGAAGCCACGACAGGTTGTCGAGGCTATGGTGGATGAGTACTACAACGTGAACGCCAATGTTCACCGTGGGGTACACTTCCTGTCGCAGCAAGCCACCGACCTGCACGAAGCAAGCCGTGAAACGGTGAGGCGCTTCATCAATGCGAAGTCGGTAAGCGAAATAATATTCACCCGTGGCACCACAGAGAGCATCAACCTGCTGGCGTTCTCGTTCGGCGAGGCTTTCCTGCACGAAGGAGATGAGGTGATAGTGAGCACAATGGAGCATCACAGCAACATTGTGCCTTGGCAGATGGCTTGCCAGCGCAAGGGAGCAAAGCTGAGGGTGATACCGATGAACGACAACGGAGAGATAATACTGAGCGAATATGAGAAACTGTTCAATGAGCACACACGCATCGTATGCTGCACTCATGTGAGCAACGTGCTTGGCACTGTCAATCCCGTCGAGGAGATAATACGTACAGCCCACTCACACGATGTGCCGGTACTGATTGACGGCGCACAGAGCACGCCGCACTTCAAGGTGGACATGCAGGCTCTTGACTGCGACTTCTTCGCTTTTTCAGGACATAAAATCTATGGCCCTACAGGTGTGGGAGTGTTATACGGCAAAGAGCAGTGGTTAGACAAGCTGCCGCCTTATCAGGGAGGCGGTGAGATGATACAGAACGTCAGTTTTGAACTCACCACATACAACGAACTACCTTATAAGTTTGAGGCAGGAACGCCCGACTACATCGCTACACATGCTCTTGCCAAGGCACTTGACTATGTGGAGGCATTAGGCATGGACAACATATACATGCACGAGAGGGAACTGACACGATATGCGATGGAGAAGATGAACGAGATAGAGGGAATGCACATTTTCGGCACTCCTGACATTGAGCGACACGATGCAGTGCTGAGTTTCCTTGTGCAGTCACCGGGATCAACGGCCGACAACCCATCGTACATCCATCATCTGGATATGGGTACCCTGCTCGACAGATTAGGCATTGCGGTACGTACTGGACACCACTGTGCCGAACCACTCATCCGTCGACTTGGAATAGAAGGTACGGTAAGGGCATCGTTCGGGTTGTACAACACAATAGAAGAGGTGGATGCCCTCGTGGCTGGCATCAAACGAGTAGTAACTATGTTTTGATGGCGACTGGCGATGAGGAAAGAACCCGATGCCTCGAGGAATTGACGCTTCGGAATAGCGACGCTTAGAGCAACCGATGCCTTGAGGAATTGACGCTCCGAGTAATCGATGCTTCGAACAATCGAGATTTCGAGGAAACGATATTTCAAGAAAAAAAACAATAACTCTAAAAACTTAAAAACTATATTAACTATGAGAAAAACTATCGCTTTTTTTTTATTTGCGCTTGTGGCAACCGTGTCCATGGCGCAGATTGACGTGACGAAGTATTACCTGGCTAACGCCGGCTTCGACACGAACATTGACTATCCGAAGACAAGCACAACAGAAGTCAAGGAAGAGGAACTACCAGTTGAAGGATGGACTGCAGAACTTAGTGCAGCCTATACAATCGTGGGAACATACGAGTTCGGCTTCAAGGGAAAGTTCAACACGGCATCGGTGCCTGCTGTCGGCTTTGACGGTGAGGCAGGTGCAGGACTTGCCATCTCAACAGGATGGTCGCAGACATTCAAGTTCTACCAGACGGTAACACTCCCTGCCGGCACTTACACCCTTTCGGCTCCGACATACAATGGAAGCAGCGTAGCAGCTGCCACTTCGCAGTTGGCATGGATTCCTAACAGCGGTACTGCCGTTACATCGTCTGTCACTTCGTACAAGACAAACGGATGGACAGAGGACAAGATTACTTTCACACTCACAAAGACCACAACAGGCAAGATTCAGTTCGGAATGAAAGCTGCTGACGGTGGCTCTACCAACACAGCCAAGCTTGTCATTGACTACATCAAGCTCATTGGTGAGAACATGGTTGTTGACAAGACTACACTCAACAGCAGCATCACCTCTGCCAACAAATACTATGGCGACGGCACAGGCAATGGCGCAGCTGCCCTCAAAACTGCCATCGATGTAGCACAGGCAATCAGCGACAATGCTGACGCAACTCTCGTTGAAGTGCTGGACGGCAAGATTGACTTGGATGAAGCAGTGGAAGCATACCGTAAACTGAATGTCAGTGAGGAAAATCCTCTTGACTACACATCGTACATCACCAACCCTTCATTCGAGACAGAAGGCACAAAGGGATGGGTCTCAGACGGACTTGTGACACAGACCAACACTTCTTTCACAAAGAAGAAAGGTAGTGTTTATCTTGAAAAATGGGTACAAACAGCACCTGTAGGCAGCGGATACATAAACCAGGTAATCACGGTGCCTAACGGAAAGTACAAGCTGACCGTTGCTGCACAGAACTACACTCAGAGCAGTACTACGAAGAAGAACACCGGCGCTATCATCTATGCCAATGACATACAGGAGACCGTTTACACTCCTAACGACTACAGCGTGAAGTTCACTTCTATAGCAGGCGAGGTGGAGATTGGTTTCAAGGCAGAGAATGCAACCGGCAACTGGATATGCGTGGACAACTTCCGTCTTTATTATATAGGAGATGTGACAACTGACGAGGTGATGGCAGAGGTAACCCGCAACATAACAGACGCAGAGGCACTGCAGGCTTCCATGATGAGTGCATCAGCAGCAACAGCATTGCAGAAAACCATTGACGCAGGCAAGCTCATAACAAGCAGCAGCACAGATGCTGATGTTCAGTCGGCAATAAAGAATCTGCGTGCAGCCGTTACAGCTGCTCAGACATCGGCAGCAGAGTACAAGGCACTTGCAGATGCCATTGCAAATGCAGAGAAATCATACGACGAGACTAAGAACGGAGCAGCAGACTTCCGCGCCATACTTGACGAAGCAGCAGCACTTGCCGCAAATCCGGAGGCAACAAGCGATGCACTGAAGGGCGAGATAACAACTCTCGACAAGGCAGTCCTCGCATTCAACCTTGCCAACGCCACTCACGGAGCTGGCACAGCAGTAAAGGTGACTGCCACTAACCACTATGTGCCAACAGGTTCAACAGAAGCAATCATGCGTGCAACCATGACAGGCAGCAACGTGTTGGAGCGCGGTATTTGCTGGAGCACAGAGCATAATCCTACAGTGCTTGACAACCGCACTACAGAGTACCATACTCTCAACGGTAACATCTACCACGTACGCAACCTCACACCTGCAACCGTATATTACCTCCGTCCTTACGTGATGAACAAGACATACGAGGTGGCTTACGGCGACGAGGTGAAGATTGTGACACACCCAAAGGGAACATGTGTAGGCACATGGAATGAGGGCGCACCTGACGAAGCTGCCAACAAGCGCTGCCGTGATGCCATCAACCAGACAATCGAATACTTCAACCAGTGGACAGGCATACGTGGATTCCACCTCACAGGAAACTATGGCGCAGGCACTCCTACTGCTGACTGCTCATACGGCGGTTGGATGCGAATCGGACCAAACGCAGGTAATCAGGCAATAGGCACTGTAATACACGAGACAGGTCACGGCGTGGGAGTGGGAACATCAGCAAGATGGTCTGACAAAAACGTACACAACTGGAAATGGTACGGACGCGAGGCAAACGCCATGTACAGTTTCCTTGAGAACAAGACTGCCGACCCTTACAACAGCGAGTTCTGCATGGTGGGTGACGGTATGCACGGATGGGGTGCAAGCGCATCATACGACTGGTTTGTAAACGGAGCAGACAAGGATAAGCACCTCGAACTTCAGTACCTTGGCGGATGCGTGCTTCTCTATGCTATGTTTATTGACGGACTTTGCCCTACATCAGCATACACAAACGGTCTTTCTGGCTACACTTATAACTTCGACTCTGACAAGCGCTACTACATACGCAGCGAAAGCAACGAATGCGGTCTTCTTGACGGATTCCTATACCAGCGCACCGCTACAGCCGTGTCATGGCGACCAATGACTGCAGAGGAGGCAGCCAACGATGCTAACCAGGCAGCATGGTACATAGAGTACGATGCTGAAGCAGGTTACTACCGCTTCCGCAATGCAGTGACAGGCAAGTACCTGACTCACACCTCAACAGGAACATCTGTGACTGTGGCAAGCAAGAAGAATCCAAGTGTGACAGAGAACTTCCAGCTCATGCCGGGACGTCCTGACGTAACAATCGGTTCTGGTTCAACAGCCATCAAGACATACGGATACTGGTTCACATGGGAAAACGGTGGCAACAAGGCAATGCAGATGAAGGAGATGAACACATTCGGATACGGAAGCAACACTGTAGCCAACTTCTCGTTCACCGACGCAGCTGCCAACCAGCGATACATCATCTTCTCAGAGGATGAGCTTGAGGCATACGACGCAGCACGAATTGCTGTAGGCATTGAAAGCCCTACCGCAGATAACAAAGAAGGAACCACTCCTGCCATCAGAAGCATACACACTGCTGACGGCATTGCAGTGAGTTCACCTCGCAAGGGCATCAACATCGTCACTTACAGCGACGGCACAACAAAGAAAGTGCTCGTGAAGTAAGCTATACATACCCCCAATAGTTCTTTAGGACTATAATAGCAAAAAATATGGCTTCAGTCGAAGCCATATTTTTTTTGTTTTATCAAGATTACGCATCAACACACAACAAAAAAAACCGCGGCTTCCAGTATTGGAAAGCTGCGGTTACTTGTCTTCAGTCGTCCGAAAAGATTACTTACGGAGACCGAGAGCCTTAACGATAGCACGGTAACGCTCGATGTCCTTACGCTTGAGGTAAGAAAGGAAACGACGACGCTGACCTACGAGCTTCACGAGGGCACGGTTTGTAGTGTAGTCCTTGTGGTTAGCCTTAACGTGCTCAGTGAGGTGCTGAATACGGTAAGTGAGAAGTGCGATCTGGCTCTCGCAAGAACCTGTGTCTGTAGCAGAAGCGCCATACTTAGCGAAGATTTCTGCCTTCTTTGCTGAATCAAGATACATAATTTGTACTTTTTTGAGTTAATAAAAATTGTTGTTTATGTTACTCAACAAGCAAGTATTCTTTCAGCTGAAATAGCCAACTCGCTGAGAATCGGGTACAAAGGTATAGTTTTTTTTTCACTCAACAAAAAAGTAACGGTAAAAAATGCAAGAAATCATCTTTTACCGTTACTTATCAATGGTTAAAAGCCGTTTATTTAACTCGTTCATTTAACTTTTGACAAGAAATCACGCAGTTGTTCTTCTTCCACATCTCCCATCTCATACTCTTTCTCTGCATCTGCCTTTACCATCTCCAGCCACTGGGCATGAGCACTCTGTGCTTCGGACAGCCACATGTTCCTATCGACGAACATATTGTTCTCCTGGTTCTGCATGACAAAGTTAGCGTATGCCTGTTCGCTATCACGGTATGATCGGTTTATCTGCAGAAGGATGTCATTGAGCTCTGCCACATTTGCAATGCTTCCGTTTTCAATATCCTTCGCGACTCTGTCAATCTCGCTTTTTGGTGCCAACATACCCATCATGTCAACCCATCGACCTCCATCTGCCTGTTCTGTCTCAGAAGGATTATTGCTGAAACACTCATACAGGAAGAGTTTGAGTACGAGGTCGTAGTATTGTATTCCGTTCACAAGCGAAGAGCGCTTTATCTTGCATCCGTGATACTCGTACACATCAGCTTCAGGATGAGACTTCTGCATACGTTCAAGCTGACTCTTACCCTCAATCACCGACTGTATGATGTATGGGTTAGGGAATGCGAAGTTGATGATGTCGCGACGTGCCGACACAGGACGCTGGTCGCGCTTAGGCCATTTGTTCACATCGCGCCATGTTCCTACGGTGCGTATGTTGATGCCAGGAACGAGCCATGTGTCGCGTCCCTCAGCAATGATGTAACTGAACGGCATCTTGTGTACATCAGGGTGTGTCTGCACCTTGCCCATGACCATAGAGAAAGAACCGGCATGTGCTGGCCACAGGATGTGACTACCGCTGGCTGTTTTTGAGCCACGGTCAAGTACACCCCAATGGATAGGTCCCATCTTGTACGCATGGTTACTCTGGTTTGTGCCTGAACCTGCATTATAGAATGAGAAAGCACCGCCGATGAGCAATGTGCTCTTGTGGTGGCTTGTGCTGAAAGGACCACAAAGTGCGGCACATGCCTCACCATTGTCCATGTATGTGTTTGCAAAGAAAAGACTGCTCTCTGCTGAGAATCCCTTGCCCACGTGGACACTCTCTCCCACAAAGCAGTTGTCCACCTTGGCTCCGTCAATCACGCTTGCTCCCTCTGCCACCACCGTGTTCTCCATCACGACATCGGCACCGATGAGTGTAGAAGCATCGTCAGAGCTGAGAATGGTGCAGTTGTCAATACGACTGCTGCCGTGAATCTCACATCCCTCGCCTATCTTTACGCTGTTTATCTCCTTCACACCAACGATACGTGAACCTGTACCCACACAACCGCAACTGCTCTCTTGTGGAATCACCGCCAGTTTCTGAGCAGCAGGGAAGTTTATCATCATCCATGCAAGCTGTGCTGTAAGCTGCTCACAGATAACCACGTTGCCGTCGCCACCCTCGTTAAGCACAGATATGGTGGTGCCATTACCGAAAGTGGTGCCCTCCTGCGAGGTCATGATGCCCACATCTGAGATGTAGCAACGGTCGCCTATCTGGTAATTGGCAATGTATCCACGCACATTCTCTATAAGACACTCGTCACCTATAGTTACATCGCGCAATGTGGCATTGCGCACACAGCATTGGCGACGGAACCCGTCCTCTATTGCCACCGTGCCATTCTGACTACCTATCTCCACATGTCCATAGAAATGGACATTAGTGAGCGATGATGGCGTAAATGCCTCATCCACCATGATGCCAGCCCAATCTTCTGCCCAGCATCCACGCTCTTCCAATTGAGCAATTTCGTTAACTGTCAGTTCTCTCATTCTGCGTTTCCTTCCGTGTCGTATGTGTTATATAAAAAGTCGTTATATGGGTACTTCTGAACGTGCATCTCGCGTACCTTCTTATAAATAAGCTGCTTGAACTCCTCCATGTTTGTCTTCTCACGAGCCGAGATGAAGAACGTTCCGAGCATGGCACCCTTCTCCACCTCCGTTGGCTCTATCTTGATGTCGTCGTTCACGGAGAAAGACTTCGTCTCGCCCTTGCCGGCAAAGCCGTTTCGTGTTGTTCCCTGAGGCGACAGCTTTGCCATCCATGTGTTCATCAGTTCGTCCAGAGGTATATTCTCCTTTGTTCGTGGAGTCAGGTCGTCTGCCTCCTTTTCAATCCACTTGTAAGCATCAATCTTGTTGAACACTATCATCTGAGGCTTGTCGGCACATCCAAGGTCGCCGAGAGTCTTCTCCACCACCTTTATCTGATCTTCAAAGTCAGGGTGACTGATGTCCACCACATGCAGCAGCAGGTCTGCCTCGCGCACCTCATCAAGCGTGCTCTTGAACGACTCCACGAGGTCAGTAGGCAACTTACGGATGAAACCTACTGTGTCGCTGAGCAGGAACGGCAGGTTGTCGATGATGACCTTGCGCACCGTGGTGTCGAGAGTGGCAAACAGCTTGTTCTCGGCAAAGATGTCGCTCTTCGCCAGTATGTTCATGAGTGTTGACTTGCCCACGTTGGTGTATCCCACGAGAGCAACGCGTATCAGTCGTCCGCGGTTCTTCCTCTGGGTTGTCTTCTGTTGGTCAATCTCAACAAGACGTTCCTTCAGCAATGATATTCGGTGGCGTATAATTCGCTGGTCCATCTCGAGCTGAGTTTCACCAGGACCTCTCAATCCCACGCTACCACCACGCTGTCGCTCAAGGTGTGTCCACAGACGTGTCAGTCGTGGCAGCATGTAGCGATACTGAGCCAGTTCAACCTGAGTCTTTGCCGCTGCTGTCTGGGCGCGCATGGCAAAGATGTCAAGAATGAGCGATGTACGGTCGAGAATCTTTATCTGCAACACTTGTTCTATGTTGCGAATCTGCTTGGCGCTCAACTCATCGTCAAAGATAACCATACCTACAGGTTGCGGCACATCCTCCTGCACAGCCTTCTGCTTGGCAAGCAGCTTCTCCAGCTTACGCTGCTTCTTACCCTTCGAACCACGCCAATCCTGCGAGCCGTCGCTTGCAGCATAGTTATCGTCGTCGTCACTCATGTAGTCGTCGCCATGACGAGCCTTAGTGCCTGTCACTATGGTGTGCTGATAAGGATTGCCAAGAGCCATCTGCTCCTCCCAATAGGCATCCACCTCATCCTGTTTGTCCTTGATAAACTGAGCAATCTCGTCAAGCTTACCAGTACCGAGATAAGTCACGCTGCTGGGACCGTTCACCTTCTGTGTGTATCGGCGAATGACCTTCGCACCTGCCGTCTCTGCAAGAAACTCAAGTTCATCAAGATACTCGTTAGTTTTCCTTTCATTCTGCTCAGGCGTGATAAGACCCACGATGATGGCAGTCTCCACCTTTGCTTCTGAAATCACAAATTCCTTCATGTGTATAAAAAGTTTTGTGTGCGAAGTTACGAAAAAGTGGAAGAAACACAAAACTTTTCACGTAAATTCCCCACATTCACATCAAGTTGTGTTGATTTCAGACTCCTCGTCCTCTTTAGTTTTGATTACTCACTACTCCCTGAACGAGTTGACAATCTTCAATCCTTCAATTTTCTTCATCAGAGATTCGTCTGTCCCTTTTAATTCTTCTGCCTCTTTATTATTCACGTTGTCAAATCTATCCAAGAAACTTTCATGCTCTTCCCTCAACTCCTTCTTTGCATGCTCAGGAACGAACTCCCATAACTGTTTATAAGTTTCCACAATGTCAGGAAGAAGTCTTTTAAACTCTGACGAATCCCTATCCACCCTCACAATATCCATCACACGATTCATTGTCGTAACTAACCTTCCTGCTGGAGGCATTGGTGACATTATTTTCGGGCTATGCGTGAAAGATGCTTTATAGAATCTGTTGTCTTTTGGAATAAAATAGTACATCGTGCCATCAAGTATTGTTGATTCCTTATATGTCAGAGCCGAATAGTTTGCCATATCTATTAGACACAGCAAAGCACTGATAAACCCCTTGTCTGCCTTAAGCGAAAACTCCTTTACCTGCGGGTTGCGTAGCTGTTTAAGTCTCTTTCTTTTACTTTTAGGCAGAGGTTTCCGCTCTACCACCAACACCGTCAGTTTCTCATCCCCAATCAGCAAACAATCTTCACTACTGAAAGAAGGTGAGGACAAGTATGCCATGTCGAAATCCCTATCCTTAAAGAACAGTTCGCTCCACCTCAACCACTGACTATAAGGTTTAGGATTAAAGCAATCTGCACCCAAGGTCAGGGGCTGCATACCCGACCACTCCTGAGCATTCACTCTCAAAGCAGAGAGAACGCAACATAGAATAATAACAATCTTTGTCTTCATTATCCGATAGTATTTATTCGTTAATTGGTTTTGATGGCAAAGTTACATCACATCAATAATAAAACCAAGAAAATCTATTCACAAATAATTTACAATCGCATTAATTAGTTTACAAAAAAATTACAAACGAATTGCAAGCAAATGATAATCAACAAAAAAAACGCATCACACACTACATGTTTTTCATTTGCATATAAATGATACATTTCTCAAGAGATAAGGGTCGTTTATAATCATAAACAACCAAAATACTTACTTGGTATGCACAATGGCAATAACACAAATAAGTATTTTGGTTGTGTCTTCAAAAATCAATCTTAATTTACTTAATTTTCGAGTTCATATCCTTAAGAGTTAATGAAATGTTCGCTAACACTTTCAAGAATCCCCAACTAATTAACGAAGAAAATAGCACCATAAGTGTAATGACAAATCCACTTGGGTTAAAAATGTGCTTAGTCTCATATTCAGAGTTCTTCACAAACACAATAGTAATAATACAAATAAATGTTGCAAGAATACCTAATACCAAAACTATGTTTGCTATTGTTATTAAGGTATTCTCAGCACTATTATTTGTAGCTTTCTCACCTTTTACGGATGCCTTTTGCACAACCTCGTCCTGTGGCATTATGCCTAAAATCTCGTTAACATTTTCCGACATAACAGACTGCTATTTTTGATTTTTATATAATGTAAAAAAGAATACCACCAATGTTATATTCGAGCAAACTGTTATTACTTGCATAAATGGTAATATACTACTATATGATTCCATCTCAATGTTTATGACCCCCATATTAAGGAAGAGATAAAACATGGTAACAAAAATGCTAAAAATAGCACCTATGAGACCAATAAGTGTTGCTGTTTTTAATTTCATGATTATTCTTTTTTAGTTAATACAAATTTCACTCCTACTTATCTATAAAGATTCTGTATGGTATTAAATGCAAAGTAAATGAAAATTTATCAAATTCCAAAACATTAACTTGTTTTTTTACAGCATTCAACAAATAAGATAATTTGATGTCTTAACTGATGACCGAGGCGAGGCATAAGTTATGACCGACCTTAGGCATAAGTTATGATAATAAAAAGGATAAGAGATGAGGGGACATTTTTGTATGGTCACAATCACAGTAATCACAGATAACAGTTATTTGAAAACGAAAAACAAGAAAAATAAGGTTATAATATATTATATACTCTGTTCGGATTTTTTTCAACCTCTGTTTATCTGTGATTTGTGATTGTTCATGAACGCGCCTATTCTGACATGTGCAAATTAAGGTGCGTTCTATTAATTCCTACCATAGCAGAACGAACAGAACCCACCTAAGTGTGAAAGATAATTACATGCATATTTTTTAATTCCGTTTTTTTGGCGTAACTTTGCAGTCGAATTCGAATTTGCAACTTCAACGGACTTGCCGAAAGGTTTTGAAAGGTGGCATGTCGGTTGTACTACACATTATTTATTTTAAAGGCAGATGCAGGATATTAGAAACATTGCAATCATTGCGCACGTTGACCACGGCAAGACGACCTTGGTTGACAAGATGCTGCTTGCCGGCAATCTCTTCCGCGAGAACCAGCAGACAGGCGACCTTATTTTGGATAACAACGAGCTCGAGCGAGAGCGTGGTATAACTATTCTCAGCAAGAACGTATCAATCAATTATAAAGGTGTAAAGATTAACGTCATTGACACTCCGGGACACTCCGACTTCGGTGGTGAGGTGGAGCGTGTGCTCAACATGGCAGACGGCTGCATATTGCTGGTCGATGCGTTTGAAGGACCTATGCCTCAGACACGCTTCGTGCTGCAGAAGGCATTGGAGATAGGTCTGAAGCCTGTAGTAGTGGTGAACAAGGTGGACAAGCCTAACTGCCGCCCAGAGGAGGTGTATGAGATGGTGTTCGACCTCATGTTCTCTCTCAACGCCACAGAAGATCAGCTCGATTTCCCGGTAGTGTATGGTTCGGCAAAGCAGGGATGGATGGGTCCTGACTACAACAAGCCAACAGAAGACATCACTTACCTGCTTGACGTGATTCTCGACACCATACCTGCTCCTGAGCAGATGGAGGGCACACCTCAGATGCTTATCACAAGCCTCGACTACTCAACCTACACAGGACGTATTGCCGTAGGTCGTGTACATCGTGGCACATTCAAGGCAGGACAGAACATAACAATAGTACACAGAAACGGTGCTTCGGAGAAGACTAAGATTAAGGAACTGCACACGTTTGAGGGCATGGGTCACCGCTCTGCAAGCGAGGTCAGCTCGGGCGACATCTGCGCCGTCATTGGTCTTTCAAACTTTGAAATCGGAGACACAATATGCGATTTCGAGGAACCAGAGGCACTTCCAACAATAAGCATTGACGAACCGACCATGTCGATGCTCTTCACAATCAACAACTCTCCGTTCTTCGGCAAGGAAGGTAAGTTCTGCACCAGCCGCCACATAAACGACCGACTGATGAAGGAGCTTGAGAAGAACCTCGCCCTGCGTGTGGTGCAGAAGGAAGACAGCACCGACCAGTGGATCGTGAGCGGACGTGGTGTGCTGCACCTCTCTGTGCTTATCGAGACAATGCGTCGTGAGGGATACGAGCTGCAGGTGGGGCAGCCACAGGTCATCTACAAGGAGATTAACGGAGTGAAGTGCGAACCAATAGAGGAGCTGACCATCAACGTACCAGAGGAGTTCTCGAGCAAGATGATTGACATGGTGACACGCCGTAAGGGCGACATGCTGAGCATGGAGGCACAGGGTGGACGCGTGAACATCGAGTTCGAGATTCCGTCACGCGGCATCATAGGACTCCGTACCAACGTGCTTACAGCAAGCCAGGGCGAGGCAATCATGGCTCACCGATTCAAGAACTACCAGCCATTCAAGGGCGAACTGACACGTCGTACCAACGGCTCGCTCATCGCCATGGATTCGGGCACAGCATTCGCATACGCTATTGACCACTTGCAGGACCGCGGAAAGTTCTTCATCTTCCCACAAGACCAGGTGTATGCAGGACAGGTGGTTGGCGAGCACGTTCACGAGATTGATCTCGTAATCAACGTGACAAAAGCTAAGCAGCTGACTAACGTGCGTGCCAGCGGTACTGACGAAAAGGCACACATCATACCTCCTGTGGTGCTGTCACTCGAAGAGGCTCTGGAGTACATCAAGGCCGACGAGTATGTGGAGGTGACTCCAAAGAGCATGCGTATCCGCAAGATAATACTCGACCACCTCGAGAGAAAACGTGCAAACAGAGACGAGCAGTAAACCAGACAGGTCAAAACAGCCGTTTTTGCAATACATAGTGCTCAAAAAGGCATTATTACCCACTTTTTTGCACACAAACAAATGTAAATGTGCAGTATTTGTGCAAAATATAGAATATTTTTTTCGTGAATTGAAGATTTATTCATACCTTTGTACCAGATAATCTGTTAATACGGAATTATTAGAAAGAGAAAATAACATATTTTTAACATTACAAAAAATTAAGATTATGTCTGAAATTGAATCAAGAGTAAAATCAATCATCGTTGAGAAGCTCAACGTTGATGAGGCAGAAGTTAAGCCAGAAGCATCTTTCACTAACGACCTCGGTGCTGACTCACTCGACACAGTAGAGCTCATCATGGAGTTCGAGAAGGCTTTCGGTATCAATATTCCTGACGATCAGGCTGAGAAGATCGCTACTGTTGCCGACGCTATCGCTTACATCGAGCAGAACGCAAAGTAATTTTGAACGGCTAAGCCGAACTACGAATTACGAAAGCTCAAGGGGGTACTCCCTGCTTTCGTAGTTCGTAGTTTTCGTTTAACAAACAGTACATTAGTACACCAGATATATAAAAGAATATGGAATTAAAAAGAGTTGTTGTTACAGGTATCGGCGCAATCACTCCACTCGGCAACACAGCTGAGGAGTCTTGGGAGAACATCAAGGCTGGCAAGAGCGGCGCTGCTCCTATCACACATTTCGACGCTTCACAATTCAAGACACAATTCGCATGCGAGGTTAAGGGCTTCAATGCCAACGAATTCATCGACCGCAAGGAAGCTCGCAAGATGGACATCTACACTCAGTACGCTATTGCTGCTGCAAAGATGGCTATCGCTGACTCAGGCATGAACATGGAGACTATTGACAAGAATGAAATCGGTGTTGTTCTCGGTGTAGGCATCGGCGGTATCAAGACTTTCGAGGATGAAGCCGGCAACTATGCTATCAACGGCCCTGAGATGGGTCCTAAGTTCAACCCATTCTTCATTCCAAAGATGATTGCCGACATCGCTGCCGGTCACATCTCTATTGAATACGGATTCCACGGACCAAACTATACAACAACTTCAGCATGCGCATCTTCAAGCAACGCCCTCGCTGACGCATTCAACCTCATCCGTCTCGGAAAGGCTAATGCAATCGTAACAGGTGGTGCTGAGGCAGCTATCTGGGCATCAGGTGTTGGCGGTTTCAACGCTATGCACGCTCTCTCTACTCGCAACGACGAGCCAGAGAAGCCAAGCCGACCATTCAGCGCAAGCCGTGACGCATTCATCATGGGTGAAGGTGCAGGTATCCTCATCCTCCAGCAACTTGAGCACGCAAAGGCTCGTGGTGCTAAGATTTACGCAGAAATGGCAGGTGCTGGCATGAGCGCTGACGCTCACCACATCACAGCTTCTCACCCAGAAGGTCTCGGTGCTAAGCTCGTTATGGAGCGTGCACTCAAAGACGCTGAGATGAAGCCAGAGGACATTGACTACATCAACGTTCACGGTACATCAACTCACGTTGGTGACATCTCTGAGTCAAAGGCTATCAAGGAAGTGTTTGGCGATGCGGCTTACAAGCTCAACATCAGCTCTACTAAGTCTATGACAGGTCACCTCCTCGGTGCAGCAGGTGCTGTAGAAGCGATGATCAGCATCCTTTCTGTACAGAACGACATCGTGCCTCCAACAATCAACCACGCTGACGACGACCAGGATCCAGAAATTGACTACAACCTCAATTTCACATTCAACAAGGCTCAGGAGCGTACAGTACGTGCTGCACTCAGCAACACATTCGGTTTCGGTGGTCACAATGCATGTGTAATCTTCAAGAAATACCAGGACTAATAAGGTGATTTCAAATACATTAGATAATATTAGGCTTCTTTTCAAAAAGGAAAAGAAGCCTTTTTTACAACTCAAGAGCATACTGGGATTCTACCCTCATAACCTTAAGCTCTACCACCTTGCCTTGATGCATAAGTCCGTTGCCTACCACGAAGCAAAGGAAGCTGCTGAGAGGAAAAAGACAGAACCTAAGAAGGAGAAGTACTGGAGCGAGAAGAGAAGAATGAAAAGGGAAGAGGAGAAGAGGAAGAAAAGCGGCAAGCAAAACCGTCAACGCCCTTCTCCTATGAACAACGAGCGTCTTGAGTATCTTGGAGATGCCATGCTCGGAGCCATTGTTGCCGACATCCTGTACAAACACTACGGCAACAAGCAGGAAGGATTCCTCACAAGCCTGAGAAGCAAGATAGTGTGCAGAAAATCACTCAACAAACTTGCCGTAGAACTTGGTCTTGACAAACTCATACAACACACTGGAGCCATCACAACAGGCCACAACAGTTTTATGAACGGAAACGCTTTCGAAGCTTTCATCGGTGCCATCTACCTTGACCGCGGTTACAAATACTGCTACCGCTTCATGGAAGATAAGGTGTTCAAGCACCACATCAACATAGATGCGGTGGCTAAGCACGAGGAAAACTTCAAGAGTGCATTCATTGAATGGTGCCAGAAATACCAATACACATTTGAGTTCTGCCAAAAGGAACATAGGGAGAACAATGGCAAAGTACCTGTATTCCACTCAGAAGTGAAGGTGGAAGGAATACCATGCGGCACAGGTACAGGCTACAGTAAGAAGGAAAGCGACCAGGAAGCTGCCAAGCAAGCATTGAAAAAGGTCAAGCAAGAACAAACATTGCTGCAAGGTATAAAGAATGCACACGAAAACAGGGTTACGGGTCAAAAGGATAGCAAATAAGACAATTTATCAACACTATTTGCTGAAAATCCATTATATTTCCGTAACTTTGCAACTCAAATCCACATTGTCCCAAACAAAAGGGCATCACTATTAAATAATGAATACCACCAAGATACTGAATAAGTTGTATTTTTCAAGAAGGCAAAAGGCACTTGAGAAATATGCTACTAAAGCAGAAGCTATACAGCAGAAAATATTCCGTCACCTCATCCGTCAAGGTAAAAAGACAGAATGGGGCAAGGAACACGAATATGACTCAATAACCTCATACGAGCAATTCCGCAAGAATGTACACATCAACACCTACGAGGAGTTGAAGGGATACATCCAGCGCATGCGCGAGGGAGAGAAAGACGTGCTGTGGCCAGGACAAGTACGCTGGTATGCCAAGTCGTCAGGAACCACCAACGACAAGAGCAAGTTCATACCAGTAAGTGGCGAGGGTCTTAAGAACATACACTACCGTGGTGGCACCGACTGTGTGGTCACTTACCTGCACATCAATCCTAAGAGCAAGTTCTTCTCTGGAAAAGGTCTCATCCTCGGTGGCAGCCACTCACCAAACCTCAACACGCCAAACAGTCTTGTAGGCGACCTGAGTGCCATTCTCATCGAGAACATCCCATCAGCTGCCAACTTCATACGTGTACCGAAGAAGAACATTGCGCTTCTGAGCGACTTCGAGGAGAAGCGCGACAAGATAGCACAGGCAGCGATGAACATGAACATCAGCAACATCAGCGGTGTGCCTTCATGGATGCTCAGCGTACTTAACCGCGTAATGGAACTCAAGGGTGTGGACCGACTTGACGAGGTGTGGCCAAACCTTGAAGTGTTCTTCCACGGAGGTGTGGCATTCACACCTTACCGCGAGCAGTACAAAAGCATCATAGGATTGCCTAACATGCACTATGTTGAGACATACAATGCCAGCGAAGGCTTCTTCGGCATACAGACAGACCTCAACGATCCTAACATGATGCTGATGATTGACTACGGAGTGTTCTATGAGTTCTGTCCTATGGACAACCTCAGCGATACAGGCTACCCTATCGACGAAGACAAGGTGGTGCCTCTTTGGGAGGTTGAGCCAGGAGTGAATTACGCCATGATTATCAGCACAAGCTGCGGACTTTGGCGCTACCTCATTGGCGACACCGTTAAATTCTCCCAGAAGAATCCATACAAATTCTCCATCACAGGTAGAACAAAACACTTCATTAACGCTTTCGGCGAAGAGCTTATCGTTGATAACGCAGAGAAGGGACTTCTTCAGGCATGCGTTGCAACAGGCGCTCAGGTGAAAGACTACACAGCTGCACCTATCTTCATGGACAGCAACGCAAAATGCCGCCACCAGTGGCTGGTGGAGTTTGCCAAAGCACCAGAATCAGTTGAGCAGTTTGCAGCCATTCTCGACCGTTCGCTTCAAGCCATCAATTCTGACTACGAAGCAAAGCGATATAAGGACATCACGCTTCAGCCTCTGGAGATAATAACAGCCAAGCCAGGTCTTTTCGACGAATGGCTAAAGGGAAAAGGCAAGCTCGGAGGTCAGCATAAGATTCCACGTCTCAGCAACAGCCGCCAATATATTGACGAGTTATTGCTGATGAACACTGAAGAATAATCTGCAACATCAAATAGTTGTTAACGCAGGTGATTTCACACAAAGAACACCAACTCACCATTTGCGATGTACAAAGGAAAGCAATCTATATTCACTATACAATTATACATAATAGCAGCATTCGTGCTGCTATTGGTTGCTTGTGCCAACATTGGAAGTCCTGACGGAGGTCCATACGACGAGACACCTCCAAAGATTGTAAGCACCTCGCCAAAGTTCGGTGAGACAAGCAGCAATGCAACCAAAGTAGTCATTGAATTTGACGAGATAGTGAAGATTGACAACCCTCAGGAAAAGGTCGTAATCTCACCTCCTCAGATTGAGCAACCAGAGATTGAGGCAAACGGAAAGAAGATAACCGTGACTCTGCTTGACTCGCTCATACCTGGACAAACATACACCATTGACTTTGCCGATGCAATAGCTGACAACAACGAGGGTAATCCACTCGGAGATTATGCTTTCACCTTCTCAACAGGCGAGAACATTGACACGATGCAAGTGTCAGGCCATGTGCTTGACGCCAGCAATCTGGAGCCAATCAAAGGCATGATGGTGGGACTTTACAAGGTTGCAGACGGAGACGATGAGCCAAAAGAGCTTGCCGACAGCACTTTCCGCACCATACCATTCGAGCGTATCTCACGAACCGACAGCCGTGGTCACTTCGTGGTGAAAGGACTTGCCTCAGGCAAGTACCGTGCGTTTGCACTCAACGACCAGAACCAGAACTATGTGTATGACCAACGAAGCGAGATGGTCGCTTTCTCTGACCGCATCCTGAGAACATCGTCAAAACCTGACGTGCGAATGGACACGCTGTGGCACGACAGCATACACTACATTTCCATTGACACTATTCCTTACACACATTTCTATCCTGACGACATCGTACTCAAAGCGTTCAGCTCTGCAGTACAAGATCAATACAGACTCAAGGAAGAGCGTCCTATACCTCAGCATTTCACACTGTACTTCACAGCAGCAAGCGATTCACTTCCACGCATCACCGGTTTGAATTTCGATGCCACCGATGCGTTCATCATTGATGCCAGCGCTCATAACGACACCATTAATTATTGGATACGCGATTCGCTCGTATATAACATAGACACTCTGACATTTCAGATGGATTACATGGGTACAGACACCACAGGCGTGCTTGTACTCAAGACAGACACTCTGGAACTGACTTCGAAACTTACAAGAGCGAAGATTGAGAAGCAGAATCAGGAGAAATTCGAGGAGTGGGCAAAAGAATACAGAAAGCAGTGGAAGATGGAACAGAAACTCGCTGCTAAACGTAAGAACAACGAGGGAGAAGAGCAAGGTGCTGACGGTGAGGAATCTTCGGAAGCAACTGACGAAAACAAAGAAGATGTTGCAGTAAGAGAAGACTCTATCCTCGCAGACGTAACCCAAACGAACGAGACCTCCACTAACGACGACGAGGATGAAGATGACGACGAAGAAGTGGTAGAGATACAGCAGGACAAAGACAAAAAAGAAAAAGGGAAAGAACAAAACGGTTCAAAGAAGAAAAAGAAGAAGAAAGTAGAGGACGAAGACATTGAAATACCTCCTGTACCAGAGGAATTTCTGGAATACAAAATCAGCAATGCCCAAGGACTTGACCCAGACAAGAACATCGACTTCGTATTCAACGAACCGCTCGACTCGTTTGACATCAGCAAAATACACTTCAGCATGAAGGTGGACACCATATTCCAACCTGCAAAGTTCCTGTTCAAACAATTACCAGGCAAATCAATGTCGTACCGACTCTATGCAGAATGGGAACCAGACTCCACATATAAGCTGGAAATAGACACAGCAGCTTTCGTCAACATTTACGGCAAACGATGCGAAGCCCAAATGCGCACTATCAAGGTCAAGTCGCTCGACAGTTATTCAACCTTGTTCATCTCACTCCATGGTGCAGACACCACAGCAGTAATACAATTGCTTGACGGTTCTGACAAAGTTGTGAAACAGCAAAAAGCACCAAATGGTAAAGCTGACTTCTACTTCTTAAATCCAGGTGCATACTACATGCGAGTATTCTACGACCGTAACGGCAACGGAGTGTGGGACACAGGCGACTATGACAAGAAGCTTCAGCCAGAAGAGGTTTACTACTACCCTTCTGACCTCCAGTTGAAAGCCATGTGGGAACTTTCACAAGATTGGTCGCCAGAGGAGACACCACTCCCAAAGCAGAAACCAATCAAGATAACGAAGCAGAAACCTGATAAGGAGAAGAAGACCACAAGGAGTCGCAATGCCGAACGCGAGGCAAACAAGCGAAAGAAATAAACAAACAAGGCGAGACAACAGTCACGCCTTGTTTGTTTATTATCCATGTTTCTTTATTATTATGTATTTTCTTGTTTGTCTGCACTCATATTCTTCATGTTTCTCGGATGGTGCATAAGTATTTCCTCACGAAGATGAGAGGTGTCGATGTGAGTGTAGATTTGCGTCGTGGCAATTGACTCGTGTCCCAACATGGCTTGTATGGCACGCAGATTAGCACCACCCTCTAAAAGCGATGTGGCAAAACTATGCCTGAACGTATGAGGTGACACTTCCTTCTTAACGCCAGCCAACTGTACAAGTTCTTTTATCATAATGAACACCATAACACGAGTGAGTGGTTTGCGACGGCGGCGTGAGACAAACACGTAATCCTGATATTCTGCCGGAATATCAATCATGTTGCGGTCATGAAAATAAAGGTTCAACTCCTTTATCGCCTTAGTCGATATTGGCACCAATCGTTGCTTTGACCCCTTACCTTCCACTCGTATGAACTCATCCTCAAGAAACAGCTCGCTCAGTTTCAGATTGACAAGTTCACTCACTCGCAAACCACAACTGAAAAGCACCTCAATTATTGCCTTGTTACGCTGTCCCTCAGGTTGTGATAAATCAATGACCGACTCTATGGCATCCACCTCGTCAACGGTCAGCACATCAGGCAGATGTTGTGGTTTCTTCGGAAAATCAAGCAACTCGGTAGGGTTTATCTCCAGCACCTCCTCCAACACAAGAAAATGATAGAAGCTGCGCACTCCTGACAGGATACGTGAAAGCGATGCAGGAACAATGCCCACATCCATCATTGCTGCCGAGAAAGAATGGAAATGCTCCAATTTAACCTCAAGCATATCAATCTTCTCAGTCGCAATAAACACAAGAAACTTGTCAAGATCTCGCATGTATGCATCAATGGTGTTTGGCGAACAAGCCTTCTCTAATTTCAGATATTGGTAGTATCTGCGTATAATTCTTTGCTGCTCTTTTTCGTTCATACGGCAAATTTACGAATTTTTATACAATGAAAAACGCAGGTTGTCAAATATATTCGTAACTTTGCAACAAAATAGATTATTTCAAACATTAAGATACTTAACAAATAATATTTCATTGATGAAAAAACATATCTTGACGCTGATTATGGTTATGGCAATGACATCTGCAGCATTTGCCCAGAAACCAGAACACACGTTTGAGTTGAGCAAGAATCTGGACATATTCAACAGCATGTACAGGCAACTGGATATTTTCTATGTGGATTCTTTAGAAGCAGACAAGATGCTTCGCATAGGCATCAACTCAATGCTTAAAAGCCTTGACCCATACACCGTGTACTATCCAGAAGAGGAAATGGACAAGCTGAAGACTCTCACAACGGGTAAATACGGAGGTATAGGTTCTGTGATACGCCAGCGAAAAGATTCCACCGTCATCATCTATGAGCCATACGCAGGAAGCCCATCAGCAGAAGCAGGATTAAAAGTAGGCGACGTGCTTCTTAAGATTGACAACAAAGACCTCAAAGGAATGAACACCTCAGAGGTCAGCGAACTATTACGAGGAGAACCCGGAACATCATTCGTGCTTAAGGCACAGCGTCCAGGAGAGAAAAAGCCTCGTGAATTCCGTATCACCCGCAATGTCATTAAATTCCCAGCCATACCATACTACGGCTTAGTGGGCAATGGAAATGTTGGATACATAAGCTTTTCAGAATTCACAGAAGGATGTGCCAAGGATGTCCGCAAGGCAATCATCACAATGAAGGAGAAAGGAGCCAAGAGCATTGTTATCGACTTACGCGACAATGGCGGCGGTCTCTTATCAGAAGCGGTGGACATCGTAAACCTCTTCATTCCCAAAGGCAAACCTATCGTTGAATTACGCGGAAAGATAAAAGCAGCAAACAATTCATACTCAACAAACAACGAACCGCTTGACACCATCATCCCTCTTGCTGTCCTCGTAAA
>JAZLHP010000071.1:0-32554 GCA_045616905.1 Bacteroidaceae bacterium
TATTGAATTTTACATCATAATCATACCTCACCCCATGGGCATAGAACCACACATGCATCTCTGTAGGCTCCTCTTTGGTCAATGCAAACGGCATAAATCCATTTATATGCTTGTTCGCATCCGATTTTGGCAACACCAAAAGATGAAACACTTCATTTAATGCAATCAGCATATTCGACTTGCCAGATGCATTGGAACCGTACAGGATGCCCAACTTATAGACAAAGACTCCTTCCGTAACCTCAGTCACCAGTTCTGATGCTGGACCTTTGGCCAGAAAATTAATCTCTTGTCTGTCTCGGATGGACAAATAATTCTTAACCCAAAATTCTCTTATCATGACTTGTTTTAAAATTCTAATTATACATTTATGTAAATTTGCTACAAAAATAATCTATTTATTTCATATATACAAATAATACGGTGTATTTCTGTAATAAATCTACGATATTTAACATTGTTTTGCTTGATACGCAATGCAAACATAACTTTTTGTGCTCCGATTTCAATAAAAATTAAACAAACACCTTATATATTTGTGCCAATGAAAATAATAATTTTTGCACAAAATGTTACAGCTATAGATATACATAAAAGATTTATGATTTCTCTATTCTATCGTATGTAGGAAACCATCTGCAAACATATGCAAATAAAAATCATACTCGTTTAAAGTATGATTCCTAAATAAGTATAAATAACTGGTATTGAGCAATAAAAAGTAGTACAACGATAAAGAAAAATACGTACCTTTGCACCACGATTCAGCAAAAACCAATTTTTATGCATTCGGTTTGCACTAAATTTGGTATTTCTCTCACTTAATCGTATCGTTGGCTATCGCCGAAGGTACTCACGTTCGGAAATACTCAAATAAATTTGGTATTTCTCTCACTTAATCGTACCTTTGCATAAAATTTGATAAAACAACAACATAGTCATGGAATACAATTTCAGAGAAATAGAGAAAAAGTGGCAAAAAGCTTGGGTCGATAACAAAACCTACAAGGTGACGGAGGATGGCAGCAAGCCTAAGTTCTACGTGCTTAACATGTTTCCTTATCCTTCGGGTGCGGGATTGCATGTGGGGCATCCGTTGGGTTATATTGCGAGCGATATCTATGCACGCTATAAGCGTCTGCAGGGATTCAATGTGCTGAACCCTATGGGTTATGATGCGTACGGATTGCCTGCGGAGCAGTATGCCATCAAGACGGGGCAGCACCCTGAGATTACGACTAACGAGAACATTGCTACTTATCGCCGTCAGCTGGACAAGATTGGTTTCTGCTTTGACTGGGATCGTGAGGTTCGCACTTGTTCGCCTGACTATTACCACTGGACTCAGTGGGCATTCCAAAAGATGTTCAATTCTTTCTTCTGCAACAAGTGCCAGTCGGCACAGCCTATTGAGAAGTTGGTGAAGCGTTTTGAGGAGAAGGGAACTGAGGGACTCGATGTAGCATGCACAGAGGATTTGTCGTTCACCGCTGATGAGTGGAAGCAGATGGATGAGCAGCAGAAGTCGGAGACTCTGATGAACTACCGCATTGCCTTCCTGAGCGAGATGATGGTGAACTGGTGTCCGAAGCTTGGCACAGTGCTTGCCAACGATGAGGTGGTGAATGGCGTGAGCGAGCGTGGCGGCTATCCTGTAGAGCAGAAGAAGATGCGTCAGTGGTGTCTGCGCGTTAGTGCCTACTCACAGCGTCTGCTGGATGGTCTTGAGACCATTCAGTGGAGTGACTCCATCAAGGAGACTCAGAAGAACTGGATTGGGCGTTCGGAGGGTACTGAAATTGAGATTAAGGTTTTCAACGAAAACGATAACGAAAGGTCATTCACCATCTTCACCACTCGTGCCGACACAATGTTCGGCGTGACATTCTTCGTGCTTGCTCCTGAGAGCGAGCTGGTTGACATGGTGACTACTGCTGAGCAACGTGAGGCTGTGGATGCTTACATCAAGTATGTGAAGGGCCGCACGGAGCGCGAGCGCATGATTGACCACACGGTGACTGGTGTGTTCTCGGGTGCATACGGCATCAACCCTATAACCGGCGACAAGTGTCCTATCTACATTGCTGAGTATGTGCTTGCCGGCTATGGCACTGGTGCCATCATGGCTGTACCTGCCCATGATTCGCGCGACTACTCATTTGCGAAGCATTTCGACTTGCCTATCGTGCCTCTGATTGAGGGTGCTGACGTGAGCGAGGAGAGCTATGATGCGAAGGAAGGCATCGTGACGAACTCTCCTGCTGAGGGCAACCCTGCCGTTGAGTACGACGGTGAGGCACTCGTGCTGAATGGCCTGACCATCAAGGAGGCTATAGCTGCGACAAAGGTGTTCGTGAAGAAGCACAACCTGGGTCGTGTGAAGGTGAACTACCGTCTGCGCGATGCCATCTTCTCTCGTCAGCGCTACTGGGGCGAGCCATTCCCTGTATATTACAAGCACGGCATTCCTACAATGATTCCAGAGGAGTGTCTTCCTATAGAGCTGCCGGCTGTTGAGAACTTCAAACCTACAGAGACAGGCGAGCCACCTCTGGGTAATGCCCAGTTGTGGGCTTGGGACGAGGCTGGCAAGAAGATTGTAGATAAGGCTCTGATTGACGACAATAACGTATTCCCTATAGAACTGAACACGATGCCTGGCTTTGCCGGTTCGTCTGCTTATTATCTCCGCTACATGGATCCACACAACGGTGAGGGTCTGCTTTCGGAGAAAGCTGCTGACTACTGGCAGAATGTTGACCTGTACGTGGGTGGTTCGGAGCATGCGACTGGTCACCTTATCTACTCCCGTTTCTGGAACAAGTTCCTCTTCGACCTTGGCGTGTCGAAGAAGGAGGAGCCTTTCCAGAAGCTCATCAACCAGGGTATGATACAGGGCTGGTCAAGTTTTGTTCATCGTGTGAAGGGTACTAACAAGTTCATCAGCTACGACCTGCTTGATGCCAACACTGAGACTGACCCTATACATGCTGACATCAGCCTCGTGAGTGGCAACGTGCTTGACGTGGAAGGTCTGCGTAAATGGGATGCAGAGAACTTCGGTGATGCTGAGTTCGTCCTGAACGACAAGGGTCAGTACATCGTGAGTCAGGCAATCGAGAAGATGTCGATGTCGAAGTACAATGTGGTAAACCCTGATGACATCTGCGAGAACTTCGGTGCTGACACGCTACGTCTCTACGAAATGTTCCTCGGTCCTGTTGAGCAGTCAAAGCCATGGGATGTTGCGGGTATCGACGGTTGCCACCGCTTCCTCAAGAAGTTCTGGAACTTCTTCATCAAGGACGACCAGATTGTCGCTACTGAAGAGGCTGCAAGCAAGACTGAGCTCAAGGCGCTCCACACACTTATAAAGAAGGTGACTGGCGACATTGAGCAGTTCTCATACAACACTTCTGTAGCAGCATTCATGATTGCACTCGGCGAACTGACAAAGGCAAAGAGCACGAGCCGCGAGGTCAAGGAGACTCTCGTAGTGCTGCTTGCACCATTCTGCCCACATCTCTGCGAGGAGTTATGGCAGATGCTCGGCAATGAAGGCAGCGTGTGTGATGCTCAATGGCCTGCATTCAATGAGGAACATCTCAAGGAGGACTCGGTGAAGATGATGGTTGCATTCAACGGAAAGGCACGTTTCCCAATGGAGTTCCCTGCTGATGTCGCGAAAGAAGAGGTTGAGAAGGCTGCCCTCGAGAATCCACAATCAGCCAAGTGGATGGAAGGATTCACCGTAAACAAGGTCATCGTCGTCCCTGGCAAGATGATTAACATTGTGCTGAAAAAGTAATGACAAAGCACACTGAAAAATCTAATAGCGTAACAACGACTCTTCCTCCCTCAGAGAGAGGATGGGGATGGGTGTCCGAAACAAAGGATTATGTCTTCATAAGTGTAGGCGTAATCCTTTACGCATTGGGTGTGACGGTGTTCATGCTTCCTTACAACCTCACAACTGGCGGTGTGGCTGGTATTGCCAGCATTGTGTATTATGCCACTGGTCTTGAGGTGCAGGTGACGTACATAGGCATTAACGTGTGTCTGCTCATTGCTGCAATCAAGGTGCTGGGCATTCGTTTCTGCATGAAGACCATCTATGCCGTGCTGCTGATGACCTTGACATTATGGCTGCTGCAACGCTTGATTGAGGTGCCGGATGCCATGAATGCAGGAAAGATGGTGCTGCCCCAACTGATAGGCGAGGAGTCGTTTATGGCATGTGTGCTCGGTGCCATTATGTGTGGCATTGGATTGGCTTTCTGCTTTGAGAACAACGGTTCAACAGGTGGCACGGACATCATTGCTGCTATTGTTAACAAATACAAGCAGATGTCGCTCGGAACGGTGATTATGGCATGCGATGTGATAATAATATCGTCGTGCTACTTCATTTTTCACGACTGGTACAGGGTTATCTATGGATTCGTAATGTTGTTCATCTGTTCGATGACTCTGGACTACTGCATCCGCCATCAGCATCAGTCGGTGCAGTTCATGATATTCTCACGCAACTACAACAAACTGGCTGACGCGATAAACGAGACAGGTCACGGAGTGACAATACTGGACGGCGAGGGATGGTACACAAAGTCGGAGCGTAAGGTGATAATAAGCATTGTAAGGAAGCGCGACTCAAACATCATCTTCAGAATGATTAAGCGCATCGACCCATTCGCGTTCGTGTCAATGAGTGAGGCGCAGGGTGTGTATGGCGAGGCATTTGACGCGCTCAAGGTGTCGGCTGGCAAGGACTTCAAGAACAAGAGCATTTTGGTCTATGCCACTAATGACCCAAACAAGATAAAGGACATGCAGGAACTGCTGGGCGAGGCATTCGACGTGCGGTCTCTGCAAGATATCGGCTGCGACGAGACTTTCTCTATAAAGAACAGCACAACGACACGCAATGCGGTGGAAAAAGGCAAGTATGTGAAGCGATACTTCGGATTTGACGTAATTGCGCAAGGTCCTGTGAGCGACAATAATGACGAGGTGTCTTTCGTTCTCGTGCAAGGAGCCTACGATGCAAAGGAGTACACAATCAGTACCTTCCACTTTGCCACACAGCTTAAAGACTTTCTTGTCAAGTAACATATAAAAACTCATCTAAACAACGGTAATAAAATAAGTTTCCTATGATGAATCATTTCAAGGTCACATTAACTCTTTTCTGCATCGCATTTTTATGCAACACCGCATCTGCTCAGGATCGTCTGCACATAATGCGTGACGACTTCCCTATGGGACAGGTGATTGAAAGCAATGCTGCAAGAACCCCTAACAAAGCCTTTGGCAGTAATGCAAAGGCTCCTATCAAAGCAATCGGTTCACCAAAGATTCCTATCGTGCTGGTTCAGTTCAACGACTTGAAATTCACGATTGAGGACACTGAGGAGGAAGTACATGAGAACTACAACAAATACATGAACGGAACTGGCATTCCTGGTAAGCCATACAGGGTGTCGGGAGGCAGTTGGGGCTCTGTGAGTGACTATTTCATAGAGCAGTCGGACTCACTCTTCAACCCAGAATTCACCATAATAGGCCCTATAACTCTGGATAAAGAATATGCGTATTACGGTAAAGACAACGGCAGCATCAAGGACGTGAACATAAGTGCATTCTACACCGAGGCTTGCAAAAAGGCTGCCAGCGACTTCGCCATTGACTGGGAAACATTTGACAACGACAATAACGGCACAATAGATTTCGTATTCTTCATCTATGCTGGCGAAGGGCAGAACACACAGAATGCCGACCCTAACACGATATGGCCGAAAGAGGGTTCCACGACATTCTCCGTCAAGATTGATGACTCTACAAAACTGATATTCGGAGCATACGGTTGCACAAACGAGCTTTATAAAAAAGCACAGGACGGCATTGGTGCACTATGCCATGAACTGAGTCACGGACTTGGGTTGCCTGACAACTACGACACATACCAAAAAGCTCAAGGCATGGATTATCTTGACCTCATGGACAGTGGCAACTACCAGTTGGGAGGTAAGCAACCTTGCTGCTATTCGGCATACGAGCGTAATTTTATGGGATGGCGGCTGCTTGTGGAGATACCATATAATGAGGCTGTGACGCTGACTCTCAATCCTATAGAATCAAAGGATGGCGTAGGGTATAAGATTGTAAATCCAAGTAACCCTGACGAATACTTCGTATTTGAAAACCGTCAAAACATCAACTTCGATACATACTATGGATGCAAAGGCAATTCGGACGCTAAGATATTCGGCACCACACACGGTCTTTTGATAACTCACATTGACTTCAAGGTAAGCGTATGGGAAAGCAATGCCGTAAACACCAACGGCAATCATCAGCGCATAACTCCTGTGCCTGCTGATGCTTCTTTCGTAAGTCAACGCACAATCACAAGTAATAGCACTTATACAAACTGGATTACCTCGCTCCAAGGTGACTTATACCCTAAGGGTGGCACTGAGATGAGCAGTTATGCTGTATTTACAGGAGGAGCGATTGAGATGACCGTGACAGACATCACGGAGAATGATGACCATACAATAACACTGAAACTCAATGGTGGAGAGCCTGACGCAATAGAGCAAATTAACATAGACCAGAAGCATGACTCTGGACTTTATTACGATCTGACAGGTAGAATAGTCACACCTGGTAAAGCAGGAATTTACATTCACAACGGAAAGAAGATTATCGTAAGATAACCATTGTTATGGTTGTTTGGTCACCTGGATGATTTGCCGTTTAACTAAACCACAGCCATAACAAATAAACGACCCAAATAGTTCATTTGGACAGAATATATTTTGATTTACGGATAAAAAACAGCTCCGGAAATGTCATTACACTTCCGGAGCTGCTTGTATATTCTCGCTTATTGTAAGAACCAACCGTTAGAGACTCTCAAGCATTCGCTTCAGAACAACGGTAGCTGAGATTTCACGGTTAGCTGCCTCTGGTATCACGATGCTTGTAGGTGCCTCAATGACATCGTCCGTAACAATCATGTTACGACGTACTGGAAGACAATGCATGAAATAAGCATTGTTGGTCACTGCCATTTGACGTTCGCCTACTGTCCAATCAGCGAAATCATGATAGTCACCAAGAATCTTACCATAATCCTCAGGACGGGTGACACCAGGACAACTCCAGTTCTTTGCATAAATGAAGTCTGCTCCTTCGAATGCCTTCATCTGGTCGTACTCCACCTTTGCGTCACCTACAAACTCAGGGTCGAGTTCATAGCCCTCTGGGTGTGTAACCACAAAATCGACATCAGCAGCACGCATCCATTCTGCAAATGAGTTTGGAACTGCTTGTGGCAGAGCCTTTGGGTGTGGAGCCCATGTGAGCACCACCTTTGGACGTTTGTTTGGAGTGCGCACGATTGACTCGCCTCCAAAAAGAGGGTTTGGCTCCACTACTGTTTTATCCTTATACTCTTCTATTGTAATAAGGTCTGCAAATGCCTGCAATGGGTGAACGGTGGCACTCTCCATGAAGAATACAGGACGACCGCTGTACTTTATGAACTGGTTGAGAATCTTCTCTTCATAATCATCCTTACGGTTCTCGAAACGTGCGAAAGAACGCACACCGATAAGGTCGCAATAACTGCCCATTACTGGAATTGCCTCCAGCAGATGTTCGCTTTTGTCACTCTCCATTATGACACCACGCTCTGTCTCGAGTTTCCACGCTCCAGCATTCACATCAAGCACAATGACATTCATGCCAAGATTCTGTGCCGCCTTCTGAGTAGAAAGACGGGTACGTAATGAATTATTGAAGAAAATAAGCATGGCGGTCTTGTTCTTGCCAAGCTCCTGATACTTATAGCGGTCTTTCTTTATCTCAAAAGCCTCATCGAGAGCCTTCTTCAGATCGCCAATATCTGATACGTGCTGAAATACTTTCATATTGTGTTATTTTAGTTTGTGAGTTATAAAGTTATCAAGCTTTGAGTTTTTTAGCTCTTATCATGCACCAGAGTCCTATGATGACAAACGGGATGCTCAGTATCTGCCCCAAGTCAAGCAGCATGCTGCCATCATCGGTGCCACCCTGCTCTTTCTTGACAAACTCCACAAAGAAACGGAATGTGAAGATTGCCGCGAGACAAAGTCCGAAATAGAAACCGCTACCTACACGTGTTGTTGCCGTTGTGCTCATCTTTAACGACTTGTGCCAATGCCTGTAGATGACACATCCTGCAATGAATATCACGAAATAGGCAATAGCCTCGTAAAGCTGCGAAGGATGACGCACGACAAGTTCGCCATTCACCATTGACTCATGGGTATGGAAAATGAATCCCCATGGCACATCTGTTACACTACCAATTATCTCAGAGTTCATCAGATTTCCCAAACGAATGCAACAAGCTGTTATCGGTGTGGCTATTGCGATGTTGTCAAGCACCGTGAATGCTTTCAGCTTATACCTCTTCCAATATAATACAAGGGCAAGCATAAGTCCTACGGTGCCACCATGACTTGCAAGACCTGCATAACCGGTGAACTTCCATCCTGCTGCTGTGCGCTGAATAGGAAGAAACATCTCAATGACTCCATTCACGCTTGTCAAATAATAGCCTGGTTCATATAACATACAATGACCTAAACGGGCACCGACAAGCACTCCGATAAAGCAATAGAAGAATAGTGGGTCAAACTTCTTTTCTTCTATACCTTGCTGCTTGTACAGTCTCCTGACAATGTAATATGCAAAAAACAACCCTAATATCCACAAAAAGGAATACCAGCGCACGGTCACACTTCCTATATTACACAAGTCACCTGATGGTTGCCAGTCAATAAATGTCAGCATAGTAAATCTTGCAATATATTACACGTTGAAGCGGAAATGCATTATATCGCCATCCTGAACGATGTACTCCTTGCCTTCCACGCCAAGTTTTCCAGCCTCACGCACGGCAGATTCAGAACCGTACTTGATGTAGTCGTCATACTTGATCACTTCGGCACGGATGAATCCTTTCTCAAAGTCAGTATGTATGACACCCGCGCATTGTGGTGCCTTCCATCCGCGGCGGAATGTCCATGCCTTAACCTCCATCTCACCAGCAGTGATGAATGTCTGCAGATTAAGCAATGCATAAATTGCCTTGATGAGTCTGTTGCATCCGCTCTCTTCAAGTCCCATGTCCTCAAGGAACATCTGCTTTTCCTCATAACTCTCAAGTTCTGCAATGTCTGCCTCTGTCTGTGCACTGATGACAATGAGTTCGGCATCTTCGTCCTTAATCGCCTCACGCACTTGTGCAACATATTCATTACCATCCTTTGCACTTGAGTCGTCAACATTGCAAACGTACAACACTGGCTTAGTTGTCAAGAGGAACATATTCTTAGCAGCTGTTGCCTCTTCATCGTTTTCTGGTTGAATGGTACGTGCAGAAAGTCCTTTCTCAAGAGCTTCTTTGTATCTCATAAGCAAACCGTACTCAACCTTGGCATCCTTATCATGTCCTACATTTGCAAGTTTCTCTGTTTTCTTTATCCTTGCCTCAACGGTCTCCAAATCCTTGAGCTGCAACTCTGTGTCAATGATTTCCTTGTCACGTACAGGGTCAACACTACCATCAACGTGTACAATATTGCCGTTATCGAAACAACGAAGCACATGAATGATGGCATCGCATTCACGGATATTACCGAGGAACTGGTTACCCAAACCTTCACCCTTGCTGGCACCTTTGACCAATCCTGCAATGTCTACAATATCGCACACAGCTGGCACGATACGACCTGGATGCACAAGTTCTGCAAGTTTAGTCAGTCGCTCGTCTGGTACGCTCACCTGTCCAAGCTGAGCATCAATTGTACAGAATGGGAAGTTTGCAGCTTGTGCCTTAGCACTTGACAAACAATTGAAAAGGGTTGATTTGCCTACGTTTGGCAAACCTACTATACCTGCTTTTAAAGCCATATTTATATTTTGTTTTTATTTAGTAGAATCAACACACCCCTGTCTTTTATCCATCGGGATGTAAATGATGGACATACGCTTATTAAGCTTTATCCATAACGAATTGCAAAGGTAGCAAAAAAAAGGCACAAAGATGTAATATCAATGTGTCTTTTTTGTTTAAACCCTATATAATAAGGTGTAATTGTTGCTTTTAAGCTTTATCTGCCTTTCACTATTCTCTTAATGTCATTAAGTTTATTCAATGCTTCAAGAGGTGTAAGAGCATTTATGTCAAGGGTGAGTATCTCGTCACGTATCTGGCACAGCACAGGGTCGTCCAACTGGAAGAAACTAAGCTGTGCACCACCCTGACCCGCTGCTTGTATGCACTCTGTCTTTGGTTTGCTGATGCCATCACCAGAGTTATTGGCTTCCAACTCCTTCAGAACCTGCTCTGCACGTTTCACAACCGTCGGAGCCATACCTGCAATCTTAGCCACATGGATACCAAAAGAGTGCTCGCTACCACCTTCTACAAGCTTACGCATGAATATCACCTTGCCATTCACCTCACGAACGCTCACATTGAAATTCTTCACTCTTGCCAGCGATTTCTCCATCTCATTCAATTCGTGATAATGCGTTGCAAACAATGTTCGTGCATGTGAACGTGGATTCTCATGGATATACTCAACGATAGACCATGCAATGCTTATGCCGTCGTATGTGGAAGTGCCTCGTCCTAACTCATCGAACAAGACAAGAGAGCGTGGTGACAGATTGTTGAGAATACTTGCTGCCTCATTCATTTCAACCATGAATGTTGACTCGCCTACAGAAATGTTGTCACTCGCACCTACTCTTGTAAATATCTTATCTGTCAATCCTATACGGGCACTATCTGCTGGCACGAAACTACCCATTTGTGCAAGCAAAGCTATGAGGGCCGTCTGCCTAAGCAATGCCGATTTACCTGCCATGTTCGGACCTGTCAGTATGATAATCTGCTGCTTGTCCGAATCTAAATAGAGGTCATTGGCAATATACTGCTCGCCTACCGGCATCTGTCTTTCTATCACGGGATGACGACCTTGCTTAATGTCAATAACAAGACTCTCGTCCACCACAGGTCGCACGTAACGATACTCTTTAGCTGCTGTTGCAAATGAGAGTAAACAATCGATGTTGCCTATGAGCATGGCATTCAGCTGCAGTTGTGGGATAAACTCCGAAGCCTTAAGCACCAACTCGTTGAAGATACGGGTTTCCAAAGCCAATATTTTCTCCTCTGCACCGAGTATCTTGCCTTCATACTCTTTTAATTCCTGAGTGATGTAGCGTTCTGCCTGAGTAAGCGTCTGTTTACGAATCCATTCTTGCGGAACAAGGTCTTTATGCGTGTTACGCACCTCAATATAGTAACCGAAAACATTGTTGAATCCAATCTTCAAACTTGGTATTCCTGTTTGCTCTATCTCTCTCTGCTGTATCTGCAAAAGATAGTCTTTACCCGAATATGCAATCTGCCGCAATTCATCAAGCTCGGTATTCACGCCATTTGCAATAACACCACCCTTGTTGACCATAAGTGGTGGTGACGGCATAATATCCCTTCCAATTATATCGCGCAATTCAACACATGCATCAAGACGACGTCCAATACTCTGCAAACTGTCACTATCTGTATCAAGGCACAGATTCTTTATTGGTTCAATTGCCTGCAATGCCTGTTTCAACTGTACCATTTCTCGAGGATTGACTCTGCCAACTGCCACTTTGGATGCTATACGTTCCAAATCTCCAATCTGGTGCAACAGCTCTTCGATAGAGTCACGCAACTCTGGTTCTCTAAAGAAATACTCAACGACATTCTGACGCTCAACAATAGGCTTCACGTCTTTCAATGGGAATACAATCCATCTTCTAAGTTGTCGGGCACCCATTGGGCTGATGGTCTTGTCAATGATGCGCAGCAAGCTATTGCCGCCCTCATTCATAGAATCAATCAACTCAAGGCTGCGCACGGTGAACTTATCCAAACGCACATACTTATTCTCTTCTATGCGCTGTATGTTGCGAATATGTGAAATATGAGTATGCTGCGTCTGTTCCAAATAGTATAAGATGGCTCCTGCAGCCACCATACCATTTTTCAAATGGTCTATGCCGTAACCCTTCATGTTTTTCACTTGGAAATGCGACAACAGTTTTTTCATTGCCGACTCTTCCGTGAACACCCAGTCGTCTTGCTCGAAAGTGAAGTATTTACCACCAAAATTACCTTCAAACATAAGGCGTTTGCCATGTTCAAAAAGAACTTCTTTTGGTGAGAAGTTGGTAAGAAGCTTATCAACGTAATCCGATGTCCCCTCTGCTGTCAGGAACTCTCCTGTAGAGATGTCCAACAAGGCAAATCCTATTGCCCCCTTACCGAAATGCACTGCCGCCAAGAAGTTGTTCTCCTTGGTCGTAAGCACATTATCCGTCATTGCCACACCAGGTGTCACCAGTTCCGTAATACCACGCTTAACAAGTTTCTTCGTAAGTTTTGGATCTTCCAGCTGATCGCAAATAGCAACACGCTTACCAGCCCTTATCAATTTTGGCAAATAAGTATCGAGAGCATGATGTGGGAATCCTGCCATTGCAGTACCGCTTGCCGAGGTGCCTGCAACACTGCTTCTCTTCGTCAAAGTGATTCCTAAAATCTCAGCAGCCACCGTGGCATCTTCATTATACGTTTCATAGAAGTCACCACACCGAAATAAAAGCAATGCATCAGGATGCTTTGCCTTCAAATCGTAAAACTGCCTCATCATCGGCGTTAGTTCGTCTTTCTTTGTTGCCATTGAAAATCTCTTTCCTATTGATTCTTTGCCTTGAATGCCATAGCGTACAGCTTTATCTGCTTCAACATGGCAAGAAGTCCGTTACTGCGTGTTGGAGAAAGATGCTCTTTCAAACCTATGTCCTCAATGAAATGCACGTCTGCACTCAAGATGTCATCCGGTGTCTGTCCATCAAATACACGGATGAGCAACGACACGAGACCTTTCACGATAAGTGCATCACTCTCGGCTTGAAAATGTATCGTTCCATCTTCCTGCAGATCTGCCTGAAGCCACACTCTACTCTGACAACCATCAATGAGATTGCTTTCTATCTTATACTCTGCCGGCAGAGGTTCCTGTTCGCCTCCTAAGTCGATAAGCATCTGGTACTTATCCATCCAATCGTCAAAGCCTTCAAATTCTTCTACAATTTCTTGCTGTATATCTTCTATACTCATTTTTGAATGTTTATGGTGGGTTCTGTTATTTAACTTTGTTATATTTTGAGTGTTTTTTTGTGCTTAATGTATCTGCGCTCAAGGGTGCAATGCATGTATTGCAACCCAGAGAAGTGGAGAATAAAAGCGTTATAAAGGCGACACCCATAGCACCTCCATCATTGTTTGACCAACCGCCTTTAATGTCTCCTTGCTGATATGATGAATGTCATCATCCATTGTATGCCATGTGGTAGGGAATGAATAAGTGTTTTTCTCACTACCTATCACATCGATACAAGGTATTCCACACTTGTTCACCTGCAAATGGTCGTCTGTCACACCTCCACCATTTTCCGAGAGGAAATAAGTTCCGTATCCTATACGCTGAGCTGCCGCCCACACTTTATCCACGATATTAGGAGCAGCCTGCATGGAGAATGCCTCTTTGTAGAAAACGGTGTTTGCATTTCCAACCATATCGAGATTAATGCCATAACTGGCAACATACCCAGCCACATGCTGATTAGAGCTCCAGTATTGACTTCCGAGACACCATGTATCAGAGTTGTCACCATCCGTTTCGTTTTTTGCGAACTGTGGGATGCCACAGTCTTCTGCATCCCAACAAATGAAATCAATGCCTAAATTTGGATTCATTTTGAACAAAGCTGAATCGCCTTTAGCAGCCTCATCGAGCTGCAGCTGGCGTGCCAATTCCAGCATCACTCCCACACAGCTGCCACCATCATTGGCGCCATCAATAGGTGTATGGTGCTTTGATTCGTCATCGTCATTGTCTGCCCAAGGGCGAGAGTCCCAATGACCGCAAATGATGATTCTCCAGTCTGCATCAGCATTGTAACTTGCTACGATGTTACGCATCTTCACAGGAGTTCCATCATACAATTTAGAATCTGCGTACTGATTAGTCACAACTGCACCGAAAGACGCAAACTTATCGGCTATGTAGTTGCCACATGAATCATGTGCGGCACTATTCATGACTCTTGGGCCAAACGAGCACTGCTCTGCTACATACTTGTAGGAAGAATCAGCACAAAAAGCAGGAGCAATTGATTCGTAGCTCTCACTCCCATCTGTCTTTGTGTTTCCACAAGCCAACAGCAATGGTATTGCAAATATAAATAAAAATCTGTTCATGTCTGTTTCTATGTAAATTATTTGCAAAGATACATCTTTTGTTTCATATAATTGATGTGTTCTGCCTAATAATTAATCAAGCAAGCATTCGTAATGAATTTATCAAACATTATGCATCGCCAAACAACAAATCGACCATCGGCTATGCATCGATGCCTTTTATCATTATTGGATGCTTATTCTTATCCTTTTTAAAGCCATCACTTATGACACGCATCAGTCTTAACTTATGACACGCATCAGTCTTAACTTATGATACGCATCAGTCTTGAGTGACGGCACAAATCCGCCATCCATATCCAGAACCTGCATCAACATGCTTCCTATCATCATTTCCCCGTCAAGAAATCAACAAGCCTTGCCACTGCCCGTGCACGATGGCTGATGCCATTCTTCACCTCATTGCCAAGTTCTGCGAAAGTCTTGTCATAACCGTCTGGCACAAATATAGGGTCATAGCCGAAACCACCTTCACCACGCTTTTCGCTGATTATGGTTCCTTCCACTACACCATCGAAGAAACACTCCGTTCCGTCATAAATCAATGCTATGCTTGTGCGGAAACATGCCTTGCGGTTTTGTTCACCTTCCATACGCTCCAAGAGAAGATCCATATTTGCCTCGTCCTTGCCGTTTTCCATTGAGCGCCCGTTAATTGCAGCATAGCGGGCAGAGAACACGCCAGGTTCACCACCAAGTGATTCGACCTGAAGGCCTGAGTCATCTGCAAAACAATCGTAGCCATAGTGTTCCTTCACATATAATGCTTTTTGCAAAGCATTTCCTTGAAATGTGTCAGAAGTCTCTGGGATGTCAGCATCGCATCCTATTTCACGCAGACTTTTCACATTGAAAGCATCACCAAGGATTGAACGTATTTCCTCTAACTTATGGGCATTGTTGCTCGCGAATACTAATGTTTTCATTATTATTGTCAGATTTAGTTATGATAAAATAACAACTTCGGTAGTTCAAGATGTAAATTTAGTGTTTTTATTTCAAATTGCTTATCATTTTTCTACTAATTTTCCAATAATCATCATTTTTTGGTGCATTTATTTGACAAATAGAAAATATTCATGTACTTTTGTTGACAATTTGATTTAGCAACCCCTTATTTGATTTATAAAAAAACAGATTATTTATGGAGAAGATTGACAAACTTGACAAGCAGATAATGGAAATTATTTCTGCCAATGCGCGTATTCCTTTCAAGGATGTGGCAGCAGAATGCGGCGTATCACGTGCAGCAATACACCAACGTGTCCAGCGCCTTATTGACATGAATGTGATTGTCGGGTCTGGATATGATATTAATCCCAAAAGCCTCGGATACAACACATGCACCTATGTGGGCATAAAGTTGGAGAAGGGTTCGATGTATTCACGAGTGGTGGACGAGCTTGACCGTATTCCTGAAGTAGTAGAATGCCACTACACAACAGGACCTTACACTATGCTTATAAAACTATACGCACGTGACAATGAACAATTGATGGATTTGCTCAACCGAAAAATACAAGGTATTACAGGAGTTGACTCAACCGAAACCCTCATCTCACTTGACCAAAGCATCAAGAAGGAAGTTCCAATCAACGTGACAGAGATTCTAACTCCTCAGACACAAAAGGGCGGCAAAGCAAAAATCATTCTTGGTGAAGATGAGTGATGTTTCTCACCAGTCCCTCGTATTTAGCACGTTTTACGGCAGAACCTTTGAACAAGGCTTTGTATTGTTCAACAGATAAATGCTGCCAGTCGGCAGGACGCATAGAGAGGAATTCGTTTGAAGGAGCGAATTCCTCTATTTTTGTTGGTGTCGCAAATTTATTATACGGGCAAGCAAGCTGGCAACGGTCACATCCATAGATATACTCATCCAATGCCACATCATATTCACCTCTGTGCTCAATAGTCAGATACGACAAACATTTGCGTGCATCTATCATATAAGGAGTTGACAAGGCACCAGTAGGACATGCATCTAAACACTTGCTGCAAGAACCGCAATGTCCCTCCACAGGTGAGTCATACTCAAGTTCAAAGTCAACAATAATCTCACACAAGAAGAAGAAACTACCAGCATGCGGAATTATCAAGTTGCCGTTCTTCCCTATCCAACCAAGTCCTGCACGTTGTGCCCAGTATCGATCAAGAATAGGCACAGTATCGCAACAAAGCTTATATGATTCGGCAACCTGTGTTGAATTGCCAGTACTATAGTTTTCTCCATGACCAAACGTATGCTCCACCAATTCGCGCATCTTTGCCTTCATCACATCATGATAGTCTTTACCGTATGCATAATACGCGAATTTATACTGGTCATCAGTCAATTTCTTCTCGGGAAAATAGTTTAGAGCAAGACAAATTATGCTTTTAGCACCAGGCATAAGCAATGTAGGGTCAAGTCGTTTGTCAAGATTATTCTCAAGGTACGACATGCCAGCATTGTTACCTTCAGAAAGCCAAAGGCGATATTTCATGGCATAGACGACATCCACAGGTTCGGCTTTAGCTATGCCACAAGCAGAAAAGCCGAGACGCTCGGCCTCGGCTTTAATCTGTTTGGTGATATTATCAACGCTATACATGCTGTTAAGTTTACCCTAAGTTTAGAATTAACCTACGAATTGAGACAGGTTACTTCAAATGCCTGCTATGGTGAAGATTTTCATCAAAGACTTTGAATTTATAGCCTTGACTCTTCAACCACTCTATGCTACGTGGCAATGCGGTTTTCAACTTGTCTATGCTCTTCAAAGAATCATGGAAGGTAATGATAGACCCTGGCCGAGCATATTTCTTAACATTCTCAAAAACCTCATCGGCATTCAGACGACAAGAGTAATCACGAGTCACCAAATCCCACATTATTATTGTATAATGTCTGCGAAGGCGAATATATTGCAGAGTTTTCATCCATCCTCTTGGCGGGCGAAAAAGGTTGCTACGTATAAGATTATCTGCCTTGTTCGCATTGATCAGGTATTTCTTGCTGCTTACACTAAAACCGCCTATATGATTATAAGTATGGTTGCCAAGACGATGTCCATGAGAACTTATCAAAGTGAGCAATTCGGGATATTTCCTCACATTGTCGCCAACCATGAAGAAAGTTGCCTTTACTCCGTATCTGTCAAGCGTCTCTATCAACCAAGGAGTGGACTCAGGTATAGGTCCATCGTCGAAGGTCAGATAAACCGCCTTCTCAGATGGATCCATTCTCCATATTGCACTTGGATATAACCAACGCAGCCACTTACTTGGTTGCTCTATAAACATATTTCTTTACAGATTCGTATTTATTCACAAAGAGTCAGCGTACAAATCACTCGCCCAAATCAATACCAGCAGCAGTTGCCTTATTGATAAAGCGATTATAATAAGTGTTCAACTTATCGTCAACTGCCTTAAGCGCAGAACCGTACTTCTTGCCATCCTTTTCCTGCAACTGTGAGTATCCCTTTTCGATATTCACGTAGCAGTACATGAGTTCACGATAGCAATCGTCAAATGACATTCTGAAACGATCATTGTCTAATGACAGATACCAATTGATGTACTGACCAGAACGCTCAGAGAGTTGGGCAAGAATATCTTCTGCCTTATCGTATTGCTTGAGTTCGATGTAAGCATTTACAATCTCAAGTGACCCGCTGCTTATATCGTGAGGGATATTATACACCGGAATCTCTGTTGCACATTTCTCAAGCGCTTTCTTTGCCTTGTCGTACTTTTTCTCTTTGATGAGGTTTGTTATGAGGTTGGCAAACCAACGCCTATGAGTGATGCACATACGCATGGTTGTCTCATCAATATAGAGGTCTTTTTGTTTCAGGTTTCCATATTGATACTTGGTCATCATGTTTGTGTACATTTTTTCCGTATCGCATACAGTATGAACCACACCATGTTCATTAGTGTTCTCTTCAAATGTGAAAGGACTTATTCTCCAGGCAATACCCTCTTGAATGAAATGCTTGTACAGATTGCCATAGTTGCTTGCTCCAACTGTTGTTGACATGTAAATCGGACGTGAGAAGTTGCTTTCTGCAAGCATCTCAAGCATCATGACAAAACTCTTGTACACACGTCCCTGTCCAGTAAGGTCAATAACCATCTTATCAGGAATGCTATCGCCAGGAATCATCATACCACTCTTACGCACTGCATCCTTATCCACGGTAATGTGAAGACTGTCGTTAGGCAAGCAAGAAGGGAGTTTGTCAACAAGTTTCTTATACTTTTCAGGAACTTCCTTCAACACAAACTTGTGAATGGCATTTTTCAGTTCGTAAGGATCTTCTCCCCAAATCTGCTTTGCTGTTTCAGGATCCGACGCATATATTTCATCGACAATGTCCTTCATCTTCAGATAGCCTTCCTCTGTTGGCACTTCTGGATTAATGTCAATGGCCTCATTAGTTCCTGATGTGTACTGCAAACGATTCCATGAAATAGGAAGTGGGCTTGACTGTCCTTCTCCTGTATATGCAGGACGTTTCATTTGGTCTATGTACCAGTCGGTCTGCAGATACGAAAGGTTACATACGCGTACATCGGTTCGCTTACCTTCTGTATCTTCATTGTACCATAGTGGGAATGTGTCATTGTCGCCATTCGTGAATATAATACCATCGTGAGGTACTGTTTCAAGATAATTAAGACCGAAGTCACGACAAACATAGCGGCCACTTCTGTCATGGTCGTCCCATGTCTGGCTAACCATCTGCAATGGAACTGCCACTGCAGGAACAAGTCCTATGAGACTTGCAACGACAGCAGACTTTCGCATATTCATGTTGCCAGCCTTTTCCAGCAATGCCTTTACACCTTCATATATTGCAGTGATACCGAGCCCACACCAGATAGCAAATGCATAGAAAGAACCAGCATAAGCATAGTCACGCTCACGTGGTTGCTGTGGTGTCTGGTTAAGATAAATTACGATGGCTATACCTGTCATGAAGAACAGGAAGAACACAACCCAGAACTGCTGTATGCCTCGCTTGTCGCGAAATGCCTGCCAAAAGAAGCCAAGCAAACCAAGTATGAGAGGAAGACAATAGAAAACGTTATGTCCTTTATTGTTCTTCAAGTCATCAGGAAGCGCATCCTGGTTGCCAAGACGAGCATCATCAATGAATGATACGCCAGAAAGCCAGTTTCCATGTTCTAATTCTCCATTACCCTGAATGTCATTCTGACGTCCTGCAAAGTTCCACATGAAATATCGCCAATACATAAAGTTCATCTGATACCCCATGAAGAATTTAATATTGTCGCCAAACGAAGGTATCTTCACAGGAACTGATTCACGACCAGGGAAATTGTATGCCACAAAATGATAGTCAGCACCTCCAAGCCAAGAGTCGTATGCTGCAGCATGATCATTACTATAGATACGTGGGAATATCATGCATTGGTTGGATGGATAAACATAATCAAACTTCTCACGTATTGAAACATACTCATCAGCTTCGTTCTCATTTGCCTTCTCTTTACGCTGATAAACCTTTGCGCCCTTGCTTGTCTCGTATGACAGTGTTCCATCGCCATTATCCATGACATTAGGCTTTGAGTTGTATGTTGGTCCCCATAACAACGGGCGATCTCCATACTGCTCGCGACCAAGATACTCTGCAAGTGTAAACACATCCTCTGGAGAGTTCTGGTCCATAGGAGGGTTGGCAGTAGAACGAATGACAATAACAGAGTATGAGCTGTAACCTACCACCATCAAAGTCATACACAGCAATGAGGTGTTAAGAATACGAGGAGTGACTTTTTCTGAAAGATAAAGCACGACTGCTAATACAATAAGTACAATGATACCTATCACTACGGAACTGAAACCGTGACCATAGAATGGGATACCAAGCATTGCCACACTGAGTAAGAAAGACATGTACATACGATTCTTGCTGACATGCTTAACAGACTCCCACAATGCCCATACCAATGTTGCAAACAAAAGTACAAGATAGATGTAGAGACCAGTGTTGTAACTGCATCCCATCATATTGACGAACAGCAATTCAAACCATCCTCCAATCTTCACGATACCAGGCACTATACCATAAAGCACGGCAGTGACAATAAGCACAGACGCACCAAGCACCATAAGAGATCCTTTCAAAGTTGGGTTCTTGCTCAACTTATAGTACACCACAAGCACTATCGCTGGAATACAGAGCAAATTGAGCAAGTGGACACCTATGGAAAGTCCTACAAGATATGCTATAAACACAAGCCACTTGTCTGAACCTGGATTGTCAGCATTATCTTCCCATTTGAGGATAAGCCAGAATACGAGTGCAGTGAAGAAACTTGAGAATGCGTATACTTCACCCTCAACAGCAGAGAACCAGAATGTATCACTCCATGTGTAAATGAGAGCACCTGCTATACCACTTGCCATTACAGCAAGCGTCTGTCCCATTGATGGTTCTTCATTGTCCTTGATGATAAGCTTTCTTGCAAGATGGGTTATACTCCAGAACAGGAACAAAATACAACCTGCGGAAAGCATTGCTGACATTATGTTTATCATTTTGGCAATCTCTGCAGGATCACTTGCGAATAGTGAGAAGAAATTACCAAACAACATAAAGAAAGGTGCACCAGGTGGGTGACCAATCTCCAGCTTTGATGCTGTTGTAATGAACTCAGGACAGTCCCAGAAACTGGCAGTAGGCTCAATGGTAGAGCAGTATGTGAATGCCGCAATAGCAAACACAAACCATCCGAGTGCGTTATTGATTATCTTATAAGTTTTCATTTTCTGTTTCAAAAGATGTTTCTAAGACCTAACTCTATCGCTTTTATTTTATTGCTTTCAAATCGACAGTGAAGATAAGTGCGGAATATGGCTTAATCTCCTTTCCTGCCTCACGGTCACCATAAGCAATCTGGTAAGGAATATAAAGTTCCCATTTACTGCCTACAGGCATCAACTGGAGTGCCTCTGTCCATCCTTTTATAACCTGATTAACTTGGAATTCAGAAGGTTCTCCACGCTTGTAACTACTATCAAACACCGTTCCGTCAATGAGACGTCCCTCATAGTCAACACTAACCTTCTGTGTTGCTGTTGGCTTGGCTCCGTTTCCTGCAGTAATCACCTTGTACTGTAGTCCAGAAGGCAATGTTACAACACCCTCTTTTGTCTTATTTTCTTCCAAGAACTTTTCACCAGCAATTCTGTTTGGACCATACATAACCTCCTTGTTTGCTGCTTGACGAGCTGTCATTTTAGTTTGGAATTCGTCCATGATACTATCAGTATTGCTCTCTGCCTGTCCGAGCAGACCTGCAACAAGTCCGCTTACCAAAATATTTGAGTCGATGCTCTTATCTGGTTCTGCAGCATAATATTCCTTGCTGAATCCCTGAGCCATGCTAAGAATCTGATCTCCCATCTGCTCACCTGCATGGTAAGCTGCCAATTTCTTGTCCGCAGGGTCTTCACCAATGCGTCCCAAAATACCTTCAGCAAACTTATCAACATTCTCTTCACTGACTCCAAGACGCTGAACCATATGCTGCTTGAGACTCTGCGACTGACCGACTCCAAGCATATAAGCTAATGAATCACCTTCGTTAGCAAGGACAGTTTTTTTTACCTTTATTGCAGATGCATCTGTTGCAGACTTGCCGTTCTTCTGACCTTCGATGAAAGCAGCAAGGTCAGCCTTCTGCTTCTCCTTGAATGCCTTAAGATCTGCGGCATCCTTAGCCTTCTTTGCCTTTGCTGCTTCTTTTGCAGCCCAAGCCGCATCCTTAGCCTCTTGAGCATTTACAGACGAACAAAAAGCAAGAGCTGCAAGTGTTAAAACGAGTAACTTCTTCATAATAAATATTTCGTTGTTATAATGAAGTCAACGGACAACGCATCCCCCAGTAGGATTACATTTGTCCGTTGACTATGTTCAAATTCTTTAATTCAAAACCTCAATCTTGAAGATAAGAGCAGAGAATGGTTTGATAGGTCCCTGACCTCCTTCACCGTATGCAAGTTCCTGAGGAATAGTAACCTCCCAAGTAGAACCTGCTGGCATTACTTTGAGGACATCAACCCAACCCTGAATTACTCGTGGCATTGCCATGTTGATAGAGAGTGGCATGTTGCGCTCGTAACTGCTGTCGAACACAGTGCCATCGATGAGACGTCCTTCATAGTTAACCTGAAGAGTTGTAGTGTCAGTTGGAAGTGCGCCAGTACCTTCAACGAGGACCTTATACTGAACACCTGAAGGAAGAGTCTTTACACCCTCTTTCTTTGAGTTATCAAGCATGTACTTCTCACCAGCTGCCTTATTATCGCCATACTGCTTCATCATTGCCTCTTTCTTTATTGGAGCCAACAAAGCGTTGAATTCATTGAACGCCTCCTCTGCAGTCTTTGTAGCCTTTCCCTTAAGACCATCAGTTATGCCAGCAAGAAGATTTACGACCTTGATTGACTTTGTACTGTCGTCTCCATACACTTCGTGAGTAAGACCATCAGCCATCTGCTTGATCTGCTTTCCCACCTGAAGTCCCTGCATGTATGCAAGCTTAGCTGGATTATCTTCTTTCAATGCACCTTCCTTCATACCCTTCATGAAATCATCCATATAAGTAGTGTCAACGCCAAGGTTCATTGTCATGTACTGCTTGAGTCCATCCACTTGCGAGAGTCCTAAGTCGTAAGCCAATGTGTCAACACTTTCCTGAAGGTCTGCTTTCACATCGCCACCATTTTTACAAGAAATCATTGTTGTGGCAGCAACAGCTACAGCTGCTCCCATCATTAAAAACTTTCTCATTTTGTTCTTTTGTTTGTTTTGTTATTGATTAATTTTGTTATTGTCAATACTGCTGTCTTTACAGAAAAAGTCTGTGCAAAGCACAAAATCATGCAAAGTTAGTCTTTATTTCATTGATATTCCGTCATTCTTGTGGAAAAAAATACTATTTTAATGTTTTTTATATATAAAAGATGTGTTTTTGTATAAAAAACATTGTCCGAATGGTAAAAAACCAGCCGGACAACATTCTTTTTTATGTCTTGTTCTTGAACTTTATTCAACAGAAACATCACATGCCACTAAGCTTAAACGCGGTTCTTAACATATCACATTGTGAAATGTACGTTGGTGCGACTTTGCTTTCTTTCAGCATTTTTCTCAATTGCTTCAACGTGCTAAACAACGGCGAGTTTTTATTAACCTGCAATTTGAAAGTGTAAGTATCATCATCAAGCATCCATGAATATGGAGGGTTCTTCGAAACAGCAATTTGTGCAAAAGCACATTTCATCTTCATTATGTCGTCATCCACCTTGGATGCTTCATTAAGCAATGACACTGCTTGTCCGTCAAAATCAAAAGAATCTTTTGTAATGGCACCATACCCAATGTTACAATAATCCGACTTGTGGTACTCTGTCAACCACCAGCATTCACCATAATAACTTGCTTGTGAATAGAGAGTTGCCAACTTATATGCCAATTTTGCCTTTGCCTCACCTTTTGCCTTTTTTAACTCCTTATTCAAATTGATGACTTCCTCACAGAAAGTAAGTTTCTTGTTCTTTCGAAGCTGTACGGGGTCACCAAAACTGCGTTTTACATCTTGATGGGTAGCCCACAACTCTACATCATAATTACGTTCATGAGCATAATAAGCAATATTTTGTTCAGACAGAAATTCAAGGCTTACCTTCCTAAGCCATTCTGCAGCCTCTGCCCATTTACCCATTCTCAACAGACGGGTTCCGATCATATCTTCGATATCCTCATTATTCAACCCTGCTGCCTGTATAAGTGTTTTCTGCCATTGTGTCTGTTTGTTCTTCTTATTGAAAACAAAATCATACAATGCCTTTTCTTGTTCAAGGGTAGCACTTTGGAAAAGCGAGAAGAACTTGCCGTTGTCCTCAGGAGAATGCTTCTTGAATAAATCCTGATATTCTCCTTCATAATCATTCATTCGTGTAAGGCTCCATGACAAAAGATTCATGCAGAAATCTTTCTTTGCCTCATATCGTGCAGCCAAGCCATGCACTGCTATTTTATGAATGGCATTTATACCCTTATTCTGCATGAGCCATGGGAAATCAGCACACAATATCTTCTCCATAGCCTTGTTGTCATCAAGAGTGGTACAAATCAGCAAACGCAACACTCTAGCATTATCATTGGATGCAGGGAATGACGTCATTGAGCATGCACGGTTAATCTCATCATTCGCCTCTGCATATTTCCCGTCGAAATAATGCAGATAAGCAAGTGCCGACAACCACATACACTTATCTTTAACTCCTTCCTTGACAGCCATTTCCGAACAGAATTCTTTCAGTGCAGCTATTTCACTCTCATGCATGGCAAATGCATCAAGCATACTATACCAGTTCTCTTCTGTAAGTTCGCCAACCGACACTACGTTGCCTTCATCATCCATTTCAACAGGAGCCATTGCCGTAGCAGGAATATTATCGAACACACCACTTAAATCCTTTGTTCCAGACTTAACAATTCCCTCTATACGCCGTTTGCATTTTAAGAAATCATTCATCTCTTGAATATTGTTCATGAGAACATCGAGCATGTATGGCAGTACGGCAGAATTAAGGTCTTTTTCAGCAATGGCACGCATAAACCGCACATTCTGACTTCGCGAGTTCATACATAATATGGCACTTTGCTCATCCCTAAGTTCTGCAAAAATCACAGCAGCCTCTTCACGTCTCCCAAGTCGTTTCAAAGCACCAGCATAATATCCTTTCGTCATTTTACCAAACACAGAAGTGTCATTGTTGTCACCCTCATTCTCCCACAGATTCAAGCACTTGTCATATTCTTCCATTCGAAATGCAAGACGTATTCTCAAGAGCTTATACTGTGCAGCAAACCTGCTACTCTTCACTGCATCAAGTCTTTTTTCAAGCTTTACGGCCACCACTTTACGCTCTTTCAGTTCGTCTTCAGAAGGATAATACCATTCATCAAGACTAAGCTGCGGAATGGAGAGATAAGTTGCCAAATCACGAAGATATGCAAGCATCTCCGTATCGCGATGATTACGAGCATAGTTTAGCACTGGATGCTTCAATGTATCCACATCTGCCAATGTCAATTCCGCCATACGCTCCATGTCTTCCACCGTCACAGTTCCCTTTATCATACGGCTCCACTCCCTGGCAAGAAGTTCGCTGTCATTGTTCATCGCACCACCAGGAGCAGAATGGAACAGGTAATAATTATACGTTGGTGCACAGAAACCACATGCCACAACCTTCTGTACTAATGTCATTGACAAAACAGACAAAACAAATAAGACCTTTGCAATCTTTAAGTCATGCAATCCAAGCTGTACGCTTCTGATTTTCATATTTATCATCGTTATCGTTTAGTTTTTGTTTTAGTTTTATTTTTAGTCCGAAATATCGAGAATCAAAAGGTTCGATAGCCCGAAGTAAGTAAGTGATTAGAATTAATTTTATATTAGATTGTACTATATTTGGATGTATTTTTGTTTTCGTTCAGAAATTCCCTTCGTCCAGATGATAAACAATCACTTGGTCATTAATACCCGGACGGTTTGCCTCAACCATGTCTCTAACCCTCTCAATCTCCTTCGGTTCAGAATGCCACACACGCACTCTTTCACCAGGAAAAAGTCTCAGATGCGAAACCCCCAACTGCATGTTTATGACACGGGTATTCACCACCCTGTATTCATCATCACTAACCTTATGATACAAAGTAGTATCCGACAAATCCTCCCCGTACAAGATACCCTTGAATTCATCATCAGCAAACAATAGTTGCCAACTGAAATTGGGATAGGCAGCACACAGCGGCAAGGGATATTTGTTGAGATATGGAAGATAAGTCTCCACGTCCCTTGAGTCGAGTATCGGGTTGTGGCAATATTTATTGTCAGCACGTCTGAAATCGCCGGTATTGTACAGCATCAACACCCCATACTCCACGGGAGGAGGCTGCATTCCTAACTGATGCAGACGTATAGTTGCTGACAGACGGGTTTGACCGATATTTTCCTTCATGCAACTAAGTAATTCAAAGTATAAATCCTGAGTGCCATGAGTCCAGTCACAATCAATCTGAATTTCTTCATATTCAAACCTATGCGTCTTTGACATTTTGGCAATTCGTTCACTAAGCAGACTTGCAAGCAAAGACACATCATCATACTCTCGAAGCACCTGTTCGTCAATGAATATGGTAGGTATTATCTTCACGCCATCAGGCAAAGCATCATCAAAACGAATTGTTGCTTGCGGTTTAGGCTCGTCGTTACTCATCGTCACATCAAACAGCCTCAGATACATTTTCCCTATTTTCTCCTTTGACAACCAGTCGCGCTCCCCTTCATTCAACTTATACACCGTACGCCAATAATAAACGCCCGGCATCGGTTCGGGCACGCCATCCACCTTACCACTGCATCCTGTCACAATGGCAATAACAAGCAATGACAAACAAACTATAGCGTATAATCTTCTCATGAGATAAAAAACAATAATGGGAAACAGGTCAGTCTTTCAACTCCATTCTAATCGGATGCAAATATAGACAAAAATTTTTCCTTTTGTCACTCGCACAAGAGAAAAACACACATTCACATTATATTTTTTTAATATTTTTTTGTATATTATATATAAAATAGGTATTTTTGCATGATTTAGTCATATTATTCACCCCCCTATAAGGGAGTCAACATGAGTTATGTGAAAAAAAAGACAAGCAAACAACAAATTTATTAAATAACTTAAATTCAAACATTTTATGTGGTTATGTAACTCTTCAATCGGAAGAAAAGTCATCATGTCAGTCACAGGTACTGCACTGATTCTCTTCCTTACGTTCCATGCTTGCATGAACGTAGTTGCTCTTTTCAGCAAAGAGGCATACAATGAAATCTGCGCACTGCTCGGCAGCAACTGGTACGCCATTGCTGCAACGATAGCATTAGGTGCGCTCGTGGTTATCCACATCATCTATGCCTTCATCCTCACAGCCCAGAACCGTAAGGCTCGCGGCAACAACAAGTATGCCATCACCGACAAGCCAAAGACTGTAGAATGGGCAAGTCAGAACATGCTCGTTCTCGGTATCGTAGTGCTTCTCGGCATCGGTCTTCACCTCTTCAACTTCTGGTATCACATGATGTGGGCAGAAATTGCAGAAACAACACATGAGATTGCACCTACAAACGGTTTTGACTGGATTGTTTACACATTCCACGGAGCAGGTACTGTTTCTTACGTTTACACAGCCATCTACGTCATCTGGATTGTTGCCATCTGGCTCCACCTCACACATGGATTCTGGTCAGCAATGCAGACACTCGGATGGAGCGGCCACACCTGGTTCAAGCGTTGGCAGTGCATCGGCAACATCTGGTCAACAGTCATCATGGCAATGTTCCTCATCGTTGCACTTGCATTCTGCCTCTGCCCTGACTGTCTCGGTGGTTGCGACGGAAGCGTTCTCCCATTCGAAATGAAAATATACTAATCGTACGATGAACGACTAGGATACGCTTCGTGAACTAAAAAACTTAAAAACTAAAGCACCCAATCACATAGTTTTTAAATTTTAACTTTTAACTTTTAATTTAATCGTATGGCAATCAATATAGATTCAAAAATTCCTGAGGGACCAGTAGCTGAGAAATGGTCTAACTATAAGGCACACCAGCGCTTGGTTAACCCAAAGAACAAGCTCAAGCTCGACGTTATCGTCGTAGGTACAGGTCTTGCAGGAGCATCAGCAGCAGCCTCACTTGGCGAGATGGGCTTCAACGTCCTCAACTTCTGTATTCAGGACTCACCACGCCGTGCACACTCTATCGCTGCTCAGGGTGGTATCAATGCAGCAAAGAACTATCAGAACGATGGTGACTCTGTTTACCGTCTGTTCTACGACACAGTAAAGGGTGGTGACTATCGTGCTCGCGAGGCAAACGTATATCGTCTCGCTGAGGTATCAAACGCAATCATCGACCAGTGCGTTGCCCAGGGCGTACCATTCGCCCGTGAGTATGGCGGCACACTTGCCAACCGTTCATTCGGTGGCGCTCAGGTGTCACGTACATTCTACGCAAAGGGTCAGACAGGCCAGCAGCTGCTCCTCGGTGCCTACTCAGCACTCTCTTGCCAGGTAAACGCAGGCAAGGTTAAGCTCTACACCCGCTACGAGATGCTCGACGTTGTAATCATCGACGGTCGCGCTCGCGGTATCATCGCCAAGAACCTCGTGACAGGCAAGCTCGAGCGCTTCTCTGCCAATGCAGTGGTAATCGCAACAGGTGGCTACGGCAACACATACTTCCTCTCTACCAACGCTATGGGCTGTAACGTGACAGCTGCAATGTCATGCTACCGCAAGGGAGCATACTTCGCAAACCCATGCTACGTACAGATTCACCCAACATGTATCCCAGTTCACGGCGACAAGCAGTCTAAGCTCACACTCATGTCTGAGTCACTCCGTAACGACGGTCGTATCTGGGTACCTAAGAAACTCGAAGATGCCAAGGCACTGCAGGCAGGCACTAAGCAGGGCTTTGAGATTCCAGAGGAGGACCGCGACTACTACCTCGAGCGCCGCTACCCAGCATTCGGCAACCTCGTTCCACGCGACGTTGCCTCACGTGCTGCCAAGGAGCGTTGCGACAAGGGCTTCGGTGTCAACAACACAGGTCTCGCCGTATATCTCGACTTCTCAGAGTCAATCCAGCGTCTCGGCCTCGACATCGTACTCCAGCGCTACGGCAACCTCTTCGACATGTACGAGGAAATCACTGACGTTAACCCAGGTGAGAAGCGTGCTACAGTAAACGGTGTTGACTACTACAACCCAATGATGATCTTCCCTGCTATCCACTACACAATGGGTGGCATCTGGGTTGACTACGAACTCCAGACCTCTATCCCAGGACTCTTCGCAATCGGTGAGTGCAACTTCTCAGACCACGGTGCCAACCGTCTCGGTGCATCAGCCCTCATGCAGGGACTTGCCGACGGTTACTTCGTGCTCCCATACACTATCCAGAACTACCTCGCCGACCAGGCCATCTGGCCACGCATCTCTACCGATGCTCCTGAGTTCGCAGAGGTCGAGGCAGCCACTGAGGCACGCATCCAGAAGCTCATGAACATCAAGGGCAAGCGCTCAGTTGACTCAATCCACAAGGAACTCGGCCACATCTGCTGGGAGTACATCGGCATGGGTCGCACCAAGGAAGGTCTCGAGAAGGGCATCGAGCTCCTCAAGGGCATCCGCAAGGAATTCGAGACAAACCTCTTCATCCCAGGCACTCGCGAAGGTCTCAACGTTGAGCTCGACAAGGCAATCCACCTCGACGACTTCATCACGATGGGCTCACTCATGGCACACGACGCACTCTCGCGTGAGGAGTCATGCGGTGGTCACTTCCGCGAGGAACACCAGACAGAGGAGGGCGAGGCCAAGCGCGACGATGCTAACTTCTTCTACGTAGGCTGCTGGAAGTACGAGGGCTCTGACGCAGCAGCACCAACCCTCATCAAGGAGCCACTCGAGTACGAGGCCATCAAGGTTCAGACAAGAAACTACAAGAACTAAAAGACCCGCCCCCTTATCCCCTCCCGTTAGGAGGGAGGGGAAAGAAGTCACTTTTCATATCAATATATTTATTGCATGATCAGTGTAACATGAGTTTTTAATATAAAATAAGGTAACTATATACTATTTTGCATCGTGTTATTTAAGACTGCGTCTTTAGTTGTTTTTTGACGCTTCGCTAAAATTTTCTGCAATTATTCTGCAATGTTTCTACAATTATTGAAGTCACATTGAAGTTAAATTGAAGAGAATTTAAGGGAGGAACGACCGTCCTAAAAACATAAGTGCAGAAGGCACATATGCCAAATTCTATATAACTGCCTAAAATAAACAATAACCATATAAAAAAATGCCCACTATAACCTCCGATAAGTAAAGCAAACTGCTCCCCTCCCTCCTAACGGGAGGGGTTCCTGGAGGGTGGGTCTCAATTATGGCAAACATAACATTCACAGTAAAATTCTGGAAGCAGAATGGTCCTAAGGATGCCGGTCACTTCGACTCACACGAATTGAAGAACATCCCGGACGACACATCATTCCTCGAGGCACTCGACATCCTCAACGAGGAACTCATTGCCGAGGGCAAGGAACCATTCGTATTCGACCACGACTGCCGCGAAGGCATCTGCGGCATGTGTTCACTCTACATCAACGGCACACCACACGGCAAGACAGAGCGCGGAGCCACCACATGCCAGCTCTACGTGCGTAAGTTCAAGAACGGCGACACAGTGACCGTCGAGCCATGGCGCTCGGCAGGATTCCCAGTCATCAAGGACTGCATGGTTGACCGCGCAGCATTCGACAAAATCATCCAGGCAGGCGGTTACACAACAGTACGCACAGGAGCCCCACAGGACGCCAACGCCATCCTCATCCCAAAGCCAGACGCCGACGAGGCAATGGACTGTGCATCATGCATCGGTTGCGGTGCATGCGTTGCAGCATGCAAGAACGGCTCAGCCATGCTCTTCGTATCGTCAAAGGTCAGCCAACTCGCACTCCTCCCACAAGGTCGCGTAGAAGCAGCCAAACGAGCCAAGGCAATGGTTGCCAAGATGGACGAACTCGGCTTCGGCAACTGCACCAATACACGCGCATGCGAAGCAGTATGTCCTAAGTGCGAAACCATCGCCAACATCGCACGTCTCAACCGCGAGTTCATCAAGGCAAAACTTGCCGACTGACACAAAGGGACAGAAAACAACACATCCTACAGCAACACCCTCCCAGCCATCACGGCACGGGAGGGTGTTCTTGTATTCAAGGGAAAAGAAAAAGGTTGCCCGGGAACACCAGACAACCTTCGGATTTAACAAAACTAGATTAACGTGAGTTCGATGAATTTATTTAGAACAAAGTAAGCTGATTATCAGAAACTCTGACGATGTTGATTGTTGGTTTCTTCGGGAAGAAGCAGTAAGCAGCAATGGCAGAAAGTAGGTTGACCGCAAAGTTTGGTAGGCTTCTGTGTCTTGAGTGCTCTATCTGCGCGATGTTCTTCAATTCATCATTTACAGTTTCTATGATTGCCCTCTTACGCAGGAGAACCTTGTCAGATACACTCATCATAGCACCTTTCATGTTGCTCTTGAGCTTTGTGATGAGCTGTATACCGTCAACAAAGAGTTTCTGGAATAGATTCTTGCTGATGTATCCCTTGTCAGCGACGAGCTTGTCAAAGATCTGCTCAATGAAGCGCTTATCCTCCAGAGGCTTCCTGTCATCAACATCCCCTGGTGCCACCATGAAATTCAACAGTTCACCCTTTTCGTTGCATATCAGGTGCAGCTTGAAGCCAAAGAACCACCCCATGGAACACTTGCCGCGAGCAGCGAAGCCCTTGAAAGTCTTATGGATATGTATTCTCTGGTTGCGGCATACACGTAAAGGGGTTGAATCTACAAAGCTTATTCCGGTACACTTACCAAGCAAAAACTTCTTGATGAATATAATCATGGGGATGATGATTTTCTTCTGAAGTTCTACGAATCTGTTGTAGGATACTGCCTTCGGGAAAAGATGCTTTAGATGCTTACAGACGTGGTCGAGGTAGAAATGTTTCAGGCAGCGAAAGCCTGAGTTATGAAACAGAATCATTATGACCATAATCTCTGCATCTGACATCGTTGAATCACGATGATACTTGCGCTTGGCAGGCTTAGGTATGTCTTCAATAGTATATTTTGACATTATACGATTAAAAAACTTGCAGAATTCGTCTGCCATAAAGAAAATTTCAGTAACTTTGCTTTCGGTGAACATAGCGAGAATTGTTTGTATTACTTTGTAATTGAACACTATAAAGTTACAACAATTTTCGCTAATCACCAAATTTATAGACACTTATATTTCGTCGAACTCACGTTAAGTAGGTAATCAAAATTAATTTAATAATGTACAAATAGGTCGTTTTTGTAATATCTGCACTCTCTTTGTCGCATCTTTCCTTCGTTTTCTCGGTCACAATGCCAGCATTCGAGCCGTCTTCGAGCAGGGCACTGCTCTCTGTCGCTTCCTACATCGTGACATTTAGTCACTCTGCT
>JAZLHP010000072.1:0-20589 GCA_045616905.1 Bacteroidaceae bacterium
TCGGCTCAAGCAGCTGTCATCAAGGCAATCAAGAAGGGCTCAACCATCGTTGACCTCTCGAAGACCGAAGATGAGGGCGAGGACAACGACCCTGAACCAACCCCTACCCCAACGCCTACTCCTGACGGCAACCAGGGCAACAGCAATCAGGGCAGCGGCACAACCGACAACGATGGTTCCAACGGATTCGGATAACAAGAGTCACTCTCCCCTCCCCTCACCATGATGGTGAGGCAAGGGGGAGAGGATTCTAAACCACTACATTAAACCGTTTACCATAAAAATCAAACCTTCAACAGATTATGACTAACGAAACTAAAAACAAATGGAGCATCATTATTAACATCGCTCTCACCACCCTTACCGCCATCCTCTCGGCACTCGGATTCAGTGTTGGTTAGCATATTCAACATCAAAACACCAAGCCTCAACAGTTCCAAAAAAGGTTCTGTTGAGGCTTTCTTCATAATCACAGTAATCACAAATCACAGATAAACAGTTATTCATATTGCAAACATTGGTGTCTGGCAAAACGGGCAATAGTCTTTTATCCTATAAGTTTCTTAATCTGATTATCCGTGGCCTTTGGGAGTATCCAGCGGAAGTGTTCATAGAGCCCTTCGTACGACTCTTCTGGTGTTCGTTCACACTGGCAGAATTGATGCTGTTGAAGCATACGATACTATTGCCAAGGCTTATAACGAATACATTGGTCTCGGCTATCCTGCAGATGTGAATTTTGATATTAGAATATTGAGGTTACAATAAATATGGTTACCCCGTCCTCAACTCTGTAATCCTCAATTCTTCACCTGCTGCTCATCCTCGATGATGCGTTCCTTGTGCCGCTTGACGTCAAGGAGCGCGGCATTCTACTCGACATCATAGTGGACCGTCATGAACGCAAGTCCATCATACTCTCATCGCAGCTGCCAGTGTCAAGCTGGTATGACGCTATCGGTGATCCGACTGTGGCAGATGCTGTGCTTGACCGCATCGTGCATACGGCACATTAGATAGAGCTCACAGGCGGGAGCGTGCGTAAAATCAAGGCAGATAAGGCTGGCAAGCAAGGCGAAAATAAAAATGCCCCCACCGGCCAGGGCTCTTAGAGGGTCAAAATAAAATCGTTTTCGGGGGTCAGCGCAACTTCGCCCTCGGGGGTCAAACACGCGCGGCTTTTCCAATGTTCCTGGATCAACATACAAATTACCTCAGGACACTTGCTTAACATTATTAAATAAATTTTGATCACTTACTTAAGATTAATTCTATAATATATTAGGTATAACCCAAACAATTAGTATTGAGAGAACGAACTTTTTACATAATTTGGTGGAAATAGAAGGCTGATTGAGTAGGAAATACGGGAAAAAGTAGTAATTTTGCAAAATATTTTTTGTGTATTTTAGTATTGACTACCATTTACATTTAGCATGAAACAAAATAGAAACAAACGTATTACGAGAGTTAGCATCGTAGGAATAGGTGCAAATGCGGTGATTGCCGCTTTCAAGGTCGTTGTCGGTCTTCTCTCCAATTCCGTTGCCGTATTGCTCGACGCAATCAACAACGTGTCCGATGCCCTGTCGTCTGCCATCACGATAGTAGGTGTTAAACTGGCTGGAAGGAAACCAGACAGCAAGCACCCATTTGGCTATGGTCGTGTGGAGTATTTCAGTGCCATCCTGATAGCCGGCATCATTTTCGCAGCAGGTGCTTCGTCAATGGTTGAGTCGGTCAAGGCTATCATAAATCCAGAACCGACCTCCTTTACATGGGTGACGGTAATGGTGATTGTCGTTGCCATCGTGAGCAAAGTGATACTGGGTAGATACTTCGTAAATCGTGGAAAGGCGCTCAACTCCGATGCACTGGTGGCAAGCGGTCTCGATGCAACATCCGATGCTGTGCTTTCCGCCTCCACCCTTCTGAGCGCTGCGGTGTCGATGATATGGGATGTCAACGTTGATGGCTACATTGGCGTGTTGATTTCTGCTTTCATCATCAAGACCGGAATAGAGACGCTGCTTGACCCGCTCGGCAAGGTTGTAGGCAAAAGATTGCAAGGCGACCTGGCAGCTGCTATCAAGGGCAAGGTGACGGAACTGCCCGGTGTGCTTGGCGCATACGACCTTATCCTTCATGACTATGGACCCGACACAGCCATAGGTTCCATTCACATTGAGGTGTCCGACACACTTCCGTCGCATCAGATTCAGAAAATCTGCCGAAGTGTCTCTACCCTTGTCTATTCAGAATTCAAGGCAAAGGTGACGGTCGGCATCTATATCATGAACAACACTGATCCTGAGGTGATAGCTATACGAGAAGACATCCGCCAGATGGCCATGTCGCAGGAGGGAGTGCAGCAGATGCACGGATTCTTCGTGGATGACGAGGAGATAGCCTTCGACATCGTCGTTTCATTTGACCATGACGCCCATGCTATCAGCAGTTGGCTGAAGGAGCAGATAAGCATGAAATACCCGGGCAGAAAGGTGCGTATAACGATTGACACCAACTATTCGGAATAAGTTCAGATCTGCGTACAATAGAGAACAAAAATATTATGAAAAAGATTCTGTTTCTTTCACTCATGATGCTCTGTAGCATCCTTGCAAGCGCTCAAACACCAGAGTTCGCTGTCATCACTGACGAGAATGTAAACTTCCGGAAAGGCGCATCCAAGTCTGCCATGATACTCATGCACAATGACAGAGGCATAGAAACCTTCTATCGTTGGGCTGCAAAGGCTGCTGGCGAGTACAAACCGCTATACTTGCGTAAAGGTTACGTTTTGCAAGTCATGTCAAAGCAAACCGACTGGTACAAGGTGCGTTTTTATCCTGACTACGGCTCAACCCACCTCGTTTCTCCACGAAATGCGCGCTATATTGAAGGATGGATGAGCAGCAAGTATCTCAATATTGTGAAGCCTATCAAGCTCAATACACAAAATGTAAACACGGTCTTGAAGAATTATGAACATCTTGTGAACGACAAGAACGTACCTCAGACAGTGCTCATTCAGGACGGTGACGATGGAGTAACCTGGATGCTCTACGGCAAGATTGAAAACGACCATATTAACATCTTCGGAACTGCTGATGACCTTGAAATTATCTACGACCAAAATATCAAGGGAGCAATGATAAAGAAGTCAGGAATCTACCGAAAACTCTACTATGGCAATGATGTAGCCGTCGATGATTCTTCCGTTGATGTCACAAAGTGTACTCCACAGATTCGCGAGCAAATGTTCAAGGCTATCTGCAAGACTCCTTACAGCCGCCGCTATTACTTCAACATCGGCAAGAACTATGAATTCGATGGCGATGACGGCATGCGCATTTTTGAAATGAATCTCAGATAAAACATATTTATTTTATAATCAAAAATTTAAGATAGTAGCGAACATAAATATAGAGGTTAGAGGTTTATGGTCTCTCAACTCTCGACTCTCAACTCTCGACTCGTTCTTAAATTCTTGATAAAAGAATTTGATTACTTACTTATGAAAAAATTGTCTTTAATAATCATCGCCCTTGTGTTCGTTTGCACAAGCTCATTTGCACAGACTTACAAGGTAACTCTCCCTGCAAAACCAACAATCGTTGACCTCTTCCTCGCTGCTGCCAAGTATGACAAATGCGAGACAGAATTAATAAGGGAATATGCAGTCAATGCCGTGAAGGCCAAGAAATTGAATCGTTATACAAAGCGAACCATTGACACGAAGAACGGTTATCTTGAAGTAACAATTGGAAGCAATGAGGACACCCACCATGCGGAAAGCTGCTATTGGAAGATGAACAACGGCAACCTTCTCATCGCTATCAGTCATTTTGAGTATCAGGAAAGAGGAACACTCCATGTCTATGAATACAACAAGGCAAACAAGACACTGAAGGTCATTGAGAAACCGTTTGACCTCGGTCTTGGCAACAAGGCTGCCGAGGTATCGTACGAACTGCCACGCTACGGAAAGACCATCAAGGCAGAGACTTACGACTTGCCTTCAAACAGCGGTGGACCATATCGATGGAATATCACTTGGAACGGCAGCAAGTTCGTTGTAAAGCATCTTACTAACTAATCATTTGAACGTTAAACCCAAATAGTTCATTAGGCTCGTAATACATTTTGATTAGTGCCAGAACACATTTTTTCTGGCTTTTGAGTGAGTGATGCGGGCATCATGACCGAAAAAACAGGGAAAAGATGTCTCGGCAATAATCAAAATGGATACGAGAACCTAAAAAAACAAGTAGTATCGTGTCCTAATGGACTATTTTGGTTAAAACATCTCACACTAAGAATCCGTACAAAATCACTTACTTATGAAAAAGATCTTATTCTCTCTACTCATCCTCACCCTTCTCCCTGCTGTAAAGGCAATCGCAACAAACGATGGAAATGATGTGGAAGCCTACTTGTATGACCATGTTGGAAACTTTACAAATATCCGTGTTGCTCCGAAGGGGGCTGTTAAAGTCAAGCTTTCCAACAAAGGAGACTATGAGCCTAGCTTCAGTCTTGTAGGTTACAATAACGGTTGGTGGAAGATAAAGTATTGCACCGAAGCTACTGGTGAGTCGCCTGCTGCAGAGAAACTTTGTAAAAAGGCAATAGGCGGCTATATTCACTACTCTTGCTTAGGCATCGGCACACGTAACTATGGCGGACAGCACATCCCGCTCTATACAACTGCAAGCAAAAAGAGCAAGGTGGTCTATACCATAAAGGAAGAATCCGTCGTTCGCCCTGTAGGCGTAGCCAAAGGCGGCTGGGTAAAGGTAAAAACAATTGACGGGAAGCACGAAGGCTGGGTGGAACACATCTGGCTCTGCTCAAATCCCTTGACTACTTGCTGTTAAGTGTAAATTAAGTCAGTTAAATAGAATTTGACATCGAGTTATTTAAGACTGCGTCTTTAGTTGTTTTGGACGCTTCGCTCTCATCGTTGCGATTCCTTTGATAATAAACAATCAAAAGAGCACGCCCCAGAAGAAATTTTCTGCAATGTTTCTGTAATTATTGAAGTCACATTGAAGTTAAATTGAAGAGAATTTGAGGGAGGAACGACCGTCCATAAAAAACATAAGTGCAGAAGGCACGTAAGCCAAATAGTATATAGGTGCTAAAAATAAAAAATAAGAACGAGTCGAGAGTCGAGAGTTAAGAGACCTCTAACGCCTCACCTCTCAACTCTCACCTCTAACCCCTAATCTCTCAACTATAAACCTTTAACCCATGAAAGCATACGCGCTATTCAACGAATACATTTGGCTTGTCAACACCATAGCCTCTGCAAACGGCATCACATTAGAAGACATCAATGACAAATGGCGAATGACGAACATGAGCGGAGGAGTCAGCTTCTCACGTTCCACTTTCATACGCCACAAGATAGCCATTGAGGAAATGTTCGGCATCAACATTGAGTGCGACAAGCGAAGCAACACATACTACATCAGCAACAAGAATGTGCTTCACCAGAACACCATTCAGAAATGGATGCTGTCCACCCTGTCCACTGGCCAGATAATAGGCGACAGCATGTCGCTGCAAGACAGGATAGTCATTGAGTCAGTACCCGCCTGCAACAGCCATCTGTCAACGATAATGAACGCCATGAAAAGCAGGAACAGACTCATCATCACATACCAGAAATATGGCGACGATGCAACCAAAGAAGTTCTCATTGAACCATACTGCCTCAAGATGTTCAGGCAGAGATGGTACATCGTCGCACTTGTCGATGGCAAGACATACAAGACATACTCACTCGACCGAATAAAAGAAATAGAGACAGACGCGTCACGATTCAAGTATGACGAATCATTCAATGCCGACAGCTTCTTCAGCGACTATTACGGAATCCTCCGCATGGAAACAGTACAATGTGAGAAGGTCATCCTCCGTGCCTTCGGAAAAGAACGCTACTACCTTCGTGACCTCCCACTGCACCACTCACAACGTGAAATAGCCGAATGCAAGGAATATGCCGACTTCCAGTACAGACTCCGGCCAACATCCGACTTCACCACCCATCTGCTCAGCAGAGCATCACAGATAAAAGTCATCCAGCCACAATGGCTCGCAGACCATGTGCGTGACATGGCACTCAAAACAGCACAAATGTACGGTGAGGGTTGAGGGTTATCGCATCACCTTGCTTGCCGAACCATCCTCGTATCTGATTATCTGGATGCCGTCAGCACCCTCCTCAACCAGTCTTCCGTCAGTTTGGTATCGAGCCACCTCGCGCTTCACATTCTCATACGCCGAAGACTCCACTCCATCAGCATACGAATGCTCGTCATTCTCTATCACCTCAAAATTCTCTATTGACGAATCATTGAAAGCACTCTCCCCTATCACCAGTTGCAGGAACTTCGAGTAAGTGACCGTATTATGCAGTTTCAGAGTCTTCAGATACCTTGTACCCTGAAAAGCATTATTCGCAATTCTTCTAACGGTGGAAGGCACCTCATATTCAGTGCGAGGATTGTTAGCAGGATACTTCAGCAGCACCATAGGCGTGTTGTCGCAAATCATATACAGCACCCCATCAATGCTCTTAATCGTGTTGTTGCCATCATAGTAACACGTCTCCACATACCCTGTAGGATATGCCGAACTCGTCTCCAGTTTCTGTGCATTACACTCAATGCCCAAAGCAATAATCGCAATAAATAATAACAGTCTTTTCATACTCATAATAAATTTATTTTCAATAATTTTCTTACAGCCATCCTTCATCCTTCAACTCCTTAACCTTTAACCTTCACCCTATATCATGCAAATGTACGAAAAATTTGATAAAGCTGATAGAAATGACACCATTTCCACTATTGAACCAAGATATTTCAAGATATTTCTGCAAAAATCGCTCATTGGAGGACTTGCGGGAGCAAAACATGGTAATAGTCTGCACCTTTCATCCAACTGTAGGGGTTCGTTAATTTATACTTTGGGGGTTAGGATGTGAGCAATATGACATGCTTACATGTCCGTCATGAGTTCACGTTTCCGTGAGAGCAAAAAGACATGTTGTAGCGAGAGTAAAAAACAGAAGTCCCATCGCTCGTTTTTTGAGGATGAGACTTCATTGTTATCGTCTATCACCACAGGGGTGCATCGTCGTTGTCAAATTTGTAATCGCTGTGGATGTTTGCCTTGTCAGAGTCATCAACATCAGTTTCTGTTGGGTCTTTGACAGGCGATGCTGTCAGCAAGGTATCCATAATGGTGAATGATTCTTCTTCGATGACTGGTTTTATATACTTCTTTTTCATCTTTTACCTTTTATTTTGTGTAGTACTTCTTGCCACCCTTGATGTAGATGCCAGGGCGTGATATTGTTATTATACGACGTCCGTTAATGTCGTATGTCTGCTCAACCTTTGTGTCAGGTTTGTTAATGATGTCCTCAATTGAGGTCACATCTTCGTCAGCATCAATAAGGAACACATTGTATGCGTTGATGCCTGATGCTTCGGCTGGTTCCTTGAGGTAGAAACGGAACGGAGTGATGGTGCTCGACGATGTTGTCTTGACAAACTTAGTTCCTGCTGAATTCAGTTTGAAGTAACCTTCACCAAGTGTACGTTTGAGGAACGAACCATCAAGTCCTTCCTGTTCTGTATCCTGTCCTTCTGCCAGCATTGCTGCTGCACGACTTTCGTCAATTGACATCACCCATACGGCTTCGTTGCCTGTCTTCTCTGTACTATCGTACACAAGAACAGGAGTTCCTGCTGGGATTTCCTCATCGTCTTCAACCTCAAAAAGCTGACTGTTTCTTCGCGTACTACATTGAACTTGTACACCTGACATGTTGATGGGAAGTCGCTGCACTTCAATACAAATGGCATGCATACGGTGTTGTAGCCCTGTGTATTGGTACGGATATACTCAACCTTATCTGCAGTAAACGTCTGCTGTGGGGCATAGTCATACTTATCTGTCACAACAAACTCTGCACAGTTGTCACCTACGATAACATTAACAGTATTGGCAATGTCGTCTGCATTGTTTGCCTTAATCATCATATTAGGTATTGTTGCAAGAGTTGGTATAGCAGGCTTACCAATGAGAGTTGCATTTGTTGCATCTACCCAAAGTTTTGGAGTAGTTTCAAGTGCAGTCTTCACGTCTTCCATTTCTGACTCACGCCAAGTGCCAGTCATGTTCCATGCTGTTGCAACATCTGCATCAGCATCGTTTAATGAAATTGCGTGATAAGGTCCACAGTAAATAAGTTGCCAGTTGTCAAATGCAACCCAGTTGGCATTTGTGTTCTCAAGTGAGAGACCTATTTCAACGTCTTCCCCTTCAAGAACTGTAAATTCAGGAGTCATGAATGTATTTACAAGAACACCTGTTCCATGTGTATCACATTCTGTAAAAACACGCTCCTGAGTGCCAGACTTTGCATAGAGCAATGTACCTATAACAGCAACATTTGTGTCACTCTGCTTCTCTGCATTGATGTCAAGAGCAAGCTTGTAGTTACCAGCAGGAAGACCACTGATTGTCTGTGAAATCTTTGCATCAGGAAGCTTTGTGCCATCGTATTTCTCATAGAAGCGTGGAGCAAGCCAAATGCCATTGTTCACATAACTATTATTTACACCTATCTGACTTCCCCAGTCGCCTGTCATTATCCAACCAGTATGCGCTTCGTCACCACAAGTAGCATTAACAATATTGTAGCTTACGTTGTAGCCATTTTCACTTGTTGCATTTGATAATGCCTCTGCTTCAACACTTGACTTCAAAGCATTTGCCTTTGCAGTAATGTCGGATGCTGCTGTATTAGGATTGTGCCATGCATCTGCAAATTCTGCGGCATCTATACCAGAGATAATTGCAGAACGATAAATATCCACTGCTGCAAGACGAGCAGTTTTGTTTGCCGCTGCCGTAGTCTTGAATGAAGAATACTGGTTTGCAGGAATTGCTTTCCAATGGATAGCATCATTCAGTTCACGTTTCATATTCTGCGATTGGTCGCATACAAAGTCGCCATGTGACTCTGATGTCCAACCAATATAGTTGCCACGATTATTTGCTTGTTCAAGAGTCAATGCACCATTGGCATCAATCTCAGTGTGCCAAGATTCTGTATTACGCCAGTCAACGAAGAGTCCGAGCAATCCATCTGTTGCAATGCCAAGATTGCCACCCTTGCCCTCACACTGGAGAGAGAGACCAGAACTGAGATACTTTGGAGTCCATGCCTTTCCTTCGTCAGCAAGAATACCACGAGCATCAAAATCATAACCACTTGTCAAGAACTTGCCTGACTCGACATTATATAAATAGTATGTGTCTTCTGGTGCTTCTGTTCCGAGGTAGATAAGCTGGAAGTTGTCGAATACCATCCAACCTGACGTGGAGTTGTTTTCTGTCTTCTTTACTCCAACAACAAGTTTTCCGTCATTACCTACTTTGATAATAGGCAATGTATTCACATATTTACCTTGGTTAAATGCTTGACCGGCTGCTGTTTGGCTGTCACCTGCTGAGAAATCATTTGCATCGTAAGCTGCAAGCAACTGTGTTTTCTCCACCTGACTTCCTTCTGGATTAGACCATGCGTAGAAATATGTACATCGTGTACCCTTCTCAAATCCTTGACAAGTAATGTAGTAATATCCTGAAGGAACAGTAATCGACTGATAACAATCCCATTGATTTTTTGAACTTGTAGTACTCTTCTTTGTGTTTACACTTCTATTAAAGTTACAGAAAGCATCATTGTCTATACCACCAATACCATTATCTGTTACACGACTTCCATTACCCTTGTTGTCAAACGTCCACTTACCATGGTCATCCCAGTCGTTTCTGTCGAAGTTTGCAGCAGGAAGGAGATGAGTCACGTTTACAGGATTCATAGGAGATGCCTTTGCTATTTCAGCATCGAGCATTGACTTTGTAACGATTTCCCATTGCTGATTCTTGTCTGCAACATTCAGAGGAGCTGTTGTCACATAACGATAGAGTGGATTGTCGTTAAAATATGTAGGGTCATTTGAAGAGAGTGCCTTCATTGTTCCACCCAGATTGTAAGCGAACACCTTATATCCATCCTCTTCAAGAATTGTCCATTCTGAGATGTATTCAGCAGGATTACCATTATCTACATAAGCGGCATCTGTTATATGTCCGAATTTTGTTGAAACATCGTACTTGCCATTTGGAAGTGACTTGATGTACATTGGCATGTGAGCATAGTTACCAACAACGGCATGAGTGCTCCACCAACCACCATCATTGAGGTAGCGACCGTTTGCACGGTTACGGAGATATACGGCTTCCTCAGATGTTTCAATGATTGCGACATCGTCAATCACAGGATTATAATCATGATACGAGAAAGTGACAACGGCAGGTTTGTGGTCACAAAGTGGAAGTTTCTCTTCTGTTACGAAAGACAGGTCCTGAGCGTATGTTTCAGCAACAAGACGAATATCACTTTCTGTATTGTTCACGTACCAAATCTTATCTACAACCTCGCCTTTCAGGTAACCTTCCGTAGATGCCATGATAGCAGATGAACCGTATGCAGGATAAGTGTTGTTTCGTCCGAACTGAATCCAAGGGTCACGACAAGTGAAGCGTTCGTCAGCATTAAGACCATCTATGAGGAGTTCCTTTACTTTATCACGAGTATAGCGGCAGTTAGAGTCACCAATGATTACAATAGGACGCTTGTTGTTTGTGGCTCTGATTGCAGCAACAAGCTGACGCATCTGTGACTCACGGGCAGCGTTGTCACCTGCACTTGACTCAGCATCCATGTGCATGGTGTAAAGGTCAATTTCTGTCCCGTCAGTAAGTGTAATGAGGTAATAGCGGTAACCCTTTCTGATAAGACCGTCAGCACCACTATCATCATATCCGTAGTGGTCATTCCACTGAACCCAAGACTCATTTGAAGGAGTAACAATATTTGCAGAACCATCTATACGATAAAACAAGCACAAACCGTCAGAATCAAGAACTGGGTTTTTCGCAAGATAGTCACCAACAGCTCCGAGACCTGCCGAGATTGAGCCACGGTGAGTTGTGGCATTGTAGTGATTGCCTGTTCCACCATTCCAAGCAGCATTCCACAACTCACTATGGAAGTTAAAGTCTTCACTTACACCTACAACATCAAAACCAGAGTCTTTAAGACGAGTACCAATTGCAGTTGCACCTGGACCCTCTGTAGCATCAGGGTTTAGATTTACAGTATAAACACCAGCAACCTTAACGCTCTTTGGCATACCGTCAACATTAAGAGATGCGATAGTCACTTTCTTCTTTGCTGTCCACTCTGCGTATTCCGACTCAGAGACAAGCTGCCATGATGCACGTTCAGGAGCGTAGGAAAGAGAGTTTGTGACAGTGAGTGCTGTACCTGCATAGTGTTCTTCTTGGGTCACGTATGTCTCGTCAAAAGCAAGTTTACCATCTGAACATGAAATTTGGTAGTAACCATCTTTATCTGAAATGTTCCATACTGTAGCATCACGATTCACTACATTTCCATTGTCGTAGTAGTTGCCATTCACGACAGGCCATTTCTTGCCATCCCAATCGGTTGAGATGAGATAGTTGCTGTAACTTGGATTAACAACGATGTCACCTGATGACTGGTCGCAATGGGTGTTAATCTTATAACCACCCGATGCACTTTCAAGTGTCACCTTTATTGGGTTAAGATTATCCAAAGATGCCTGAGTTCCCCACATGTTGCCATACGACAGGAACTTAGCCTGATAGATGTTGAAGAGGTAGTAACTCTTACCTGCTTCTGGAGACGTTCCCTTAAACGCACTTACTTTTGCAAATGACAAAAAAGCAAGCATTAATAGAAAACTCCTCATGAAAAGATTTTTCATAAAAAGACGTTGTTCGTTTTAGTCTGTTATTTTTTATTTACAATATCGTCACAAAGATATGTCAAATTATCATAAACACAAAATTTCGTTCTCTTTTTCATCGTGTATTCCATTTTCAAACAAGTAATCCTGTCTGTTACAATGCCAGCTGGCATGATAGGTTTGCAACGATCGTCAAACAGATTGCATAAACGATTTAAACCTTTGGGGGCTTGGTTTGGTCAAAGGATTTGTAATATAATAATGACTTAATTCTGTTGACTCTATGTATTTTCCCCTAAAAACAACTCTGACAAATTCTTTCCTGTTTATTAAATCGATAGCTGCGCTTGTGCTTCTTGCGATGGCAGGAGGTGCGAGTGCACAGACCCAGCTGAGGGGTCGCGTGATGGATTCTGAGAACGGCGAGGCTCTACTGCGCAGTACCGTTATGGTGATGAACGGCGACACCACAAGGATGGTGGCTGGTGCTGTGACGGGCAATGACGGCTCTTTCACGGTTAAGGGTGTTGCCGACGGCTCTTATGTGCTGAAGATTTCATACATGGGATACCACAATTTCTACAAGTCTGTTCAGGTGAAGCATGCGTCGCAGCCTCTGGTGAATGTGGGCACGGTGATGATGGTGCCTAACTATGTGGAGCTGAAACAGGCGGTGGTGACTGCCCAGCTGAACGAGATGGAGGTCAAGGAGGACACCATTGTGTTCAATGCTGATGCGTTTAAGGTGCCCGAGGGGAGTGTGCTTGAGGAGCTTGTCAGGAAGCTGCCGGGGGTGACGGTGGAGGACGATGGCACCATTAAGGTGAACGGTAAGACGGTCAACAAGATCATGGTGGGTGGCAAGGAGTTCTTTGGCAACGACAAATCGATGGCTATGAAGAACCTGCCTACTGAGATTGTGCATAAGATAAAGACATACGAGCGCCAGAGTGACATGAGCCGCATAACCGGCATTGACGATGGCAACGAGGAGACGGTGCTTGACCTCGAACTGAAAAGGGGCATGGACAAGGGCTGGATAGGTAATCTGCAGACTGGCTACGGCACCGAGAACAGATATTCGGAGCGTGCTTTCGTGAGAAGGATGACCAATGATTACAACGTGACTGGCATAGGGCAGATTAACAACACCAACGACCGCACTGGTGGCGGTGGTGGCAGAGGTGGTGGCTCGGGTGACAACACCACGGGGCGTGCTGGTGCCAACATAGTGGTGTCGGTGGATAACTTTGAGCTCGGAGGCAGCATCAACTATGGTTACAACAGGAGCAACAACCGCAGCATCAACAGTTCGCAGAACTTCCTCAGTGCCACCAACAAGTCTTTCTCTAACAGCACCAACAGTTCCATCAGCAGGCGTAACAATGTGGACGGCAACTTCAAGGTTGAATGGAAGACTGACTCTATGACCACCATATTGTTCCAGCCACGATTCTCGTTTGGCAACAGCGACAGCAACAGCAGCAACGCGTCGGTGTCCTTCAATGATGACCCTTTCCAGGGTGGGGTGAAGGACCCTCTGCATGAGATGGACAGGATTGACGATGGCATAAAGGTTAATGAGAACACTTCTTCATCGTGGAGCGACGGCAGCAGCCACAGTCTCAACGGCTCTCTCATGATTAACCGTCGCCTGAAAGGTAATCCATGGTTTGGTGAACCGGGACAAAATGGTTTCAGTGGACGTAATGTCAGCATCAGGCTCAGCGGCGGGACGTCTGGCAACAAGAACCACAACTACAATTTCTCTAACGTCATCTATCACCAGCGTAACGACTCTACAGACCTCACCTACCGCTACCGCAACACTCCTTCAGGCAACAGGAACTACAGCATAGGATTCACCTGGAACGAGCCTGTACTGCGCAACCTCTTTGCTCAGGTCAACTATTCTTACAACTACTCCAAGCGCCACAGCGATGGACAGACTTTTGACTTCGCAAAGGCTGACGAGATAGGGAAGCAACTGTGGGAGGACTACGGACAGTATGGCATGCTGGCACCAAACTATTTTGAGTTCCTCAGCGACTCGCTGTCACGATACAGCGATAACATCAACCGTACCCACAACATGGACTTCTCTCTTCGCTACGTCACAAGTCTGCTCAACATCTCTGCTGGCATTCATGTAGAAGAGCAGAACCAGAAGATGGCATACCAGTATCAGGGATTCGACACAATCGCAAGCCGTAACATATCGCGCATCTCACCTACCCTCAATGCTCGATTCAGATTCACTCGTCAGCACACACTGCAGCTGACCTACCGTGGACAGAGTCAGCAGCCTGAAATGACTGACTTGTTCAATCTCACTGATAACAGCAATCCTTTGAACATCAGAGAGGGAAACCCTAACCTCAAACCTTCTTTCAACAACAACATCTCGCTCAACTACAACAACAGTTTCATAGACACAAACCAGTCGGTATTTGGACGGTTCAATTTCAGCAACACAATAAATTCTATAAGCAGCCGCACTGAATACAACCCTGAGACTGGTGGACAGCGCACTCGTCCTGAGAACATCAACGGCAACTGGAACGTGAATGGTAACGTTGGTTTCAACACTCCTTTGGGATGGCAGAAACTGGTGCTCAACTCAAGTGCATCGGCATCGACAAGCAACCATGTAAGCTACATTTACCAGAACCACGAGACAATGAAGAACAATGTGAAGCAGAACACTCTGGGCGGTAACCTCACCCTCACACTGCGTCTCAGCAACTTCGATATACGTGCCAACGGACGTCTCACATGGTCAAAGTCAGAGAGTCAAGTCATTACAGCCAACAACCAGAGCACATACAACTTCCACTACGGATTGTCATCGACAGGCAACTTTGACAATGGATTCGGCTACAGCACAGATATAGGTGTGAATGGCAGACGAGGCTACTCTTCTGCTAACATGAACACAAACGAAGTGATATGGAATGCACAAATCAGCTACCGTTTCCTCAAGAACAGACTCGGCACTCTGTCACTGCAAGCGTTTGACATACTGCACCAGCGCAGCAACATCAGCCGTAACATCAGTGCCACATCACGACGAGACAGCGAGACAAACAGCATCAACTCTTACCTCATGCTCTCTTTCCAGTACAGATTCCGCTCTTTCGGAACACGTGAGGGGAGAAGAGAGCTGAGAGAGGCAAGAGCCGAGACGTACCTGCGTCCTGACTTCGGGAGTGAAGGAAACACTGACTCTCAACGAGGAGAACGCAGTGGACGCACAGGACAACGAGGTGATGGTGGCAATGGTGGTGGCAGAAGAATGTAGGGAAAAATTCCTATAGTTCGGAGTAGTCGTAGTCGAAGGTGTTACCCTTGGCAATGTCGCCTGTCATAAATCCACGCTTGAGCCACTTCATGCGCTGCTGAGATGTACCATGGTTGAACGACTCGGGAACGGCATATCCCTGTGCCTTCTTCTGTAAGTAGTCGTCACCGATTTTTGATGCGACATTGATTGCCTCGTCGAGGTCACCTTCTTCAAGTGACTTGAACATCTTGTTCTCATGGTATGCCCACACACCTGCATAGTTGTCTGCCTGGAGCTCCAGCATGACACTAATCTTGTTTGCCTCCTTCTCACTGAGTTTAGACATCTTCTGATGAGCACGACCCAGAGTGCCAAGCAGGTTCTGCACATGGTGACCAACCTCATGGGCTATGACATAGGCATAGGCAAAGTCGCCATCGGCACCAAGACTCTTCTTCATATTCATAAAGAAACTGAGGTCAATATAGACACGCTGGTCGGCAGAGCAGTAGAATGGACCTGTTGACGATGATGCGCTGCCGCATCCTGACTGCACTCCACCGCTGAACAACACAAGTTTAGGTGGTTCATACACTTTACCCATTTTCTTGAACTCGGCTGTCCACACATCCTCAGTGCTGGCAAACACCTGTTTTGCGAACTTCGCCATCTTCTTCTCCTCAGGCGATTCCTGATACTTGCCGTCCTTTGAAGAACCAGCACCTGAGGAATTAGTGACTGTTCCGATGACGTTACCGAGGTCGCTCTCTGACACATTGATGCCGAAATAGCTTGCCACTCCAATGATAAGTGCAACGATTATTCCCATGCCAGCTTTACCACCGAACATGCCGCCACCTTGTCCGCGGCGGTCTTCCACATTTGAACTTTCTCTTCTTCCGTTGAGTCTCATAAATCTGATTTTTATTATTATTTATTATATTTTTTATATTTAACAGTTAGCAATAAGTGCTTAAACTCCCTCTAACGGGAGAATTTGTGAGGGTCTTCCCTCAATTCAATCACCTCAAGGTCACGAATCTCTGCACCGTCAATCACAAACCTCACCAGCGTGCGTACTTTGTGAAATCCTGAGATACCTGCAGCACCTGGATTGATGTGCAGCATGTTGAGTGTCTTGTCATACTGCACCTTCAGCAAATGTGAATGGCCTGCTATGAACAGGCGAGGTGGATTGGTGTATAGAGTGCCTCGCACCGATGCATCGTAACTGCCTGGATAACCACCTATATGTTTCATCAGCACATCCACTTCCTCACATTTGAAACGGTAACGCTCCGTGAAACGATAACGCAAATCACCTCCGTCTATATTGCCGAACACAGCTCTCAACGTGGCTATCTCAGACAGACGGTCAGCTACCTCCATGGAACCGATGTCACCAGCATGCCAGATTTCATCACACTCTGCAAAATACTTCCTGTAACGCTCGTCCCAATAACTATGCGTATCAGACAATAACCCTATGCGTTTCATATTATTTATTGGTTTATGTTTTAATGTTGAGGGTTGAGAGTTGAGGGTTGAGGGAGAAGGTTGAAGGTTTTATGTCTAATGTTTAAGGAGTTGGGGGTATGGGCTTATCGCCCGGATGGTTCCTTCACCCTTCATCCTTCAACCTTCAATCTTCTCCCTTATCTTTCCCCTTGCAGGTTTCCCTGTTTCAGTCATAGGCAATTCGTCCACACATACTATACGTCTTGGTCGACTGAATTTCGGCAGCACCTCTTTACACACAGTCTCAATGCGTTCGACATCGCTTTCTTCCGTTACAAGCACCACCACTTCTCCAAACTTCTCATCGGGTTGAGATGTGATGGCAAACGGAGCATGCAGATGAGGCTGCAGCAGCCGTTCCACCTCTTCTGCCTGAATCTTTACGCCTCCGCTGCAAATAGTGTTATCGCGTCGTCCTTTCACTCGGAACCTGCGTCCATCGGCTTCCATCTCCACAATATCATTAGTAACCAACGGTACACCATCAGCCACTACATGAGGGGCATCTATCACAAGACAGCCGTCAGTGTTCTGCGACAGCGTCACCCCATCAAAAGGAACGTACCAATCGCTACGATCGGCACCGCTGAGTCGTCGTAAAGCAATGTGTGAAAGTGTCTCAGTCATTCCGTAAGTGCTCCACACAGCATTGGGGAAATCTGCCAATTCTTTCTCAAGTGCAGCAGAAACAGCACCACCGCCAATTATGACATTGTCAATCATTTTAAGTCTTTCACGCTCGACTGGTACTTGCAGTGTATTATATACCTGCAACGGCACCATGGCAATGAGCGACGCATTGTCTGGCATATTGTCTCCTCTCAACGGATGACCGACCATAGGTAATGCCTGAAGCTGCAAGTCACGTTCTATACTGCGCACCACCATCATCTTTCCGGCTATGTAGTCAAGAGGAAGACATAGCAATGCCTTGCTGCCCTTACGAAGATTGAGGAAATCACATGTCACACGTGCTGATGCAAGCATACGCTCTTTCTCCACAAGCAACTCTTTAGGAGAACCTGTTGAACCGGAAGTGCGCACCCTAATGAAAGGTGACTCACTAACCCACTCTCTCATGAAATCCTCAAGCTCACTCATCGACTTCGCATCGCCATAATTTGCTACCCCTCATTTCAATGTCCATCTCTATGTTGTCAGTATAGAGCATTCCTGCGCCAAGTCCTTGTGCAAACTGATTGTCAGGGCCATACACACATGCAGCAAGAAGAGCCACGTTACGCAAACCAATGTTACTCTCAAGTGCACTCGTTATCCACGAACCGATGCCACGCTTGCGCGCCTCGCTTATCCACTCTATGCTACCCGACATTCCACCGTGCAGAGTAGGCTTCACCACTATGTATTGCGGACGCACAGCATCCAGCATTTCACATTTCTCATCGTGCGAGTTAAGAGTTATCAGTTCCTCGTCAAGCGCAATAGGCAGAGGAGCGTTCTTGCACAGTTCTGCCATCAGTTCCCATCCTTTACCCTCTCGCCATGCAGGTTGAACGGGTTGCTCTATCGAATGAATGCCATACTGTGCCAGCTGCTCCATCTTCGCCATTGCCTCTTCAGGAGCGAAGGCACCATTTGCATCTACACGAAGTTGCAAATGATTTGTGCTGAAACGGTTGCGTATGAGTGAGATAAGACGTATCTCTTCATCCCAGTCAATGGCACCAATCTTCAGTTTTATGCAGTGGTGTCCCTGTCGCAGTTTGCTTTTCACTTGAGCAAGCATATCATCGTAACTGCCCATCCAAACAAGTCCGTTGGTAGGAATCCCCACTTCGCTTCTGGCAAAAGGAGTCTGATACAGCATCGGAGTGTGTCGGATGTCATGAATAGCTGATTCAAGTGCAAAGAGAAGAGCGGGATACGGACGCAGAAACTCCGTATAGTCATCACTGGCAAGTGCCGTCTCAATCAGTCGGGCAACATCACTGAGGTGGGCGTAAGCACCAGCGTCGCACGACAAATCTGGCAATGGGGCACATTCGCCCAGTCCTATGCGGCCGTCATTCTCATATACGGTCACTATCACCATCTCATGAGTGGTGTATTCGCCTCTACTTGTCTTAGCAGGTTTGCGGAAATACAAAGTCCTGCTGGATAATTCTATATTCAATTTTCTTCTATATCTTTTTGAGTCATCATCAACGTAAAGAGCATCAATTACAGAGCATCTCACCTACCTTGTTCCAGTCGGGTTTGCGCTTTTCGAGGAATGCCTTGCCACCCTCCTGAGCCTCATCGAGCATGTAGTACAGCATTGTGGCATCGCCAGCCAACTCCTGAATGCCAGCCTGTCCGTCGAGTTCTGCATTGAGACCCGCCTTTATCATACGCAGAGCCAATGGCGAGTGCTGCATCATCTCTTCTGCCCAACTTACGCACTCGTCTTCAAGCTTGTCAAATGGTACCACTTTGTTCACAAGTCCCATCTGCTCAGCCTCTGCTGCTGAATACTGACGGCACATGAACCATATCTCACGTGTCTTCTTCTGACCGATGCAACGTGCCATGTAGCTTGAGCCAAAACCTGCGTCAAACGAACCGACTTTAGGACCTGTCTGACCGAAACGAGCATTCTCGCTGGCTATGGTGAGGTCGCAAACAAGGTGAAGTACATGACCACCACCGATGGCAAATCCGTTCACCATTGCTATGACAGGCTTTGGCAGACGGCGTATCTGCATCTGCACATCAAGCACAGACAGACGCGGTGCTCCACCCTCATCAATGTATCCACCTCTGCCCTTAACATTCATGTCACCTCCAGAGCAGAATGCCTGAGTGCGCAACCATTGCTCATCCGTCTGTCCCTCCTTGCGAGGAGTCTCAGCACCAGTCAGCAGCACCACCTTCACATCATTTGCCTCGCGTACCATGCTGAAAGCCTGTGACAGTTCTGCCGTTGTCTTCGGAGTAAAAGCATTACGCACCTGAGGACGGTTGATGGTAATCTTAGCTATTCCGTTATATTTTTCAAGAAGGATTTCCTCAAAGTCCTTCATTTTTATCCAACATCTCATAAATAAAAAATTATTATTAAATATTTGGTTATGGTTGAGGGGGGATGGACTTATCTCCCAGACGGTTCTATAAACCATTAACTATAAACCTTTCCATCAACTCTCAACCCTCAACCTTCAACCTTTTAACGGGAGGGATGGGGGTGAGGGGCTTTACCCAAGATACTCTGCAAACTTCGCTATTGCCATGTTGGCAGCACGTTCCGTGTTCAACTCCCTTCCGTCATCATCCGTGAGACACATCGAATGCACGTCATCCGCCGCACCCCATGCTATCCATATCGTTCCCGAAGCAATGCCGTTGCAACCATCGCCTGCATAACCGGTCGATGCTATGGCATAATCGGTTCCAAACATAGCACATGCACCAAGCACCATCTGCTCCACCACAGGACGGCTCACCACATCGTACTGGTGTATCATGTCTTCCGGCACACCGAGGAAACGTTCCTTCACGATGTCCTGATATGCCACCAATCCACCCTGAAAGTAGTCAGACGCACCACTCACACAAGTCAGTTTCGAAGCAATCCTGCCACTTGTGCAGCTCTCTGCCGTGCTTAGCGTCATACCCATTGCACGCATCTTCTTAAGTATTGTCTCTTCCGGTCTCAACATTATTGTAAATGTTAGTTCTTAAGTAGGTGATAATAATTAGTTTTATAATAGGTGTGCTCTATTTGGAAGCAGATTTGCTGTGGTTTTAAGGGTAGCGACCGTTAAGCAGAGTGACTAAATGTCACGATGTAGGAAGCGACAGAGAGCAGTGCCCTGCTCGAAGACGGCTCGAATGCTGGCATTGTGACCGAGAAAACGAAGGAAAGATGCGACAAAGAGAGTGCAGATATTACAAAAACGA
>JAZLHP010000073.1:0-21110 GCA_045616905.1 Bacteroidaceae bacterium
CTCACCTTCAAGCTTCATTTCAAAGAGTGCCTGGAGTTCGTCCTCTGTAAGGTATATCTCTGTTGCCATGTCCTCACGCTTGACACCAAGTTTAGGGAAACTGTTGAGGATGGATGACTTGAACTTGTAGCCATCCTTGAATGCATAGTTGAGCATGGCACTGAACACGGCAAGATTCTTGTTGATGGTTTTCTTCATGTAGCCATAGGTTTCCATGTATAGCACGAACTCATCAATGAGTCGTTCATCTATATCTGCCCATGCGAATGGATGCTGCTTCATAAAGTTTTCAAGAACCACTGTAAAGCTTTTGTAGGTATGTATGGTCTGCTCTGTGTAGTTGTTTCCCTTGCGCTTTATCGTACCATCGATCATTCCCTGTACTCTGTCCTGCATATATTTGAGTACATCTGGGCGATGTGACTCATGAAACTCTGCAACGAGACGCACTTTGGCTTCTGCCTGCTCACGTTTCTTGGTGATGATGGTTGTACGACTGATTTCAGACGGACTCAATGTTTTGACAGTCTCATACACATCCATTATGTCCTGTCTGTTGCGAGCCTCTTCCGGCAATGCCATAGCAATTGCATTGAGATGCGCAATGAATGCCTCCAAGTCCGCTTTCTTCTTGATGATGCTGTCACGGTATGCGACATTGAGCTTGGTGCGTGAAGGAATCTTGATTTGTCCGTCCACGAAGTTCTCCTCCTTGATTGCTATCGGCGACTTGAACTGAGGTCGGTTGGTACGAGTGATGTCAAGGCGAACTTTTATGATGTGTTCGCCATCGCTGTTTGCTTTCGCTGAAAGTGATAGTGTTGCCTTTGCCATAGTGCTGAGGATTAATTTTTCGTTGCAAAGGTAATGAAAAGTTTTGATTTCACAACAAAAACGTGTCACAAAACGTGTCACATTTTTAAAATATTATGAAACAGACATAAAACAGTTAAAAACATTAAAACGCTGTATATGTGTACTTTATATTTTCTTTTGTTCGCTTTTCTTTCTCTTGTTTTTACAAAATGGGGAATTAGGCTTCACCAAGAGGTCTTATGTCTGCAAGCAGACTCGTCCGGATTTTACTTCTTCCAGAGTTCTGCTTTGAGGTACTGGTTCAGATATACCTGGTCGCTATTAGTAGGATGCGACTGGAGGTACATTGGAATGAAACCGATAGCATCGGACTTATCATCCTCAGTCATTTTGCTCCAAATTGCTAACGATTCATCACGATAGGAGCCAAGCTTTGGGTATACAGCCTCAATCTCATTTAGAGGGAGAGATGTTGTGCGATTTCTGTCTCCATTAGCGATTTGCAACGAATCGCTTTCTGTAGCAATAAGAGTTGTTACTCCAACCGATTTCTTGGAACTTCTTTTCTTACCAATAGCTTTAGAGCCTTGTGCATTATTGCGGTTCACTTCGCTACGCTTCTCTGAAGCCTCACGCTGAGTCTCAATGTTTGAACGAAAGAGGGAGAAGATAGCCTTCAACGCTCCATTGCTGAATGTAGGAGCTATTCCCTCGTTGGCATACTGGGCGATGGCTTTTGCCATCAACCCAGCTTCCTTGTCATCAAGTTCTGCCAACATAACGAGATGATCAACAGGAATAGTTAAGTTCTTCATATAATAACGAATTAACTTAAACCATACCTGGCATAGCGCCATCGCAAGTAAGCTCAACGAAAGTGCAACGACCGAGGTCTGGATGAATGCGCAGAGTTTTCTTTGCATTCTTGACAACACCTACACGGCTAAGCAACTTGGCCACAGCCATGAGATATATTGAAATCTCATTAGCAGGAACAGTATCGACAGTACGAATACCTGCAAAGCACTGACAGATGAATATAGCCTGGTACTCCTTCAAAATAGGATATTCGTTTACATCCAGTTTGAAGACCTTAGAGAACTCTTCGCGTGTAAGGTACTCACGACCTCCTGGCAATTTGCAGTACTTTTTGTCTGCATTCTGCTCCTTGTGCTCAACCATACGAGTTGGCTTTGCACCATTGATTACATCAAAGAGCTGGAGGTACTTGCGTGTGCGCTCGTCAGTGCAATTCTTTGCACGATTCTGAAGCATCTTCGCATGTCTTGCATAGAACTTCTTACACTCTATATGAGTGTTGTAACCCATCTCCTCTGTAACAACCAAGCGAGTCACACAGTCATAAGAATGAGCAGGGGTAGCGCAACCAAATTTCACAGAAGTTTCGCGCTTTATACCTGCAAGAGAAAGAAGCTTTGAAATGGCAATTCTATACTGAGCAGCACTGATGTTGCCAAACTCATCGTTCAAGTGATTGCTCTTAAGTTGAGCGAAGGTGAGACCTTTCTCACACTGCTCTACAAACGCATCGCGAAAGATGCGGAGTGCCTCGTTTTCGTCAAGGCTTACGTCCTTTACCTTCATCAACTCTGATGCGGTAAGGAATTCTCTAGTTTTTATTACTTTTTTCATGAATAGAATAATTGTGACTTTCGCCATAATAATTTCTAGTTTATAGTTTAGTGTATCTGCCCTGCTCAACTCGTTTGAGTTTTCCATCCTCAATGAACTTTTCAATCCACTTGGATGCAGTACTTGCGTTTTCCTTTCTCTCTTCGACTATTCTATCATAAGTAGCTCTATCGAACGATTCCGGAAGGAAACTGAACAAAGCATAACGCCTTGCATTAACACCTGATTCTGGAACCGGCAAGGACTTTTTGGCTCCATTAGAAGACAACTTCACATATATGTACGCAGAATGATATAGTAACGTCTCGCTAATACATAATGCTGAGAAGAAATCATCTTCTGTGCACTCGAGCAACAGATTTCCATCTGGTGATCTGATTTTGGGAGGGGACTCGCCTAAAGAACGGATGATTGTAAACAACATCATCATCCTATAGGCTATGAGTCCCAATCGCCGAACCAAACCTTGCATTCCATTATCTATTTCCTCACAACATTCTTCATTGAGTTTGGTAAGCCATGCATAGAATAATAGAACATTGTATCTGGGTACGACAATTTCTACAACTCCGAGTTTTGCAAACTCATCGTGCATAACAAGAAATCTATCACCAAATTGCTTAAATGCAACATGTTTGGATTTGCTTATACAGTCGTTTTCAAAGACATTACGTATTCCTCTACGAAAGGGAATGAAGTAGTATATGAATCGGCTAAGCAGTCCATCCTCTTCATCGGGAATCAAACGTTGAACCTGTCTGGGAGTACCAGAGAGAACAACAGAGAAGCGAGGAGATTGTAATTCTACGAATTCTCTGTCTTTTCTTCTACTCATACTGATTGTCTCATGATGGAAGCCTTTTCTTAAAACATCCGAATAGTTGCCATGCTCAGACTTAAGTGTCTGGCTTAAGGTATCTCCTTCCGTCTCAAACAGCAATCCTATTCCTTCGTTATCTGACAATAAACTCATAAATGAACTGGCGCTACTATTTGCAGGAATAATCAAAGTCTTCTGAGGGGGTGGAACAGGCTCTATAAGATCAGGACATTTCTTTTTGTTCTGTTGATATTCTGCAAGTTTAGACTTATAATCTATCATCAGTTGCTTGCTCTCCTCGTGAAGTCTATTGTTAATAGGAGCTATCAGTTCCCTACATAGATTCAGCGAACCCTTACCCATTCCTGCATCAGCCACAAGGAACAAGTACAAGTTAGGATAAACGATGTGGTCATCATAGAGTCCACACACGTTTGGGAAGCAGGCTGATAAGCAACCAATAGTTCCTAATAGAACAATTTCACGATCCTCAATCGATATTGAGCAATTTACCACCTCTTGGATAAAAGGAGGAAGAGAAGGATATAACGAGTCAGGCAAGGTTGGTAGATCAGCACTATCAGTTACCCATTTTTCCAATTTGCCATTTTGGATATTTGGCAAAATGGATTTTTGACGATTGGAAAACACAATTCCTGCTTTAGATGCCAGGTAAAAGAAGGTAGAGAGTGTTATTCCACTTCCTTTACTTTTAAGGCAGTAGTTGTACTGCTTATCTGCTGCAGTGTATTCATAATCATGATGCAGTGCACTAAGTTTATGAAAATAGCCACGTCCCATTTCTCCAAACTCATCGGCTAAAGCAAATCCTAGATTTACCCATTCACTGTAAGTTGGAGCAATATCGACCCCTCTGTTCTCTATCTCATAGACGATTACCTCTACTCGTGATTGCAAATCAGACGAAGAGGAACGACAGGAAAGGCGAGAAGTCCGATCAAGAGCATTCTTCTCAGAAGGGACATTCTCCCATTCTTGGGCGGAAAATATTTTCTTTGACATATTCTTCATATTTGGGATTTATATAAGCTTGTGGGTTGTAGGGAAGGAAACATGATCGAGCCACGTCGCTTCCTGAGTTATCCACAGGAGGTAGACCTGTTGACTTGATGCAATTAGCCACTGCCTTGAAGAGACGAGCATGTTCCCATCCCTTTAGTTCAATAGGGATAACCCATTTTACGCCATCACCTGACGGACTGGTAAACATCAGTTCTGTATCGAAGTATTCATGTTTCAATAGTTGCTCTTTGAGTTTGTCGGGATTCCCGACGTGGTCAAAATCCAAGCACATTAAGCCTGAATGTAGCAACAGTTCCTTCTCGTTTCGTCTGCGGAACAATCCAGAGAATGTGCAGTAGTCAAAATGAGTGGCCTTGAACTTCTTGGCTTCGGATGATGAAGACATTGCACGAAGAGTCTCTGTCTGTTGCTTTGCATAATGTCCCACGACATAGCGATAGACATCGACTACGGTGATAGCTCTACATGGCTCTACGTTTTGAATTGGCTTCCGGTAGAAGGAGAACCCATGCAAGTCCTCCATTCCTTCCCAAAAGTCAGAAGCATTTCCGTACATCATACCCTCAATTACTTCTTTGAGTTGATGAATGCCTGTGCCTCACGCATGAGATCGTCTTCTGTCTTCTGATAGCCTCCTTTCAGCCATTCATCAATCTCTGACTGTAAGAACATAAGTCCTTTTGTCATCTTATGAAATGGTATTGTCTTTTTTGACACCCATTCATAGACAGTCTGCTTCTTTGGATGGCTTGGATGGTAAGCACAAAGTTCATCAACATTCATCCATCGTGGCGATTCGCTTAGCTGCTGCTTGTGGCGCAGAGTGTTGACAGTCTGTTGCAGACTCTCAACTTTGTTAATTAGGTAGGATAATGCACTTGGCATCTCCTCCAGTGAATTTACCTGATAGTTCATACTTATTATTTTTTATGATTATTCGATGCCTTTTCTATTGGTTTGGCGATGCAAAGTTAATCCTTTGTTTACGGCTGACCAAAAGTGTAAAAACCTGTAAATATGGCAATTATCTGGATATTAAAGTGGCAGAATAAGAGATGAGCAAGTGGCAAATATGACTCATAAAACAGATAACAAATTAACTATCAAAAAGCGTAAGAGAAACGATGACTAATGTGGTAAAAGAAGTGGCATATTTGGATTTTGACTTTATTCTCAAAGTATTCACTTGAAAATAATTATATGACATCTTAAGTGGCAAATTATGTAGCAGAAAACAATGATGTCATAATGGAAAAATAATTCACACCATGAATAGATGACAATGCTTCTTTAAGTGGCAAATATCACTGATGACAACTGGCAGAAGTAGTGGCAAACAAGTGGCAAAACAGCACAATTTCAACAAAATAGTCATTAACTTTATTTATATTTCAAGTATGATTATACGCAAAAAATCATACTATAAACCACACACAAACATAAAAAAAGCCTCCGAACAAATCGGAAGCTTTACCTGTAGATTTTGTTATGAACTAGACCTTGTTCACACCTAATTCTTAATGTTTGACGTATCTAGACCTTCTATTTGGATAACATCAGCTGCATTACGCTTGCTCTTGTCTACGATATGAGCGTAAATCTGAGTAGTCTTCACATTTGTGTGACCGAGCATGCTCATAACGGTATAAATATTTGTGTCATTCTCAAGTTGCAGTGTTGCGAAGGTATGACGTGAACAATGGAAAGTAATATGCTTAGTGATACCTGCTGCCTTCATCCACTTCTTCAAAGGACGTGAAATCCATGAAGAGCCAGTCAGTCCTTCAAAAACATGACGTTCTGGTTCTTGTGGCTCACCACACAATGAGAATGCCTGTTCGCTGATTGGTAGATAATCAACGATATGTGTTTTGCGTTGAGTGAAATCAACTCGTTTGCCACTAGCAGTCTCGACAATCTCACCCCATGTAAGTTCATGTATGTCGCAGAGTCGTATTCCAGTAAGTACAGCGAAGAAGAATGCACGCTTCAATACCTCGTTCTCACAAGGAGTCGTTGCAAGCATCTTAGCCTCCTCCAGTGTAAGAGTCTCTCGTTTAACTTTTATCTCAGGAATGCCCTTGACCTTTGCAGAAATATCTACAGTCAAGTACTCATCAATGAAAGCACGGTGAAGACCAGCCTTTACAATAGAGAAATATGTAGATGCGGAGTTCTGTGACAGGGTACCTGGCTTGTTACCACCCATAGGAGCAGAAAGCATGAATAGTTTTAGATCTTCAAGCAACTTGACAGAAATCTTCTTGAAAGGAATTGGCTTGCCCTCAGAATAAATGCTGAGCAGCTTGCCAACACGAGTCCAATTCACGATGATAGAATTTGAACTATTAGGATGTATCTTATATATAATGCTATTGAAGTAAGCGATAAAGTCCTGCTCCATACGCTCATTCTGCGCAATCATTTCCTGCTCTCTATCTGAATATACTACAGCAGTATCATATTCCTGCTGACGAAGTGCACGTACTTTATCAGCATAAATGCATGCTTCCCTATCAAGGCGAGAAGTACACTGGATGATACCATTTGTATCACGTTTTGGCTTGTACTTATAGTTGCCATCCGCATCAATACCAGTAATGGCTGTAGTGTCCCAGATTGGTGTGGTTATTATTCTATTTACAGATTCAATTATACGCCCAGGCTTACCGCCATCAGGCTTGCGTACAGGGTACGACTCAACAACGAGGTACCACTCTTCACGGTACTCAGACTTTCTGAGTTTGACCGTGACCTTTGTGTGTAATAACGGTTTTCTCATTACTGTTCTGATTTATATAGTTTATCGATTTCTTCTTTTGGTACATAGACATAGTTTCCAATCTGACGAGAGGGAATAGAATACTTCCTAACATGTGTCCATACAGAACTGTCATTGATATGATATTTCTCACAGACCTCACCAATAGTGTAGCAGTCTTCTGGTTCGAGGCTGTACAACTTTGGTAACGGTGTTTCTTTTATCGCTTGTGCTATAGGGCGCTTTAGAAACATGGATTCGAGATCGGCTCTTCTAATTCGAGTCATACGTTCTCCAATATTAATACAAGGTATGATACCCTTTCTCAATAGACGATAAAGTGTTTGGCGTTCTACACCATAAATGGCAACAGCCTCCTTGACCGAGAAATATTCACGAATGGTAGGAACCATCTTGGCTATTAAAGCCATCTTCCTCTCTTTTTCTTCAGCTCGTTTCTTACGTGCATGAGCAGCCTTACTACACTTCGGACTGCAATAGTAACTGTCTAGAGTCTTGATAATAAACTCTTTACCACAGAATCTGCACCTTCTTTTGATTTCAATTCCTAAATTTGGCATCTTTTTGTTACGTTAAATGAGTTAATATAATGACCTATTTTGCACTTTTAGCATACTTCATCTACAACTTAGATACTGGACGTCATCTACTATTAAGTAGTAATAAGTATTGATAAGTATGTTTAGGTACAATTTTTTCTATATTGTTCACCCGTTACACACATGTAGCAAAAACGCCGTAAAAAAAGGAATAATAAGCACATAATAAACATGAGCCTATAAAATGCAAATAGCGTGTAACTCATTGAGCTACACGCTATTTGATAGTGTTTTGTTATATCTTTACTTATCGGTCTCATTTGACCTCCTCGAAGTCTGCGTCTTCTGCAGCTTGCTGAGCACCGCTGTTCTGTGTGCTCTGAGCTCCACCCTGGAAGCCACCTGCATTCATGTCAGGACCTGCCTGTGCACCTGCTCCTGGCTGAGCACCAGCTGCGTACATCTTCTGTGAAGCTGCCTGCATTACTGAGTTAAGACCGTTGATGGCGTTATCGATTGCTGCGAGGTCGCCGCTATCCTTTGCCTTCTTGAGTTCCTCGATTGCCTTCTCGATTGCTGGTTTGTCGTCAGCAGGAACCTTGTCGCCATTCTCCTTGAGGAAGTTCTCTGTCTGGAACACCATTGAGTCTGCCTGATTGATTTTGTCGATGCGCTCGCGCTCCTTCTTGTCAGCATCAGCATTAGCCTCTGCCTCTGCCTTCATACGCTCGATTTCTTCCTTAGAAAGACCGCTTGATGCCTCGATGCGGATTTCCTGCTCCTTGCCAGTTGCCTTGTCCTTAGCAGACACCTTGAGGATACCGTTTGCGTCGATGTCGAATGACACCTCAATCTGTGGAACACCACGACGTGCTGGTGCGATACCTGCGAGGTTGAAGTTTCCGATTGACTTGTTCTGTGCTGCCATTGGACGGTTGCCCTGGAGTACGTGAATGGTAACCTCTGTCTGGTTGTCGGCAGCAGTTGAGAATGTCTCAGTCTTCTTGCATGGGATTGTAGTGTTAGCCTCAATCATTGTAGTCATGACACCACCGAGAGTTTCGATACCTACGTTAAGTGGAGTAACGTCGAGGAGTACGATGTCGCCCACGCCCTCTTCCTTGTTGAGGATGGCACCCTGGATAGATGCACCTACAGCAACAACCTCGTCTGGATTCACGCCCTTTGAAGGCTCCTTGCCGAAGAATTCCTTAACAACCTGCTGAACAGCTGGGATACGGCTTGAACCACCTACGAGGATTACCTCGTCGATTTCGCTTGTGCTGACGCCTGCATCCTTAACGGCTGCCTGACATGGAGCGAGACAAGCCTGGATGAGACCGTGTGCAAGGCTCTCGAACTTTGCACGTGTGAGTGTAGTAACGAGGTGCTTTGGCACGCCACCTGCTGCTGTGATGTAAGGGAGGTTGATTTCGGTTGAAGAACCGCTTGAAAGTTCAATCTTAGCCTTCTCTGCTGCCTCCTTGAGACGCTGCATTGCCATTGGGTCGAGTGAGAGGTCAACTCCTTCTGCTGACTTGAAGTCCTGCACGAGCCAGTCAATAATTACCTGGTCGAAGTCGTCACCACCGAGGTGAGTGTCACCATTTGTTGAGAGAACCTCGAACACACCGCCACCGAACTCAAGGATAGAGATATCGAATGTACCACCTCCGAGGTCGAAGACTGCAATCTTCATGTCCTTGTTTGCCTTGTCGATACCATAAGCGAGAGCGGCAGCTGTTGGCTCGTTGACGATACGCTTAACGTCGAGACCTGCAATCTGTCCTGCCTCCTTAGTAGCCTGCCGTTGTGAGTCAGAGAAGTATGCAGGCACGGTGATGACTGCTTCTGTAACCTCCTGTCCGAGATAGTCCTCTGCTGTCTTCTTCATCTTCTGAAGGATGATGGCTGAGATTTCCTGCGGAGTGTAAAGACGTCCTTCAATGTCAACACGTGGTGTGTTGTTGTCTCCCTTTACCACTGAGTAAGGAACGCGTGAAATTTCTTTCTGCACCTGATCGTAAGTCTCACCCATGAAACGCTTGATAGAGAACACTGTGTTCTTTGGGTTTGTGATAGCCTGACGCTTAGCTGGGTCACCAACTTTGCGCTCGCCGTCCTTTACGAAACCTACGATAGATGGTGTAGTGCGCTTGCCCTCAGAGTTTGCGATAACTACAGGCTCGTTGCCTTCAAATACTGATACACAAGAGTTTGTTGTACCAAGGTCAATTCCAATAATCTTTCCCATAATCTTATTTTTTTAGTTATTATTTCTTTTAATTAATAATGTATAGCCTGAGCACCATTGCTCGTTGGCATTGTGCCTGTGAAGATTTTCATCATCGCCGACGCTTTTTTATAATTCAAATATCGTGCCACATGTGAAATTCAAATGCCACAACGTGCCACGTATGACATTTTGTCGCACTTTGCTATGATAAAAACCGAAATCATGTCACTTTTTATGACAAAACAATGATGCCATTGCGCAATTCATAAGAATCGTCACAATGGCATAAGCAATAACAAATGTCTTTTCTACATGAAAAGTCACTCGTTGACACGTGTTATTCGTGCAAGATAATCATAATGGTCGCCTTCCATCACCACCTCCACCACGAAGCCATGCTTCGCTGCTTCGTCAGCCAACGTGTCGGCATCGATATAAAGCCATGGGAACGGCTCTCCCTTTATGCGCTTGTATTGCATCTGGTACTCCAACTCACCATAATAACCATCGCCCTCCGGCAGATAGATAACTCCATCTTCCTCTTCAAACAGATAACAGATGTCGGACGAGTCGAGCAGCAGCTGTCCTCCTTGCGCCATCACCTTGTCAATATGATTAAAGAAATCGGGCAAGCGATCGAGTGTACCCACTATGCCAATGCCATTCATCAGCATGAGAATAGTGTCGTACTGTCCGTCGATGGTGAAGAAGTCCTGCATAAGCACTTCGTCGACACCTTGAGCTATCATGGTCTCAACGGAAAGCGGCGAAATGTCTATTGCCGTGACATCCTTGTGCATGTCCTGCAATGCCAAACTATGGCAACCTGCTCCTGCACCCACATCGAGTATGCGTCCGCAGGACAGCTCAAGTGCCTTCTGCTCAAGCGACGGCATCTCGTCGTAAGTGCGGAAGAGTGTGTCCACTGGAATCTCATCCTCATCGAAGTCAGGAGAGAACACGCGCAGCTTTCCTGCCTTGCCGCCTGTTCGCCAATAATCGGCTATAGCAGCCCCCATTGGGTCTTTATTCTTATCCATCTATACATTATAATATTTTAATATTCAGTTAACGGGGTTTCCCTTGCGAGCAATGCTCTTATTGTGGCAAATTTACGAAAAAAGTGTGAATGCGAGAAGAGAGAAGCACATCAAATGTAAAAGATTCACAAATTTTACTTACTAATATAAAAAGAGTGTTTGTGTTTGAATTAAATTGCATAACTTTGTGCCGTGATAATTTATTATTATGATTAACGTATGAAGACATTACTGACAATAGCATTGCTGACGGCTGCCAACATGACGCTATCGGCACAGAAAGACAACGACGACCTTGTGTCAAACATAAAGAGGGCTTTCACAGTTGGAGAGCGAGTAAACAACGGAACCAAATCCGTGAACATAGGCGACGGAAAGGAGTTGTGGACAATTACGGTGAACGACCAGAAGAACATGGCAGAATGGAATGTGGCAGGTGGCAACTACAGCGGCATCACATGGCTCGGAAACGACCAGTATGCCGTGGTTAGCGACAAGGAGAAGGCTGACGGCTACTACCCTTTCACCATAAAACTGGAACCTAACAACGCCAGCGTTATGTATGTTGCACGAGGTGCGTTCAAAAGCAACCCTGAGGCTAAGACAGGAAGTGACGGATATTCTGTACGAGATTGCGAGGGTGTGACTTTCGTGCCATCAACCAACACCCTGTTCATAAGCGGAGAGGGCGACCAGCAAATCAAGGAGTACACACTCGACGGAAAGCTGACAGGACGCTCACTCGCCGTTCCCAACAACGCAGGCATAACCGCCATCTACCCTAACTACGGGTTTGAGGCATTGACCTACAACGATGTGACGAAGAAGTTCTGGAGCGTCACAGAACACACGCTGAAGGCTGACGGAGAGCGTTCAAGCTGTGCCAACAAGACAGGTTGCTTGCTTCGCGTCATCTCTTTCAACCAAGACCTGCAGGCAGAGGCGCAGTATGCATACAAGACTGATGCTGCCACGGCAAAGAAAGTGGGCAAGCAGTACGCTTTCGGAGTACCTGCCATGACAGCACTTGACGACGGATCGCTGCTCGTACTTGAACGTGAGTTCTACGTTGACGACAAATACGTGGGCAGTTTCGTGAAGTGCAAGATTTACAGAGTGATGCCATCAGCATCGACGGTGGTCAATCCCGACACGAAGCTCAGCAACCTGCCACAGACCTCATTCATGGCAAAGGAACTGCTGGCAGAGTTCACAACAAAACTCAACATCGCTCACCAGAACATTGCCAACTACGAGGGGATGTGCCTCGGACCTAAGCTCAGCGATGGCAGACGCACACTCATCCTCATCTCTGACTCGCAAGGCAACTACGGCAACAGCCTTTACTGGCTGAAGGATTACGTGAAGGTCATTGCTTTCTAAAAAAGAACCACATAAGGCATATTATGAAATACAAGATTCTGGTGCTGGACATCGACGGCACACTCACAAAAAACGACAAGACATTATCGCCCGTGACACGCGACGCGCTCATCAAAGCGGAGCAGCAAGGAATGAAACTCGTGCTTGCAAGCGGACGACCAACATACGGCATTGCGCCTTTGGCTGACGAACTGCGAATGGCAGAATATGGAGGTTACATACTCGCCTTCAACGGTGGCAACATCATCAACTGGCAGACAAAGGAGTGCATCCACTCCAACGTGCTGCCCGACGAAGTGAAGCCTTATCTCTACGACTGCGCCAAGCGTTGCGGATTTGCCATACTGAGCTACGACCTCGACGGCAACATCATCACAGAGAATCCTGACGATGAGTATGTGGTGTACGAGGCATTCCTCAACAAGATGCCGATACGCAAGGTTGACAATTTCCTTGAGGAGGTCACGTACAAACTACCTAAATGCCTCATCGTCGGCAAGCCTGAACCTCTGCACGAGTTGGAGCTGGAGATGGCAGAGAAACTGAAGGACACCATGAACGTGTTCCGAAGCGAGGCATTCTTCATGGAGCTCGTACCTCTGGGCATCGACAAGGCAAAGTGCCTTGAAATCCTTCTGGACAAGATAGGCATGACACGTGAAGAGATGGTGGCATGTGGCGACGGATTCAACGACCTGTCCATGATTGAGTACGCTGGTCTTGGCGTGGCAATGGCAAACGCAAAGGAGCCAGTATTGGCAGCTGCCGACCACGTGACACTCAGCAACGAGGAAGACGGCGTGGCAAAGGTAGTGGAGGATTTCTTCCTGTAAGCAGATGATTAACCCGACAACACCCCATTTCACATGAGCAAAGACGCATTGATAGTTGTATCAGGAGGCATGGACAGCATCACCATGCTCTACGAATACAAGGACGAGATAGCCCTGGGCATTTCATTTGATTACGGAAGCAACCACAATGCTAACGAGATTCCACTCGCCAAGATGCATTGCGACCGACTCGGCATCAAGCACATTACCCTACCCCTGTCATTCATGCAGCAGCACTTCAAATCATCGCTGCTGGAGGGAGGGAACGCCATACCTGAGGGGCACTACAACTCAGAAAACATGGCAAGCACCGTAGTGCCTTTCCGCAACGGTATAATGCTAAGCATAGCATGTGGCATAGCCGAAAGCAACGGATTGCAACGGGTGCTCATTGCCAACCACGGAGGCGACCACAACATCTACCCCGACTGCCGTCCTGAGTTCATCGATGCCATGAGCAACGCCATGACAGCAGGCACCGACACAAAGGTGAAGATATTCGCGCCATACACAAACATCACGAAGGCACAAATTGCACGTCACGGCAAAGCGCTCGGCATCGACTATAGCGAGACATGGTCGTGCTACAAAGGCGGCAACAAGCATTGCGGAAAGTGCGGCACATGCATCGAACGAAAGGAGGCTCTCATGGAAGCTGGCATAGTTGACACCACAGAATACGAGAGGTAATTGAGTATCTCAAATCTCAATTAGGAAAATGAACCACATGCATACTCAAAGCCTTCCCTGCGGGGGAGATTTGAGATGACATACATTTGGTTCTGTATTCACCTTGCACCATAGTTCCGTGATATGCAGCTGACGCTTTCTATGGTCATTACTGATGACAGGCACCAGTCTTAAGTGATGACCGACTCGAATCACAAGTGATGGTATAAAAAACGTACTGCCACAAATGCTTCAACATAGCCGTGAACATTCATCGCACCAAGCATAATACGCCCATGTGTTTGCAATCAAAAAAGATGAAAACGGCACCAAATCTGCAATTTCTTTTTCAAAAGTTTTGTAGGTTGGCGAAAAAACGTTACATTTGCACTCAAATATAATAAATAAGGATAGACATGACTGCATTTGCAAACATTATCACAGGCATTCTCGCACTACGACTTAGATGAGCCGCGGTGAGAAAGGTGTGTGTATAATAATTTGTGTGCAATCTCATAACGATGAACCTTTCTCACAACCATGTGGGGAAGGCTTATTTTTTATTAACGGAACAATAAAATTAATACATAAAAATTATGGCAGATAGACTTTACATTTTCGACACCACACTGCGCCACGGCGAACAGGTGCCTGGATGCCAGCTCAACACCGTTGAGAAGATTCAGGTGGCTCGTCAGCTGGAAGCGTTGGGAGTGGATGTCATCGAGGCAGGTTTCCCAATCTCAAGCCCTGGCGACTTCAACAGCGTTGTTGAGATTTCCAAGGCCGTGACTTGGCCTACAATCTGCGCACTCACACGTGCAGTAGAGAAAGACATTGATGTGGCTGCTGAGGCTCTTAAGTACGCAAAGCGTGGCCGCATACACACTGGTATCGGCACATCGCCTTCGCACATCAAGTACAAGTTCAACTCGACACCAGAGGAAATCATTGAGCGTGCCGTGCGTGCCGTTAAGTATGCAAAGCGCTATGTTGAGGACGTTGAGTTCTATGCAGAGGATGCAGGACGCACCGATAACGAGTATCTTGCTCGCGTGATTGATGCTGTTACAAAGGCTGGTGCTACTGTATGTAACATCCCTGACACAACAGGTTTCCGCGTACCTAACGAATACCAGGAGAAGATTGCCTACCTCTATGAGCATGTAGATGCTTTTGCAGCAGGCAAGTCAATCCTTTCCACCCATTGCCACAACGACCTCGGCATGGCTACTGCCAACACCGTAGCTGGTGTGCTCGGAGGTGCTCGTCAGGTTGAGGTTACAATCAACGGCATCGGCGAACGTGCCGGCAACACATCTCTTGAAGAGGTTGCAATGATTTTCAAGCTTCACCCAGAATACAACATCGAGACAAACATCAACACAACAAAGATCTACCCTACTTCTCGCATGGTGTCTTCTCTGATGAACATGCCTGTGCAACCAAACAAGGCTATCGTAGGCAAGAATGCCTTTGCTCACTCATCTGGCATTCATCAGGACGGCGTGCTCAAGAATTCTGAGACTTACGAAATCATGAACCCTAAGGATGTGGGTATCGAGGAGGCAAGCATCGTGCTCACAGCACGCTCTGGCCGTGCTGCCCTCAAGTATCGCCTTCACATCAACGGCGTAGATGTTGATGGAGAGAAACTCGACAAGCTCTATGCTGACTTCCTTGCACTTGCCGACAAGAAGAAGGAACTCACCGATGATGACATTCTCGTGCTTGCAGGTGCAGAGCGCACAGAGGGCGACAACATCAAACTCGATTACCTTCAGGTCACAACAGGCAAGGGTGTTCGAAGCGTTGCTTCCATCGGACTTGACATTGCAGGCGAGAAGTTCGAAGCTGCATCAAGTGGCAACGGCCCTGTTGATGCCGCAATCAATGCTCTCAAGACCATCATCAAGCGTCAGATGACTCTCAAGGAATTCACCATCCAGGCTATCAGCAAGGGTTCTGACGACCTTGGAAAAGTTCACATGCAGGTTGAGTACGACGGTCGCGTTTACTATGGATTCGGTGCAAACACCGACATCGTGACTGCTTCGGTAGAGGCATACATTGACGCTATTAACAAATTCAAGAAGTAAAGTCCCCGTGCCCGACACGAGGTAACAATAATCATTATGGGTAAAACATTATTCGACAAAATCTGGGACGCTCACGTTGTACAGAACGTGGAGGACGGTCCTACACAATTATACATTGATCGCCTCTACGCTCACGAGGTGACTTCACCACAGGCTTTCGACACTCTGCGCGACAAGAACATCAAGGTGTTCCGTCCTGACCATGTCATTGCCATGCCTGACCACAACACACCTTCTGACCAGCAGGAGCGCATCGACGACCCTGTAGGATGCAAACAGGTGGAAACTCTCGCCGCCAACTGTGCAGAGTTCGGCATCAAGCACTTTGCAATGGGCACTAAGGACAATGGCATCATCCACGTCGTAGGTCCTGAGAAGGCACTCTCGCTCCCAGGCATGACAATCGTGTGCGGCGACTCACACACATCCACTCACGGAGCTGTTGGAGCCATCGCCATGGGCATCGGAACAAGTGAGGTGGCACAGGTGCTCGCATCGCAATGCATACTTCAGTCAAAGCCAAAGACAATGCGTATCAACATCGAAGGCACTCTCCCTGAGAAGACAACGGCAAAGGACGTTGCCCTCTACATCATGGCGCAAATGACCACTTCGGGTGCAACAGGCTATGCAGTGGAATACGCAGGTTCTGCCATCCGCAACATGAGCATGGAAGGACGTCTCACACTCTCTAACCTCTCAATCGAAATGGGTAGCCGTGCTGGTCTCATCGCACCTGACAACATCACTTTCGAATACCTCAAGGGACGCGAGTACGCTCCAAAGGGCGAGGCATGGGACAAGGCTGTTGAGGAATGGAAGAAACTGAAGAGCGACGACGATGCAGTGTTCGACAAGGAAGTGACTTACAAGGCTGAAGACATTGCACCACGCATCACTTACGGAACAAACCCAGGTGCAGGAATTGCCATCGACGAGTGCATCCCTACCCTCGACGGAATGTCTGACTCTGAGAAGGAACAGTTCCTTGGCATGCTCGACTACATGCAGTTCACACCAGGACAGAAACTCGAGGGAACACCTGTTGACTACTGCTTCCTCGGCGCCTGCACAAACGGTCGCATAGAGGACTTCCGTGCATTCGCATCGGTTGTCAGGGGAAAGAAGAAGGCAGACAACGTAGTGGCATGGCTCGTGCCAGGATCATGGCTTGTACGCCAGCAAATCATTGACGAAGGCATCGACAAGATTCTTGAAGAGGCAGGTTTCGAACTCCGTCTCCCATCATGCTCAGCATGTCTTGCAATGAACCCAGACAAGGTGCCAGCAGGCAAGCTCTCCATCTCAACCAGCAACCGCAACTTCGTAGGACGTCAGGGACCAGGCGCACGCACCATCCTTGCATCACCACTCGTTGTGGCAGCAAGCGCTATCACAGGGGTAATCACAGACCCAAGAAAACTCTAATTTCCCGAAAATCGAACCCTCGATAACCCGAAACCTCGGAATCTCGATCTCTCGACACATCAAACCACCGATAACTCAATCTATCGACACTTCGACACCTCGAGTTCCCTCGAAATCCCGAAAAATTTCCGAACAAAATGGCTAAAGAAAAATTCAACATAGTCCAGTCAACCTGCATTCCAATTGAGATTGACAACAACAATACAGATAACATCATCCCTGCACGTTATCTTGCGTTCACCACACGCGACCCTAAGTTCTATGGCGACGCGTTCATGCACGACCTCCGCTACGATGCCAACAATGAGCCAATAGCAGACTTCGTGATGAACAAGCCTGAATTCTCAGCAGCACCAAGCAAGGGCATCCACGAAATCATCGTGGGAGGTCAGAACTGGGGCTCAGGTTCGAGCCGTGAGCACGCAGCATGGGCAATAGCAGGTTACGGCGTACGCGTCGTTATCTCCTCATCATTTGCAGACATCCACCGCAACAACCTTCTCAACTGCTTCGTGCTTCCAGTAATCGTGAGCCGCGAGTTCCAGCTTGAGTTGTTCACAACAATTGCAAAGAACCCTCAGGCAGAGGTCAAGGTGGACGTGCCTAACCAGACGGTCACAAACCTTGAGACAGGCAACACAGAGCACTTCGACATCAACTCTTACAAGAAGTACTGCCTGATGAATGCCTACGACGACATTGACTTCTTATTGTCAAACACCGACAAGATAGAAAACTTCGAAAACAAATAATTCTAACCACACCTGCTCCTTCTTTGAAAGCTTTGCGTTGAAGAAGCATGAGGCACTGCCTGATGCAAGATTCGGCAACAAGTGAGGCAGAGACGGAGCAGGTGTCTGCTTAGCTTAACAAGTCGCTTCATGAAGACACACGCTTGTCCTAATGCGATCAACCTTATTAAGCATTTAACTTAACTATTTTATCTATTATATGAAGACAAAACACATTATCACCATGGTAGCAATGTCAATGGCGACAGGTGCAAATGCACAGAGCATCGGCATCAAGATGGAGAACATGGACCAGACAGCAAAGCCTGGCAGCGACTTTTACCAGTATGCGTGCGGAGGTTGGCGCAAAAACAACCCACTCGGTCCTGAATACGCACGTTTCGGTTCATTCGACACTGTTTCGGAAGAGAACAACAAGCGTATTCGTGAAATCATTGAAGAATTAGCATCCACACCACAGGAAAAGGGCTCGCTCGGACAGAAGATTGGCGACCTCTACACCATGAGAATGGACTCTGCACGCCAGAACAAAGACGGCGTAAAACCAGTTCTCAACGACCTGAAGCGCGTAAGCAAGGTGAAGAACACAAAGCAATGGATTGACCTCGTCATTCAGATGAACTCCGAAGGCATTGGCTTCGGCGAGCTGTGGGGTGCGTACATAAGTGCCGACATGATGTCAAGCAAAGAGAACCTCCTGAGCCTATCACAAAGCGGCTACAGCATTCAGCGTGACTACTATGTCAAGGACGACGAGGCAAACAAGAAAATCCTTGAGGCATACAAGCAACACATCGTCAACATGTTCCAGCTCGCTGGAGAGAAACCAGCTGCCGCACAGAAGAAGATGGAGAACATCGTCGCTCTTGAAACACGCATGGCAAAGGCTGGAAAGGACAACGTGGAGCTTCGCGACCCAGCAAGCAACTATCACAAGATGACCTTCGCAGAGTTCACCGAAGAGTACAAAGGGTTCGACTGGAAGACTTACTTTGACGCTCAGGGCATCACAGACATCGACTACATTGACGTTGGTCAGCCAGAAGCCATCAAGGAGGCTCTCAAGGTACTTGCCGACACCGATGTGGAGGTGCTCAAGGACTGGTTGCAATGGCAGATTCTCGACGGTGCAGGCACTATGCTTGGCGACGTCATCTACGACGAGGAGTTCGACTTCCACTCTCGCAAGATGTCTGGCACACAGGAGAAGAGACCACGCTGGAAGCGCTCTGTCAGCTCCGTCAACGGAGTGCTCGGCAATGCCGTAGGCAAGATGTACGTGGAGAAATATTTCCCTGCGGCAAATAAGGAACGCATGCAGCAGCTTGTCAAGAACCTTCAGGTGGCACTCGGCGAACGCATTGACGCACAGGAGTGGATGAGCGAAGATACAAAGAAAGCCGCTCACGAGAAGCTTGACGCATTCTACGTGAAGATTGGCTATCCAGACACTTGGCGCGACTACTCATCAATGGTCATCGACCCTTCAAAGACTCTCTACGAGAACATGAAGCAAGTAAGAATTTGGGGAAACAAGGATGCAATCGACCGCAAGTGGCACAAACCTGTTGACCCAACAGAATGGCACATGACACCACAAACCGTCAACGCATACTACAACCCTACCACCAACGAAATCTGCTTCCCTGCAGGAATACTCCAGTACCCATTCTTCGACATGGAGGCTGACGACGCATTCAAGTACGCAGCCATCGGAGTGGTTATCGGCCATGAGATGAGTCACGGATTCGACGATAAGGGACGCCAGTTCGACAAAGACGGCAACTTCCGTGACTGGTGGGTGTCAGGCGATGGCCACAAATACAACGAGCGTGCACAAATCATCAAAGACTTCTTCTCAGCCATCACCGTTCTTCCTGCCAACCCAGAAGAAGGCACAGAGGCACTCATGGGCAACGGCGACCTATGCTGCGGCGAGAACCTCGGCGACCACGGAGGTCTGAAGTTCGCCTATGCAGCATTCAAGAACGCCACAAAGGACAACCCTCTGCCTGTCAAGGACGGATTCACACCTGAGCAGCGCTTCTTCCTTGCCTACGCAGGAGTGTGGGCACAGAACATCACAGAAGCAGAGATGCGCCGACTCACCACTCAAGACCCTCACTCACTCGGCGAATGGCGCGTCAACGGAGCGCTCCCACTCATCGATATGTGGTACGACGCATTCGGCATCACAGAGAATGACCCAATGTACGTGGCACCAGAAAAACGCGTGAAGATTTGGTAATCATAACAGTCTGGAATCGGTCAATCTGGACAATCTAAAGAACCTCGTCGATTCGGAAAGTCTATAATCCGGAAAAGCCGTCCTCCTGCCCCGACAATAACAAGGAAAGCCGAGAAGCGAACTGCTTCTCGGCTTTCCTTATTGTACCGTTTCGGGGTCACTTATTAGAGACCGAAGTAAACACCGAATGTGATTGCGTTTGTAACACCAAGGTTAAATGCGTTTGTCTTAACATCACCCATCTTAACAAATGAGTAGCTGAGGTCACCAACGTGAGCTACGATAGTAGTCTTTGGGCTGAGTGAGTAAGCAAGACCTGGACGGATGCCGATGTTCCAGAGGTTAGCCTTGTCCTCAACAGCCTTCTCGCTGATGTTTGCATAAGTGAAACCACCGTCAACGAAGAACTTGAGTGAACCAACCTTAGCATAAGTGTAACGTGCGTATGGGCTAAGAACGAAAGCGTTAGCCTTTTCGCAATCGAAACCGAGGATGTCTGTGTTCTCAGCGTGCTGGTAACCGATTGTAGTAGCGATGTCCCAGTTGTCATTGAGAGTGTAACCGATCTCAGGGAGAACCTTTACATTTGAAGCCTTAGCAACTTCGTCACCGAATACTGTAGTCTTTGATGTAGTGAAACCAACTTCACCACCTACCCAAACCTGCGCATTTGCAGATACAGATACAACTGCAACGAGTGCAGCAAGAATAAACTTCTTCATAGTTTCCTAAAAATTAATGGTTCATCCGACATTTCGAGTGATAAAT
>JAZLHP010000074.1:0-22334 GCA_045616905.1 Bacteroidaceae bacterium
TGAGCAACGTTACCTGCACCTGAGATGAGAACCTTCTTGCCCTCAACAGAGTCGCCCTTAGTGTTGAGCATAGCACGGAGGAAATATACTGTACCGTAACCTGTAGCCTCAGGACGGATGAGTGAGCCACCGAACTCGAGAGCCTTACCAGTGAGGACACCTTCGAACTGACGAGTGTACTTCTTGTAAGAACCAAACATGTAACCTACCTCACGACCACCTACGCCGATGTCACCAGCAGGAACGTCGCAGTCAGCACCGATGTGACGGTAGAGCTCGAGCATGAATGCCTGGCAGAAACGCATAACCTCAGCGTTAGACTTGCCACGTGGAGAGAAGTCAGAACCACCCTTAGCACCACCCATAGCGAGTGTAGTGAGTGAGTTCTTGAAAGTCTGCTCGAATGCGAGGAACTTGAGGATACCAAGGTTTACTGAAGAGTGGAAACGGATACCTCCCTTGTAAGGGCCGATAGCGTTGTTGTGCTGTACACGGTAACCCATGTTGTTCTGGATGTTGCCATTGTCATCCATCCAAGAAACGCGGAACTGATAAACGCGATCTGGAATGCAGAGACGCTCGATGAGGTTCACCTTGTCGAACTCTGGGTGCTTGTTGTACTCTTCCTCGATTGTACCGAGAACTTCTTCTACTGCCTGATGATACTCAGGTTCATTTGGAAAGCGACGCTTGAGGTCTTCCAATACTTTTTTTGCGTCCATGTTAAAAAAATGTTTTTGGGGTTGTTATTTATTGTTTATAAATTCTTGTTGGTTGTCTCTAAAAAATGTGAGCCGCTGCCCACTCGTGTTTTATTTCTCTTTATTAGCCGTCATTCAAACCCTGAAATTCAGGGCGGACGTGTATGAAAGTATTGTGTCTGTGTGTGGTTTCTTTCAAAACCGATGCAAAGTTATAGGATTTTTACAAAACTCACAACAATTTTTCAAAAAAAATGTGATTATGCCACAAAAAAGATAGAAAAAGTGTCTTTTTGTTGCGGAAACACGCGTAAACAGCAGAAAAAAGACGCACTATTTGATTTATGTCAAACTTATTGATAAGTGTTTTGGCAGCAATATACTTAACACACGTGGCATAATGAAAGGCATTTAGTGTGTTATGTAATCTTTTTTGCCTTTACTTGCGTGTTTCTCAAATTAATTTAGTTACTTTGCAAATTGATAATTATCTAACAGATTATGACTACAAATGAAAAGATAAATGCTCTGCGCCAATGGATGCAGCGCGAAGGCATTAGCGCATTCATTACGCCAAGCACCGACCCGCACTCGGGCGAGTACGTGCCTGAGCGATGGAAGACAAGAGAATGGATAAGCGGATTCTGCGGCAGTGCTGGCACTGCGGTGGTGACACTCGACAAGGCTGCACTATGGACTGACTCGCGCTACTTCATTGCTGCCACAGAGCAGTTGCAAGGCACGGAGTTCGTGCTGATGAAGGAGAAAATTGAGGGTACCCCAACTCCTGTGGAATGGTTAAGCAGCATACTGCCAAAGGGTGCCGTGGTGGCTGTGGACGGATGGGTGAACACAACCGAGGAAGTGGAAAGTCTGCGCACCGACCTAATAATCAAGGGGCTGCAACTGCACACCGATAAAGACCCATACGAGGAACTGTGGCTGAACCGCCCTGAGATACCCGACGGGAAGGTGTTCGTGCAGACATTGGAGTTTGCTGGCGAGAGCGCAGAAAGCAAGCTGAACCGCATCCGCGAGAAATTGGGCGAGTGTGCCCTGTTAGTATCGATGCTTGAGGAGGTGGCATGGACACTGAACCTCAGGTGCAACGATGTGGAGAACACGCCGTTCCTCGTGAGCTACCTGTTCATCACACCCCATTCTGCCACATTGTATATTAATAAGGAAAAACTGACACCCGAGGTGGAGGAGTACCTGAAGGGCGAGAGTGTGGATGTGAGACCATACAAAAGCATTGCCGACGATGTGGCTGCATACGACGGATTTATCATGGTGCAACCGGCAAAGACCAACTACGCCGTGTTCTCAGCCATTCGCAACAACGTGCGCAAGGACAGTCCTGTGGCACACATGATGATTTTCAAGAACCAAACAGAGATAAACGGTTACCGACGCGCCATGGAGAAGGACGGAGTGGCAATGGTGAAGTGGATGAAGTGGACGATGGAGAATGTACAGAACGGCAACGAGACGGAACTTACGCTTGCTGCGAAACTGGAGTCGCTACGTGCCGAACAGGAGAACTTCAAGGGAATCAGCTTCGTGAGCATCATGGGATACGCGGCGCACGGAGCAATCGTACACTACGAACCTACGGAAGAGAGCGACGTGGTGGTGAAGCCAGAGGGACTTCTGCTCATAGATTCGGGCGGTCAGTATCTTGACGGAACAACAGACATCACACGCACCATCCCATTGGGACCTCTGACATGGGAGATGCGACGCGACTACACGCTGGTGTTGAAGGGATGGATAAGACTGGGCTCTGCCGTGTTCCCAAAAGGCACATGCGGCACACAGCTCGATGCATTTGCCCGCGAGGCAATGTGGAAGTACGGCATCAACTATCTGCACGGCACAGGACACGGAGTGGGTCAGTTCATGTCTGTGCACGAGAGCATTGACCTGCACCAGTTCCGCATGCAATGGCGACCAACGCCTCTGTTGCCTGGAATGATAATAACTGACGAGCCTGGCATTTACATAGAAGGCAGCCATGGAGTGCGTCACGAGGACACTATGCTCGTGGTTAACGCAGACTTCAGCGGTGAGAACGGCAAGGCAAAGGCACCGGGAGCAAACCCTTACGACGGCAATGAGGTACAGGGAGTGACCTACGGACCTTACTACACGTTTGAGCATCTGACGCTCTGCCCTATCATCACCTACCCTATCCTCACGGAGATGCTGACCGACGAAGAGAGGGAGTGGTTCAACAACTACCAGCAGACGGTATACGACCGCTTGTCACCACGACTTGACAAGGAGCATAGCAAATGGCTATTCAGCGTGACTCGACCTATTTAACAACTTACAAGCAACACTCAAGACTTGAATCACATTTATAAATTATAACATGTTAGAATACGTAAAAGGATTAATTGACGACCTCACCCCTGCAACCGCCACAATCGACTGCAACGGTGTAGGTTACTTATGTAACATAAGCCTCAACACCTACTCGGCACTTGACGGCAAGAAAGAAGCAAAGCTGTACGTTTATGAGGCAATACGCGAAGACGCGTGGGTGCTTTTCGGATTTGCAACAAAAAAAGAACGCGAATTGTTCCTGCTGCTCATCAGCGTGAGCGGAGTTGGAGGCAACACGGCACGAACCATGCTGAGCAGTTTCTCGCCTGCAGAACTCGCAATGCTCATCATGGAGGGCAACGAGAAACTCATAAAGACGGTGAAGGGACTGGGAGCAAAGACTGCTCAACGCATCATAGTAGAACTGCGCGACAAGGTGACAGCACTTGCAATGGGTGGCGACGCTTCTGCCATCAAGGCTGCATCTGAACCGGCTCCTAACAGCGAGGTTTACAACGAGGCATTCGAAGCTCTCAAGATTCTGGGTTACCCACCCGCACCTGCTGCCAAGGCAATCAAGGCAATACTCAAAGACAAACCTGATGCCAAGGTTGAAGAGGTCATCAGGATGGGACTCAAAATGCTTTGAAATTACAAGATTAAAGACTTGAAGTTAAAATATTAGAGGGCCGTTTCCTTTTCCAATGTGGATGGAGCGGCCTTTTTCTATACCTGTGGTTACCAACAGTTTTGCCGACTCAATGGCTGCGGGCAAAGACTCACCCAAGGCAATGGCAGAGGCGATGGCACTGGAGAGTGTGCAACCTGTGCCGTGAAGATTAGTGGTGTTAATACGTGGCGATGCGTATTCGCGCATTGTGCCATCAACTGTAAAGAGACGGTCTATCATTGCGTCGCCCTCAGCATGACCTCCCTTGACAAGGAAATTGGTGCCGTAAAGAGTGCAAAGTTCGTGGCCAGCCTCTATAATGTCCTCAACACACATGAGTTCGCGGCCAAGCAGATGCTCTGTCTCTGGAATGTTAGGAGTCACGAGAGTACACAAAGGGAAAAGGCACCTGGAAACGGCACTGACGCATTCGGCAGACATAAGGTGCGTACCGCTGGTGGAAATCATCACGGGGTCATAAACAACAGGCAGCACGACTTCATGAGAATGATAATGCTGCTCAAGTGTTACTGCTATTGCTGCTGCAACCTCGGCATCTGGCACCTGTCCTATCTTGACAGCACGCACATCGAGGTCAGAAAGCACTGACTGAATCTGCGAACAAACCACGTCAGCAGGCACAGGCATCACGTGTTGCACGCCAAGAGTGTTCTGCGAGGTTAATGCCGTGATTGCCGTTGCCGCATAGCAACCCATTGTCGTAATTGTCTTCAGGTCTTGCTGAACACCAGCACCAGCAGACGAGTCGCTGCCTGCTATTGAAAGAACTATTTCCATGCGTCTCCTAATATCATGGCTCCACCGAAGCCTAATTCCAATATTTCGTTAAATTTACCAAAGGTAACCCCTCCTAACGCCAGCACCTTTGAATCAATGATTCCCCTTGCCTTAGCATCGGCTATCATCTCTCGCGTGAATGCTGAACGATAACCCTTCTTTGAAATGCTGTCGAAAATGGGGGAAAGCGACACGTAGTTGCAACGCTCCTTCCACTCTGCCACCTCATTGATGGTGTGGCAACTGCGACTAACGCTGCCCGTCCATCCTTGTGGAGGAAGAGGATTGCGGCTGTTGAGATGCACACCATGCAAACCGAACTTGGCTGCCAGTTCGTGGTGATCGTGCAACACAAGACGACTGCGATACTGCGTTGGCACTTGTCTTATAAGTTCCTCCGTCTGCAGCAATGTCCCGTTGGGTTTGCGTATATGAATCAAATCAACATCACCTCTCTGAAGAAGCCCAACGATACGCTGAGCTTCTCCTGAGAAAAAATCTGGTAATGTGATTACTATTATCATAATGTGCGTCAGTTTCCGCACGCAGCGTTTCCAAACAAATCAAAGCTTGCGTCCCAATCCTTCCAAACAGGTTCGCGTCCCAACTCCTTCAGACGAGCGTTTATCTCCTTGGCAGTACGCTCATCGCTCACCGTGAACTGCTCAAGTGCCTGAGGATATGTGTGGTAACCACCAGGATTGACTTTCGACTCTGCCGACATTGTCGTGACTCCAAGAGTACACATGTTGTCACGGATGAACGCAGGTTCACGTGTTGAGTAGCTAATGTCAACATCGTGGTCAAAGATGCGCATGGCAAATGTTGCCTGTGCAAGCTCCTTGTCGCTCATGTAGCAGTTAGGATGGAAGTCCTCGTTCTTGGCAGGACGCATGCGAGGAAAATTGACGCTGTACTTTGTGCGCCAGTAGTGCTTCTGCAAGTAACGCAGATGGCGTGCCATCATGACCACGTCGGTACGCCACTCTTTCTCCAAGCCAATAAGCACACCCATGCCGATGGAATGGACTCCAGCCTGTCCCATACGGTCAAAACCATCACAGCGCCATTCGAACTTTGACTTCATGCCACGTGGGTGGTAAATGTTGTAGTGTTCGCGATTGTAGGTCTCCTGAAAGCAGATTACTCCGTTCAAACCGTGTCCGCACAACTCTTTATATTCGTCAGCACTGAGAGGCATCACTTCAATCTTAATGTTTGAGAAGTATTTCTTTGCAATATCGATGGCTTTTGCAAGGTATGGCACCCCAGCCTTGGCAGGATTCTCACCCGTGACGAGTAGAATATTCTCAAATGGTGCTAACTTCTTTATTGCCTTATACTCATTCTCTATCTGTTCAGGAGTGAGGATGGTACGTGCCATTGGGTTCTCACGGTGAAAACCACAATAGACGCACGAATTACTGCATGAATTAGTGATGTACAAAGGGATGAACATTGACATTGTCCTGCCAAATCGTTCCTCGGTGTACTTACGGCTCAAACGAGCCATTGTCTCAAGGTATGGTTCAGCTGCAGGTGAAAGGAGAGCCATAAAGTCCTCAACATCACAATGTTCTTTTGCCAATGCGCGTCGCACATCATTGTCTGTCTTTGAGGCAATCTTTTCGGTTGTCTCATCCCAATCGTAGTTCTTTAATTCGTCTGAAAACATAAGTCGTTATTCAATATTTTAATCCATAGGGTACTTGACACCCCATTCGTTACGTAGCGAGTCCATCTGCCGCATTATGCTGACGGTTTCTGCATGTGGTATCATAGGAGATTCAAGCAGCCCTTCTTCAATACAGCGTTTACACTCCAGCACCTGGTACTCATAGCCGTTGACCATGTCTGCCGGACGGGTTATCTGCTCAACAAGTTCATAGTTGCGCCACACTTCTATGAGTTCGGGGCAATTGACATTGTCCACGCGAATATACCCGTCAGTGCCAGAGATTATGCCTTGCCGGTCGTTAAGCGTCAAAGCTCCCGACTGAAGATTCGCCATGCGTCCATCAGCATAGCTCAGCGACATACTCTCCATCATGTCAACACCCGTAGGACCAAGATGACAGTTGCTGACGATGCGTGTAATGTCTGTGCCGAAATACATACGGGCAAAGTTGAGCACATAAACACCGAGGTCAAGCAAAGCACCTCCGCAAAGCTCAGGACGAAGGATGCGCTCTTTCTGCTCCATCATATAGCACAATGTGGCTGTCAACACACGTGGTTCGCCAATGATTCCGCTATTCATCAACTCCTTCACTTTATGCGACAAAGGCATGTAACGAGTCCATATTGCCTCTGTGACGAACACTCCACGCTCGTGAGCAAGCATTATCAGTTCCTCTGCCTCGCGGGCATTTGCCGTGAACGCCTTCTCTACTAAAGTCGCCTTGCCATGCTCAATTGCCAACCGTGCATGCTGATAATGGTGAGAATGAGGCGTGGCAACGTACACCAAGTCAATTTCAGGATCAGACACCATTGCCTCATAACTGCCGTACGCTTTAGGAATACCGTATTGCGCTGCAAAGTCGCGTGCTTTCTCCTCTGAGCGTGACGATATTGCCAGCACCTGTGCGTCTTTCAATGGAGCAAGGGCAACAGCCATTTTATGAGCAATCCACCCTGCACCGATAATTCCCACTTTAATTTTTTCCATAACCAGGAAAATTATGTGTTATCGTGCCATCTTATAGATGTTGACCATATCCTCGCGAGTAAGAGTCTTCAGGCAACCTACCGTACCCTTGCCATAATTGCTGCACTTATCTGCCATCTCCTCTATCTCGGCATCAGAAATCTCTTTACCAATGAGTTCACGTATGTTTGTTGGCATGCCGATAGAACGGTAGAACTCTTCCATCTTCTCAATGCCACGAACTGCCGTGCCTATTGTATCGTTGAAATCGTTAGCTACACCCATCACATTAACAGCGAAACGTGCAAAACGTGTTGGGTTCTCATTCAGCACGTAACGTGCCCAACTACCCCAAAGAGCAGCAAGACCAGCTCCGTGAGAGACATCGAACATACCTGAAAGTTCATGTTCAAGACAATGTGTTGCCCAGTCGCCAGAAGTGCCGCAACCTGTCAAATCGTTGTGCATCAACGAACCCGACCACATGAGTTGCGCACGATGGCGATAGTTCTGTGGTTCCTTCAAGACGATGCGCACGCTGTTCATGACTGTACGGAAGGCTGCCTCAGCAATATTGTCGGTGATGTCCATATCGTCGTCCTTTGAGAAATAGCGCTCCTGCGTGTGCATCATCATATCCACAGCACCACATGCTGTCTGCCAATCAGGAAGAGTGTATGTAAGTTCTGGGTTCATGACCGCAAATTTGCAACGGAACTCATTGATACAATAATCTTTCTTTAAGCCACCGTCGTCATTGGTGATTACGCTACCGTCACTCATCTCACTTCCTGCAGCAGGAATTGTGAGAACACATGAAGTCGGCAGACACTCTACGTCGAATGCCTTACGAATATAGAAATCCCATACATCACCCTTATAAGGCACCCCCACACTGATTGCCTTCATTGAGTCGATGACACTACCGCCACCAACTGCCAGCAAGAAGTCAACACCTTCCTTACGGCACAGTTCAATGCCTTCGCGCACAAGACTGACACGAGGGTTTGGCACCACACCACCAAGCGTTACATAAGCAATGCCTTCTGCTTCAAGCGACTTGCACACACGGTCAAGCAAACCTGAACGCACTACACTGCCGCCACCATAGTGAACAAGCACCTTACTGCCACCGTATTTCTTGACTAATTTACCTGTCTGGTTTTCTGTCTCAGGACCAAACACAACCTGTGTGGGAGCATAGTAATTAAAGGATTTCATAATTGTAAGTAATTTTTCAGTTTATTATTAAGTTTTATTTTTCTTTCATTCTACATGGCTGAAACGAGTACTCTGTGACTTGAGTTATTGTTGGAGTCTTTCCACATAACTGACAATACTCATCACGTACAAACTCCATCCGCATGAATTGTGCAGCAAGTGCATCGTAAGTAAGTATTGTATTTGTCAGCAGATTGCCGATACCCGTCAAATACTTTATCGCCTCTGTTGCTTGCAGCGTACCAATGGTGCCTACTGCACTTCCCAACACACCAACCATAGCACAAGTCTCAACCTGATTCTCATGAGGAGGTTCGGGGAAAAGACAACGATAACATGCAGAACCAGGAACATGCGTCATCAACTGTCCTGCATAACCTACTATCCCAGCTATACAGAAAGGTTTGCCGATCAAGACGCACGTATCATTTACCAGATATTTAGATGCGAAGGAATCAGTACAATCTATTATAAAGTCATACTGACTGAAAATCTCTGCAGCATTCTGTGAGGTGATGAAGTCAGGATACGTCTCAACATGAATGTCAGGATTGATACTCAGCATTTTCCTACTTGCTGACTCAACTTTCGGAAGTCCAGCATCTTCTGAGAAGTGAATAATCTGCCTTTGCAGGTTACTTACCGACACAACATCAGCATCAGCAATGCCAATTTTCCCAATGCCAGCAGCAGCGAGATAAAGAGCACAAGGAGAACCTAGTCCTCCCGCACCGACTATCAGCACCTTACTTTCGAGAAGTCTTTCCTGCCCTTCCACACCGACCCCTTTAAGGATGATGTGCCTGTTGTATCTTCGTTTCTGCTTATCTGTCATCTGTTCACTTTATTTTTCGCAAATCGTGAGTCAGCTTTGCCGCACAGAAGTTAGGTCCGCACATTGTGCAGTACTCACCTTCTGTGTGTCCTGCCTCCTCAAAGTACTTGAGAGCGAGTTCCGGATCGAGCGACAAATGGAACTGGTCACGCCAACGGAACTCAAATCGTGCTTTTGAAAGGGCATTGTCACGAATGGATGCTCCGGGATGTCCCTTTGCCAAATCGGCAGCATGTGCCGCAATCTTGTACGTGATGACACCAGTACGCACATCTTCACGGTTAGGCAATGCAAGGTGTTCCTTTGGTGTCACGTAGCACAGCATGGCAGTGCCGAACCAACCAATCTGCGCAGCACCAATGGCTGAAGTGATATGGTCGTAACCTGGAGCAATATCTGTGACAAGAGGGCCAAGGGTGTAGAATGGTGCTTCATGACAATGATCGAGCTGACGATCCATGTTCTCACGTATTTTATGCATTGGCACGTGACCAGGCCCCTCGATGAATGCCTGCACGTTCTTTTCCCATGCACGCAGCACAAGCTCACCCATGGTGTCAAGTTCCGCAAACTGAGCCGCATCATTAGCATCGGCAGTACAACCAGGACGCAAACCGTCACCAAGCGAGAGAGCAACATCGTATTGTGCTACAATATCACAAATCTCATCAAAATGTTCGTAGAGGAATGACTCCTTATCGTGAATGAGACACCACTTGCTCATGATGCTGCCGCCTCGACTTACAATACCGCAAAGACGCGAATCAGCGAGATGCACATTATGACGACGGATGCCAGCATGTATAGTGAAGTAATCCACGCCTTGCTCACATTGCTCTATAAGCGTGTCCTTGTAAACCTCCCAGTTGAGGTCTTCAACACGTCCGTTCACTTTCTCAAGTGCCTGATAGATTGGCACTGTTCCCACTGGTACAGGACAGTTACGCACAATCCATTCGCGAGTTTCATGAATATTCTCACCTGTAGAAAGATCCATAAGTGTATCCCCACCCCGCTTGCTCGACCACACAGCCTTGTCCACCTCTTCCTCAATACTTGAGGTAGTGGCAGAATTGCCGATGTTTGTGTTTATCTTGACAAGAAAGTTACGACCGATAATCATTGGTTCGCTTTCTGGATGATTGATATTTGCAGGAAGTACAGCACGACCTCGTGCTATCTCGTCGCGAACGAATTCTGGTGTGATGTGGGTTTTTATGCCCAGTTCTTCACAATTCATGTTCTCACGAATAGCCACATACTCCATCTCTGGTGTCACTATTCCCGCCTTGGCATAAGCCATCTGAGTGATTGCCTTGCCTTTCTTTGCACGGTATGGCAAGGCGATATGCTCGAAACGGAGGTGATCAAGACTCTTGTCAGCCAGACGCATCTTGCCGTATTCACTTGTCACTTCCGAAAGCTGCTCCACATCACCACGCGACAGAATCCATTCCTCGCGCATTCGTGGAAGTCCTTTCTTGAGGTCTATCTTGATTTCTGGGTCAGAGAAAGGGCCGCTGGTGTCATAAATATACACCGGAGCATTCTCCTCGGTGTGAGGGATGCCGCGTTCATCTTTCACAACAGTAGGTGTTAGGTTGACCTTTGTCATTCCCACCTTTATTTCCGGGAAAAGCCGCCCTTGCATGTAAGCTTTTTCCCTCTTTGCGTATGCTTTGTTATCTTGTGGCATAATATTCTATTATTGTTTATGCATCGTAGTCTTCCCTACTTATGGGAGTCATGTATTACATATTAAGAAATGCTGTTAGTGGCGAACTTGCCTGAGCGCTATCTGCAATGGCACCAAGTCCAGCCTCATAAGCCTGACGACCAGCAATGACAGCCTGACGGAACGCATCTGCCATTGCTACAGGGTCACCCGCAACTGCTATGGCAGTGTTTACGAGACAACAATCTGCACCCATCTCCATAGCCTCTGCAGCATGTGAAGGAGCACCAATGCCTGCATCTACCACCACCGGCACGTTTGCCTGCTCAATGATAATCTGAAGGAAGTCCTTCATTCGAAGTCCCTTATTTGTTCCGATAGGAGCAGCAAGCGGCATCACCGTAGCAGCACCAACTTCTTCCAAATGCTTACACAATGTTGGGTCTGCCTGACAATAAGGAAGCACCACGAATCCGAGTTTTACAAGCTGCTCCGTTGCCTTGAGCGTCTCAATGGAATCTGGCAGCAAGTAACGAGGGTCGGGATGAATCTCCAACTTCAGCCAATTAGTACCGAATGCCTCACGTGCCATCTGCGCTGCAAACACCGCTTCCTCTGCATTACGCACACCGCTTGTGTTAGGCAACAGCTGTATTCGAGGGTTCTGCACGATGTGGCGCAGCAGGTCATCCTGCTTGTCCTGCAACTCTATACGCTTCATGGCAACGGTGACCATCTCTGTTTCCGACACATCAATAGCTTTCGCCATTTGCTCATTGTTATTGAATTTTCCTGTTCCCAGGAACAGACGTGAATTAAACTCACGTCCTGCAATGACTAATTTCTTCATTATATAATTGTATTATTGTAAACGCATATTTAGTTTTAGTTAGGTAAAATGTGCTAATGCCTTCTTGACATATCAAAGAACCTATGCATTATTCATTATTCCCAAAAGCCTTCTCATCTCCATAACTGGATTGTCAGCCCTAAGCACGGAACCCGACAAAGCAATACCTGTGACACCTGTACTCATTATGCCTGGAATATCATCAGCCGTAATGCCACCGATTGCCACAATCGGCAAATCAATGCCACGCACCTTCATCTCATTCACAATGTCACGGTAGCCGTCAAGACCTAACACCGGTGACAGATTAGTCTTAGTAGTGGTGAAGCGAAACGGACCACATCCGATGTAGTCGGCACCTGCCTCATAGAGATTCACCACATCATCAATCGTATTTGCTGTTCCACCTATTATGCAATCTGCCCCCAACATCTTACGAGCCTCAGCAACAGGCATGTCACTCTTTCCAAGATGCACACCTGATGCTCCAGTCTGATTCACAAGTTCCACATGATCATCAATGATGAACGTAGCACCAACCTCTGCACACATTGCAGACACCTGCATTGCCGTCCGTTGCACTTCTTCCACATCTGCCCCTTTCATACGCAGCTGTATCCATCTGCATCCCCCTTCCAGAGCTATACGCACAGAATCCACGTATCCAATAGTGTCGGTGTAATGAGTTATGAACTGTATCATCCTCCGAAAGCAGCTTTTATTATGGTAACAGAATCGCCCTCATTCACAACCCTGTCTGCCCATGTGGCACGGGGAACTATAGAATTATTCACAGCAAGAGCCACACCACGCTCTGGCAATTGCAGTTCTTCTGCCAGTGCAGCAATCGTCACAGCATCGGTCACATGTTCCTCATTGTTAATTGAAATCCTCATATTTGCCTTCTTTTTTATAATGGTGAAATACAAAAAAGGCACCGTCTGAGAAATGAATCATACTCTCCCTGCGTCAGCATTACCTGCATCAGGTTCATTGGGTATAATCTCAGCTTTGTCCTCAACACATTGCTAAAAAACGGACAAGGCACCCCGTGTATTTTATTTCGGGTGCTAATTTAGCACTAATTATACTAACGGCAAAGAAAAAACATCATTTTTTCGTCTGCATACATAAAATAAGAATAGAAAAGGCTCTCAAAAATCGCAATAACTAAAATAATGAGTTGTTTAGTAACGGTAATTAGGAATTAATCACTACATTTGCAAATGCTTATTAATACAAATTAAATAATAATATAACAACTATGAGAAAAGCTATCTTTGCAGCGCTGACTTCCTTGGCATTCATCGGCGCAAAAGCACAGGACATCAAACTTCCTGCTGCCAACAAAACACAGGCAACAATGAGCGTTATGGAAGCACTTGCCACACGTCACTCTGTACGCGAATACAGCGACAAGAAACTGACAGAGCTAGAACTAAGCAACCTATGCTGGGCTGCATGTGGCGTTAGCCGTGACGCAGAACACCGCACTGCGCCAACAGCCATGAACCGTAAGGAAATACGCCTGTTCGTCTTCACTGACGATGCTGCATACGAATACATAGCAGAAGACAACACCCTCAAGTTTGCAGCCAAAGGCGACAACCGCCGGATACTTGCTGGAGGCAAGGGATTCTCACAGGACTTCGTTCTCACCGCACCAGTTAATCTCGTCATGGTTATTGACTATGAATTGTTCGGAAGTCAGAACGAAAGAGCACTCATGATGGGATGTGTTGATGCCGGCAACGTGTCAGAAAACATCAACCTGTATTGCCAGGCAGCAGGACTTTGCACCGTGCCTCGTGCCACTATGGACATTGATGCCATACGCCAGTTGCTGAAACTCAGCGACAAGCAGTTACCAATCCTCAACAACCCTGTTGGTTTCCCAAAATAAACTAACTTTTGAAGGGATGGAACAAATACGATACATAATATGGGATCTTGACGGCACTCTCACATACACCTTGCAGGATTTGTGCGATGCCGTCAACCATGCCCTTCGTACCTTCAACATGCCAGCTCGGACATTGCAAGAGGTACGCCATTTCGTAGGCAACGGCGTACGGCGACTTATGGAATTATCCGTTCCTAACGGTACTGACAATCCACAATTTGAGCAATGTTTCTGCGAATTCAAGGCATACTATAAAATTCATTGCAAAGACAACACACGCCTATACGACGGTGTGGCAGACACGTTAAAGCAACTCAAGGCTGATGGATACATAATGGCAATCGTCAGCAACAAGCTACAGGCAGGAGTTACAGAGCTGTACGACGAATGGTTTCACGACACAATAGACATTGCCATCGGTGAACGCCCCGAACTGAAACGCAAGCCAGCACCCGACATGGTGCAACTTGCCATGCAGCAGATGGGAGCCACCACCAGCAATGCTGTGTACATTGGAGACTCAGAGGTTGACATTGCCACGGCTCTCAACTCCAACCTGCCATGCATATCCGTCCTGTGGGGATTCCGCGACAAGAACACACTCATGCAACATGGGGCAAGAATATTTGCTGACACCCCTGCCGACATCATAGACATACTGAAAAGCACCAAACTTCAAAAGTATTAAGAATTCAAGAGCATTAAGAATTAAAATAACATACAAAAATCTATCTAATGAAACTATCTTACATTATTATCAGTGCAACTATGCTTTGCAGCCTTTCTGCAAATGCACAGACAACAGAGCAGCAATTCTCAGGTTACACAGTGGCAGATGAAGGAGCATGGTGTTGGTTTGCCGACCCACGAGCACTGCACTACGAAAACGAGGCAGGCACCATCAATGCCACCTACCTCGGATACATCGATTATCACGGAAGCATCAAGGCAACACAGATCGACTGGAAGACAAACACCACCAACGAAGTGCTTGTACGCAGCTGGTTCCAGCCTGACGACCACGACAACCCTGCATTCCTTGTACTGCCCGACGAACGAATAATGCTAATCTATTCACGCCACACCGATGAGGCATGCTTCTACTACCGCATATCAAAGCGTCCTGGCGACATCACTGCCTTGGGCGAAGAGAAACGACTCGCCACAGCCAACAACACCACCTACCCTAACCCATACATCCTCAGCGACGACCCAGACCACATCTACATGTGCTGGCGAGGCATAGGATGGCATCCTACCGTGGCACAGATGTCAATGCCTGACGAAAACGACGACATCAAGTTTACATGGGGACCTTACCAGATGGTGCAGTCAACAGGCGCTCGTCCATACGCCAAATATATGAGCAACGGAAAAGACAAGATTTACCTTGCCTACACCACAGGACACCCCGACAACGAATATCCTAACTGGCTGTACTGCAACGTCTTCAACGTCAACGACAAATGCTTGTACGACCTGAAAGGAAAGAAACTCAGCACCGTGCAGAACGGCACTTTCAAGGTTGAGAAAACCGACACCTACAAGAGCAATTATCCAAACACCGTTGTCGATGCAACAGCAGACAGACGCGACTGGATATGGAACACAGCATTCGCTGCCGATGGCAATCCAATAATAGGCATGACGAAAATCAGCAACGACAAGAAAACCCATGACTACTACTATGCCAAATGGAATGGCAACAAGTGGAATGTCAGCTTCGTAGCAAACGGCGGCGGACAGTTCCACCACACCAATGGAGTGGAGATGTGTTACTCCTCAGGCATGGCAATCGACCGCGACAACCCCAACACCGTGTACTGCGGAGTACCTGTGAACGGAATACATGAAATATGGAAATACACACTCGATGCAAACGGCAAGGTGACAGCAAGCGAAGCCATCACAAGCAACTCCACAAAGAGCAATGCCCGTCCTTTCGTCATAGAAGGCACAAAGGGAGCTAAAGACGGAGCCGACAAACTGCGACTCTCATGGATGAATGGCGACTACTACTACTGGATTGTCAACACAACATACAAACAGGCATACCCTACCAGCATCATGGCAGACTGTGCCATGCCTGAAAACACCACCCCAACCGCCGGCAGCACCTTGTCTTTAGACATGGAAATCGACGCTTCCAACTACAAGGGAGACCTGTTCACCATTGGCAATCTCACATACGGCATCAACGACAGCCAGTATTCCTACATCAAGATTGACGGCAAGACATTCACAAGCCAAAACGTACTCGGCACCGCTGACAGCTGGCAGACAGAGAACACCGCCACTACAGGAGGCAAATGGTTCAGCAAGACCAAACTCGGTAAGTGCAACCTCACAATGACAACAGACGGCAAGTTCCTGACCGTTTTTGTAAACGGCATCATAGACATGCAGATTGACTGCACTTCAAACATAGGCATCAGCAATGAAGTCCAGGCAAACAGCAACCTCACCATCATACGCAAGGTGACAGCCGGCGAATGCCAGACACAATCGCAGATAAAGAGAAACATCACAAAGGGAGAACTCGAGACGATAAGCCTCCCCACAACCATCAGCACAGACATCGTGCTTCCTGCCACAACCATAACAAACAAAAACATAACATGGAGTTCCTCTGACGAAAGCATCATCACACCCAACGGCATAGTCAGCAATCCGAAGGCAAGCAAAGAGGTAACACTCACGGCAATGGTGGGAGAAGAGAAAAAAGACATCACCGTCACCGTCCTTCCACGCGACATCACAAACAACATACGCGCCAACTTCCAGTTTGAAGGCAACGACGAAGGCATCACCCTCATGGGGAAAGCGAAGCTGACAAACGGCAAACTCGACCTCACAGCCAACACAGCAAGCGGATTCTCAACAAACGGATATGCCGTGGTTGACGAAGGACTGCTCAATGGGATGCGCTCATACACCGTCATCCTCACAGCCACACCCAAGTCACTCACCAAGTCACCACGTCTCTACGACTTCGGCAGCGGCAGCGGCAACTCCATGTTCCTCCGTGCCAACGCCCTCTCTGCAGGCATCAAGTACAACGGAGGCACCACCACTATGGTCAATGGTGCCACCACACTTGCCACAAACACCGAATACAAACTTGCCGTAACATTCGACGCAGCAACCAAGATAACAAAAATCTACGTCAATGGCATTGAAGACGCAAGCGGCACAGCCAACCAGAACGAGCCATACATGATTCCGCAACTCGCAGGCGATGCCCGCAACTACATCGGCAGGACACAGTGGTGGGACGGTGCCTATGCTGCCGACAACGTTGACTTCGTCGGAACCATCGACAACCTCGTCATCTACGACATAGCACTCACACAGAAGGAGGTGTGTGAAGCACAAGGCATACCCTTTCAGGAAAAAGAATATGCAAAGGAACTCACCAACCCCGACTTCGAAGGCAAATACACAGCCATGAGTGGAAGCGGAGTGTCAAGCGACCGCGCCATCTACCTTCCCGAAGGATGGAACATCGACTACAGCTCTAAAAACGAGAACGACCTCACATCCCTCAAGTCAGGCGACATGTATTACAGTCAGTTCTTCGCACCCAAGGCACAGAACCCCAACGGAGGCAAGCAGACTATGTGGATACGCCAGCGATGGGGAGAGTCAAACATAGCATACTCACAAGAAATCAAACCAGAAGAAGGCAAATACACACTCACCGCCGACATCCTCGTTTCCGACAACATAGGCAAAAGCTACGTGTTCGTCAACAAACAGCAGAAATCAGTAACCACCGCAAACAAATGGGAAACCGTCACCTTCGACATTGAAACCGACGGCACAGAGGTCTATGAGATAGGCATCCGCACCCTCCATCCAGATGGCGACGGCGAACGCATCTGCGGATTCGACAACATCACACTCACCCCCGTCATACCCGACGGCATAGCAAACACAACGGCAGACACCGCACAGCGCAAAGGCATATACACCATCGACGGCAGACAACTCCGCAACAAGACAACCGACACTCTCCCAGCCGGCACATACATCATAAACGGACAGAAGGTGAGAATATAAATACCTGACCCACCCTCAACCTTCAACCCTCCTCCCATGCTACTACTTTTCATAACCACTATCCTATTTACGTTTTCGCAACAAGCAAACGCACAGGAAACAGAATACACAAAAGAAGACTCCGCACTCGTTGTCAAACTGCTCGAAGAAGCAAAGACACACAGGGGCGGCGAGCACCCTATGCTGTATTTCGGAAAGAAATTCATTGGGACACCATACGTTGCCCACACGTTGGAGAACGGTGACGAAGAACACCTCATCGTCAACCTGCATGGTCTCGACTGCACCACATTCATAGAAACGGTGCTTGCACTCACGCTCTGCGACAGCAACGACACACGCACCTTTCACGACTTCTGCCGACAGCTCATTCGCATCCGCTACCGACAAGGCATCATGACCGACTACACCTCACGCCTCCACTACTTCACATGGTGGGCAGACGACAACAAGCAAATGGGAATCGTTGACGAAATCACATGCGAAGGCACACCCTTCACAGCAACACAGACAGTCAGCATCAACTACATGACCGCCCACTCCACCTCGTACAAACAGCTGCGAAACCATCCGCAGTTCATACCCACCATCAGGGAGTTAGAGAAACAGAGCCAAGGCAAGCAATACAGATACGTACCCAAGAGCAAGGTAGGCATGCCACAGACCTCGCCACTCGGCATCATACATAACGGCGACATTGTGGCAATGCTCACAGACAAACCAGGACTCGACACCAGTCATCTCGGCATCGCAGTATGGCAGAACGGCAAACTGCACCTCCTCAACGCCAGTTCCCTATACAAAAGAGTGGTGCTCGACACCAAGACATTCTACAACTACCAGCAGGCACAGAAACACCAGACAGGCATTCGCATACTGAGACCCTCCCCAGCCTCTCACCCCTCAACCATCCCCTCATCATTATAATCTCCCTCCCTCTACGGGAGGGTTGGGGTGGGTCACTTCATCATCCTATGCAGCACCGGACTGAGCAGGAAAAACAGCAGTGAAGCCGCAGCCGACATCACCACGAAAATCATGAAGAAATCCTGCAACGAAGCCACCTCATAGCCAAGAATGCACTTGGGAGCCGACGACGGATCGGGATAGAGCGTAGCCAGATGCCCTGCAAGGAAATTGCTGACAGCTGACGACAGGAACCACACACCCATGAGCAGACTTGCGAAACGCTTCGGCGACAACTTGCTGACCAGGGACAAACCTATCGGCGAGAGCGACAGCTCACCTAACTCCAGAATCAGATACAGTACGATGATCCACACCATGCTGATGCGCTGACCCGGCAGCAAGCCGTCAACACCAAACCAGATGACAAGATAACCCAACGACAGGAACAGCAGACCCAACGCCTGTTTCTGAATTGAAGACGGCTCAAGCGAGCGTCTGCCCACACGAATGCCCGACAACCACTGCCACAACCCAGCCATCACCGGAGCAAGAGCCACACAGAAGATGGCAGGAAACATCTGAAACCAACTCGTTGACATCTCCCACCCCATCACATGCCTGTCCACCTGTTCCTCCGCAAAATAAGTCAGCGACACACCAGCCTGCTCGTATGCCGACCAGAAGAAGATGACAAACACCGACACTATGAGAATCACCGCAATGTGCATCCACTCACTCCTCGTCAGCCGAGCCTCAGCACTCCCCTCCTGTGCCGCCTTCACACCCACGACACGCTGAGGTCTGCCGCCGATGGCACGCCCATCAGGAGTGCGCAGCAACCTGTTCTTGAACATCACAAACACACCCACCGACAACAGCATGGCGACACACGCACACAAGAAACCCCACTTGAAGCAACCCGGGTTCAGCCTATCACCCTCAAAGATGCCACACACAATCGGAGCCAACGTCGCCCCGATGTTAATGCCCATATAGAAAATCGTGAAAGCCGAATCCCTCAGCCTGTCCGAATCCACATACAGATCACCCACCATAGTCGATATGTTCGGCTTGAAAAAACCACACCCCACAATCAGACACGCAAGCCCACCATACATCAGCCACAGCGGCACACCACCATTCACACCACCGTCAACCACCCCATCAGCACCCACAGCCACATCAACCGCACACGCCGACAGAAACATCAGCAGCTGACCCAGTGCCATCACTAATGCACCCACCACAATGCAACGGCAGTTGCCCCAGTAACGGTCAGCCACATAACCGCCAATGAGCGGAGTCAGATACACAAGCCCCGTATAGACGCCATACACCTCAGCCGCCTCCTCCATCGTGAAGAAAGCCGCAATCATGTAAAGAGTGAACAAGGCACGCATGCCATAATACGAAAAACGCTCCGCCATCTCCGTGGCAAACAAAAGATAAAGACCCTTAGGATGTTTCATTCTTTAATAAAGTTTAGGTAACTATACTGTATTTGGCTACGTCGAAGGTTGACTCGTAATTATTTAAGACTACGTCTTTTGTTATTTTGGACGCTTCGCTAAATTTTTCTGCAATTATTCTGCAATGTTTCTACAATTATTGAAGATAAACTGAAGTTAAATTGAAGAGAATTGAGGGAGGAACGACCGTCCTTAAAAAGCACAAGTGCAGAAGGCACGTAGGTCAAGTTCTATATAATTACCAAAGATTAAGAGAGAAAAAGATTATATGTTTTAGAAGTGCAAAGATATGCAAATAATTTCAATCCCACACAAACATCAGGCAACAAAAATTGCAACACGACTGAAGCATCTATGACGACGCACCATTTCCGTGCTAACGGAATTGCATTTCCGCCCCTACGGAATAAACGGGTATTGACTGATGCCTCGCCAATTCCGCATATACGGAATAAAGCCATCACCTATAAGGGCTGATTACTGCTCCCTATAAGGCATGACACTTATTCCTTATAAGTGATGAATTCTGTCCCTTATAAGGGATCAGCCACATCCATTATAAAGGATTAAATTAAGCATCTATATACTATTTTGTTTCGTATTATTTAAGACTGCGTCTTTTGTTGTGATGGACGCTTCGCTCGACATCTTAACTAAAATCTATTTTATAATCTATATAAACATACTTGCTTGAGTTATCGAAGTCACATTGAAGTTAAATTGAAGATAATTTTAGGGAGAAACGACCGTCCTAAAAACATAAGTGCAGAAGGCACGTAAGCCATTTTTTCTGCAAACCCTACACTAAACGAGCAAAAAGAGTGTTTATCATTTTAATATCAACGAATTACACCCAGTGCAGAGTTACTTTCAAGCCTGCACTAAGTCTGCACTAAGCCTACACCAACTATACACCCAATTGATTTTGAAATGAACTGCATTTGAAAACAAACAAATCCATTGTCAATGTGCCAGCAGTGCATGCTTAGTGTAGGCTTAGTGCAGACTTAGTGCAGGGACAGACGCAACCATACACCACCATAAACAACGGATTATCACTTAGTTAAGCTTATTTAGTGTAGGGTTGGCCTTTTTATACGAATGTCCTTTCTAAATGACTGCTCACACATACGAACAAACTCGTCCGAAAAATAGGCACAGACAAATCCGTTAATTCGTCTAATTCGCAACAATCATTTAAGAACGCCATTCTTTGTAGCCTTTCTTTGACGTGAATGTTCCATAATCTGATTGTATGCCTCTCGTGAACTCTTTATGAGTAGAAACGTATGGGAATGGTATTCTGATATATATGGCTCATACTACAGCACTACTCAAACAAATCCCAAAGGACCGAATAGTGGTTCTGACCGCGTGTTTCGAGGTGGCTGCTAGATTCACGATGCCAGTTGCTGTCGAACTTCGTTCCGTAACAACAACTCTGTCGATGTATGCTATGACGGACTTGGCTTATGTCTTGCTCTCTCCGAGTGACAACCTCTGTTTGGGGAAGCTATAAGCAAAGAGAATTATGCAACACCTACAACCCACCTCAACTTTACAAAGTGGTAAATACAAAATAGATAAAGTGCTCGGACAAGGCATAAACAGAATCTAATCATATAGGACTACGAGATTGAGTTTCCGTAGTCCTATTTTGCGTCATAGGAGCGCATTAGCAAAGTTTATTGCATCAATTGATGACTTTTTCTCCTATTTGTTTGTTAGTTATGAAGATAAATCAAAAATTTGCAATTCGCGAATAGCAAATTTATAGATAATATGACAAAACATAATAGAATGAGACCACAGGATATTGTGGTGCTACTGAAAAAAACGACAAGTGATGGCAAGGATATGCTGAACAAAGATTTGGCATCATCTCTTGGTATTAGTGCCTAGGAGATTTCGGAGGCATTGGAAAGGTGCTGGATTGCAAGTTTGATTGACTCATCAAAGAAACGTGTTCATGTTCTTGCACTGAAGAATTTCTTGGTGTATGGATTGAGATATGTTTTTCCTGCTCAGCCTGGTGCTGTTGTGAGGGGCATTCCTACTGCTGTCTCTGCTTCGCCAATAAGGGAGTTAATAAATGGTGGTAGTGAAATGTATAATAGTTCATTAGGACACAATACTATTTGTTTTTATGGTTCTCGTATCCATTTTTGATTATTGCCTGACATCTTTTCCCTGTTTTTTCGGTCATGATGCCCGCAACCGAGCCGTCTTCGAGCAGGGCACTGCTCTCAGTCACTCCCTA
>JAZLHP010000075.1:0-3931 GCA_045616905.1 Bacteroidaceae bacterium
TTGGGGAGTGGGTAGTTATGAACAGCTGACTATTGCGCAGAAGAAAATGTTGCTCTATTCGTCAATGCTCGACAATGCTATGCTACTCGGAATGTTGCCGAACATTTCAAGTGGAAATGCAGAAGAGCCTCTTATGAAAGGAATGGCAGTCAAGCATGCATCTAATGTGAGCGTGATTGATTCTATTTCGCTTGTGAAAACCATGCCAGCGAACAATACTTACTGGTCGAAGCTCGAAGGAAAACCAATCTATGCCGTGTATGACAACACGAAACCTATGATGGTGCATTTCACACGCGAGCAGATGCTGACGAACAACATCACAACCTTGGGTGAGGCAAGCGACTTTGCAGTTATCACGGGCTCACCATATACTGAGGGAACAGCGTTTGTATTTGATAAGCAAGTGATAAGAGGTGACGTGACCTGTCAGAACGGATACATTCATCAGTTGAACGATGTGCTTGTGCCTCCAGGCAATATGGCACAGGTGCTGCGTGCAGGTAATGACACAAAATACATGTCGAGAATATTGGATTATTTCTCTGCTCCATTCTATGACGCAACCACCACTAATAACTATAACGAGTGGGCACGCCAGAACAACGTAGCAACCATCGACTCCATCTATCAGGTACGCTACATGAGTGTACGTTCACAAGGAGCATCGCTCAATCGCGATCCGAATGGACAGATACACTCCAATTCTGAGTTGTTGGCATACGACCCAGGATGGAATGAATATTACCCTGCCGTTTCGAGTACAAATGCAGCCGACTATTCCATTACCGACATGGGTGCAGCCTTTGTGCCAACCGACGATGCATTCTGGAACTATTTCAATCCACAAGGTTTCGGAGGTTACATTATAGATATTTATAAGGACTATCCTAACACAAGAGAGAACTTCGGATTGAATCTTGATGCTCTGCACAGGAAGAAACCACAGGTATTGACAACTTTCGTCAACAACCTGTTCAAGCCATCGTTCGTGGCAACCGTTCCGAGCAAGTTTGAGTCGATTACAAACGATGCTAACGAGAACATGGGTGTGAACATGAACTATTTAGTGAAAAAAGATGGAAAGTATGATGTGAAGATAGCCAACAACGGAGTCATCTACATGATGAACGAGATGATAGCTCCAGATGAGTATCAGTCTGTGCTTGCCCCAGCATCATTGTATGATGACATGAAGATTATGAATGCTTTCGTGCAAGACCGCAGTGTGAACGGTACACCATCAGTATTGGGAGCAGATATGTATTTCTATCTGATGGCAATGAATGCCAATTATGCATTCTCAATACCAGACGACAAGGCATTTGAATCCTGCTACATCAATCCAGCCTCTTTGGGTCATACAAATCCTGAAGCATTAAAATTCTACTATGACGAAACAGCCACGGGAACGGTGAAAGTTTCGTTTGAAACATACAGATTTGATCCAGAAACAGGCGAAATAGGCGAATTGTCAGGAATAAGGAAGGCAGTCACAACTGCAAAGACACAGATTCAAGACCTCTTGAACTATCATACAGTGGTGCTTGATTCAGGAGTGGTATTTGGAAAAAATCATTACTACGTTACAAAACATGGTGGCGCAGTAAAATTCGATGTTGTAAATGGCGACTCGCTGATGTATGGCGGTATGCAGATAGACAATAAGATAGCTCCTTCAAAAATCACCCAGACATCGCCAGAGAAAAACGGACTCGCATTCCGTCTCGACAGGATAATTCAGCCAACAGTCAACAGCGTGTATAAATGGCTGACCGACAATTCACAATTCAAGGACTTCATGGATATCTGTGACGGATTCGGCGACTCCGACCTGCTCGACTGGGCTGGAATATCAAGCGCACAAGATCCGACCACAAAGACTTCAGAGCAGGATCGTTATATTGTGTTTACAAATACAATAAATAAGGTGGCAGGTGCCTGCCTTGATTACAATGTGAAATTCCTAAGTGCATACAATTACACATTATATGCACCAAACAATACAGCCATGCAGAAAGCCTTTGACAGGGGTCTGCCTACATGGGAGCAGATAGAAGCATTGTTTGCACCTTATAGGGAAAAACCGTCAGAAAATCCTTCAGATGAAGAATTGGCTGCAAAGGCACAGGCTCTGAGCATGATAAGTACACTACGCAATTTCGTGCGCTACCATTTCCAGAACAATTCTATATTTGCCGACAACGATATTGAAGGTGGCGAATACCAGTCATTGCTGTCGAATGATTTGGGTATTGCTCAACGCATCTCAGTAAGCGGTGGCAACGGCACGCTGAAGATACAGGACATTGCTGGCAAGAAGACAGGTACGGTATATTCAATAAAAGAGCAAGGGACCACCCTGACAAATAAGTTTGCCAGAGACTACACTTTCAATGCCGACCTGAAAAGTGCTACAGACATAGTTTCATCATCCTTTACTGTTATTCATGAAATCAGCGACCCATTGAATTTCAATGCGTCAGGTCGCTATGATGGTGACTGGAGCAGGGCGAAAACTGCAAAATCACATAATCGTAAAACCGTAAAACCGTATAACCGCAAGTAAGAAATTATGAAAAGATTATCAATTATATTTTTGGCATTTGTGCTCTCTCTGCCATGTATGGCACAGGGTCAGGTCATATCAGGTACGGTAAACGACAGTTTTGGTCCTGTGATACTTGCCAATGTAACAGAGCGCGACGGCAACAACCGTATTGTATCAGCTTGTCAGACCGATATGATGGGTAACTTCTCTATGAAGATTAAAAACCCGAAGAACAAGTTGGTAGTGTCATACGTCGGATGCAAGACTAAAAGGCTTAACATAGGAACTCAGACAAGTTTCAAGATTATGCTTGATGCAGAAAACACAGCCCTGAAAGAAGTAACCGTAAGGGGTGAGCGCCGGACATCTGGTGGATTGAACATAAAGAAGAAAGAAATTTCAGTATCTCAGCAAACCATGAACATGAGCGAGGTCGAAGGTCTCTCTTTCACAAGTGCCGACGAGGCTTTGCAGGGAGAAATTGCCGGACTCGACATTGTGCAGAATTCTGGTAACCTCGGAGCAGGAACAACGATGCGTCTGCGTGGTGTTACAACCATCAATGGAAATGCAGAGCCGCTGATTGTTGTTGATGATAAAATTTTCGACAACCCTGACGAAACATTCGACTTTGCAAACGCAAACGAAGAACAGTATGCTTCTTTGCTTTCTGTCAATGTTGAAGATATTGCCAGCATCACAGTCTTGAAAGATGCTGCAGCAACAGCCATCTGGGGCGCAAATGGTGCAAACGGTGTTATTCAGATTACAACCAAGCGTGGTGTGCGAGGCAAGGCACGTGTGAACTTCTCGTACAAGTTCACGGGAACGTGGCAGCCGAAAGGTTACACCCTGCTGAATGGTGACGACTACACAATGATGCTCAAGGAGGAATTTTACAACCCTGCACAGGCAACAACATCAACATCGTATATTCGTGAAATCAACTACGACAAGTCGTGGGGTGATTATGAGAACTGGAACAACAATACCGACTGGGTGAAGGCAGTTTCACAGTTTGGTGGTATGCATTCCTATAACCTCAACCTCACAGGTGGTGGACAGAAAGCAACATTCCGTATATCAGGAGGTTATGACCATCAGACAGGTTCCATCATTAAGCAGAAACTTGACCGTTTGTCAACACGTTTGGTATTAGACTATAATGTTTCCGACCGTATAAAGTTCTCAACAAACTTTGCTCTGACTTATACGAATAATGTGCAGAACTATCCATGGAAAGCTGGTAACACATCTTACAGCCTTTTAGCTTTGGCACAGAAGATGGCTCCAAACATGAGTATTTATCGTCAGAATGCTGATGGAACAGACACTCATGAATTCTATATTATGAATCCTTCTGGAACGTCAAATCATGAC
>JAZLHP010000076.1:0-13571 GCA_045616905.1 Bacteroidaceae bacterium
GGGAAGAATTCTGCACGGTAAAAAATAATAATAAACATAGAATAATGTTCTTCATCGTCTATGCAATAGGTCAGTTTTATTTATATAGTACTTGGTTGGAACTTAATTCATTCGCAAAAATAACTATTTTTTACCATTTAACGAACTAAGCATTAGTAAAAAACATATTCTCGCTCCAAAATGCCAATCTTCTGTTCATTTTTTTGAACTTTTTTATTACTTTTGCATATAAAATAATGTTTGGAAGACAGTTTGTTCATAATCACAAAAATACACATTTGTCACCAAACAGCACTATGTATCATTTAATGCAGGAACTATGCCTGTGTAAAGTAAGAACCGACAACATATTATTATGGAAACTATTTCACGAATCAATCTTACCACTGTTGATTCAACCAACACCTTCATACGAGAAATGCTTACAGACGAAAGTACCGGTGGCGTGTCCTCTGCAAATTCTCTGCCGGGGATGACTCTTGTGATTGCGGATGAACAAACACACGGAAGGGGACAAGCCGGCAATTCATGGGAAGCAGAAAAGGGTAAAAACATCATCTTCTCACTTCTTTGCCATCCGAATTTCGTACAACCGTCACGACAGTTTCTACTGTCTCAATGCATTGCCTTGTCTATTCAACAGACATTATCGGAATATACGGATGGGGTAACTGTAAAATGGCCCAATGACATTTATGTAAACGACAAGAAGATTAGCGGCACACTCATTGAATGCGACTTAATGGGAAAGTGCATTTCCAACTGCATCATCGGTACAGGGATAAACATTAATCAAACCGTGTTCAACAGCGATGCCCCTAACCCGACATCGTTAAAAATGATAACTGGATACGATATTGAAAGAGAAGAAGTCCTGTCAAAGGTAATAGAACATTTCCTGAACTTATACGAAATGATTCGTGACGGCAAAGAGGAACAAATACACACGCTATATATGAATAATCTATATAGGCGTGAGGGATTCCATCTGTACAGTGACGTACGTGGTGAATTTTTGGCAGAAATAGCAGACATTGAACCTACGGGACATCTGCGGCTTCGATTTGAAAACGGAACCATTGTCAGATATGAATTCAAGGAAGTGAAGGCTATAATTCCACATTGACAACATTTTTTCAACGCATAAACACAGGAAACGCTGTTTCTGGTTTCATTCCGTTCGGGAAGTTGCTGGAAACGCTGTTTCTTGCTCCATGCACAGATGAATGAGGTAACAGAACTGCGTTGACGCTTAATTGCAAAATTGATTTATATAACCTAACGTGAATCCGATGGAATTGTGGTGCCCGCACACAAAAAAATTGGTCAAACATACATTCACTTATATTAATATGAAAACAAAAAAGACGCAAACACTTGCGTCTTTTTTTGTTCTTTAGGATGTATAGATTCTTATTAGAACATACGTTCAAAATTTGCAAACGATTCTGTTGGGTCGAATGGACGACGCTCGATAGCAGCAAAGTCATCCTTGCTTCCAACAACAATCTTTTCAAAGTCACGAAGTCCAGTACCTGCAGGGATGAGGTGACCAGAAATAACATTCTCCTTCATGCCCTCGAGTGGGTCGCTCTTTCCGCTGATAGCAGCTTCGTTAAGCACCTTTGTTGTTTCCTGGAATGATGCAGCACTTACGAAGCTCTTTGCACCGAGTGCAGCTCGCGTGATACCTTGAAGGATTTGTGTGCTTGTTGCAGGAACCGCATCGCGTGTCTGAACGAGCTTGAGGTCACGACGTTTAAGCATAGAGTTCTCATCGCGAAGCTTACGTGCTGTAACAATCTGTCCTGGCTCAAGAGTTTCAGAATCACCAGCATCGGTAACAACCTTTTTGCCCCAGATACGGTCATTCTCCTCAAGGAAGTCAAGTTTGTCAACAATTCCATTCTCAAGGAAGCGAGTGTCACCAGGATCGTTAATCTGTACTTTACGCATCATCTGACGTACAATGATTTCAAAGTGCTTGTCGTTGATAGCAACACCCTGCATACGATATACGTCTTGTACCTGATTTACGATGTACTCCTGAACAGCTGTAGGGCCCTTGATTGCAAGGATGTCAGCTGGCGTGATAGCACCATCAGAAAGAGGTGTTCCGGCACGAACATAGTCGTTTTCCTGTACGAGGAGCTGTTTTGACAGTGGGATAAGGTATTTACGAACATCACCAACCTTAGAGGTAAGGATAACCTCGCGATTACCACGCTTAAGTTTGCCCATAGTAACCTCACCATCAATTTCTGCAACAATTGCAGGATTAGAAGGGTTACGTGCCTCAAAGAGTTCTGTTACACGTGGGAGACCACCTGTGATGTCACCAGCCTTAGCTACTGAACGAGGAATCTTTACGAGAACGTCACCAGCCTCAAGCACCTGACCATCCTTAACATTGATGTGACCATTGATAGGGAATGAGTATGTACGGAGAAGCTCGCCATCTTCACTTAAGATGTGACAGTTTGGAACCACCATCTTGTCTTTTGACTCGATTACAATGAGTTCCTCAAGACCAGAAGTCTCATCTCGTTCCACCTTATATGTTACACCTTCCTTAACGCCTTCAAACTCAACCTTACCGGCAAATTCACTTACGATTACGGCATTAAATGGATCCCAATCTGCAATTACAGTACCTGCATCCACAATATCGCCATCCTTTACATAAAGGTTTGCTCCATAAGGCACTGGCACTGTAGAAAGAGCGATGCCTGTGTTTGCATCAAGGAAACGAAGTTCTGCAAGTCGTCCTACAACAACCTGTCCATCTGGGTGTTCTGCAGTTGGACGTGGGATTGTACGGAGTTCTTCAAACTCAAGTTTTGTCTTATTCTTAGCCTTGATAGTAGCATTTGCAGCTGCATTACCAGCGACACCACCTGCGTGGAACGTACGGAGTGTAAGCTGAGTACCAGGCTCACCAATAGCTTGTGCTGCAATGACTCCGACTGCCTCACCCTTCTGTACCATACGCTGAGTTGCAAGGTTACGTCCGTAACACTTCATACAAACTCCCTTCTTGCTCTCACATGTAAGAACAGAACGGATTTCAACGCTTTCTATTCCAGCAGCCTCAATTTCTGCTGCAAGGCGATCGGTAATCTCCTCACCACTTGCAACAATGAGTTCGTTGGTTGATGGATTTACTATGTCATGGACAGATACACGACCAAGAATGCGGTCTGCAAGAGATGCTATGACACGATCTCCATCCTTAAGTGCTGTACAAATAAGTCCTCGAAGTGTTCCACAATCCTCTTCATTAATTATGACATCATGGCTGACGTCAACAAGACGACGTGTGAGGTATCCTGCATCGGCTGTTTTGAGGGCTGTATCGGCAAGGCCCTTACGTGCACCGTGAGTAGAAATGAAGTACTCAAGCACGGACATACCCTCCTTAAAGTTAGAGATAATTGGGTTCTCAATGATGTTGTTGTCAGAAGCACCAGCCTTCTGAGGCTTAGCCATCAAACCACGCATACCTGCAAGCTGAGCAATCTGGTCAGCAGAACCACGGGCTCCAGAATCAAGCATCATGAATACAGCATTGAATCCTTGATCGGCAGCTGTCATCTGCTCCATGAGTGTCTTCTTGATCTTGTCGTTAACCTTTGTCCAGGTCTCGACAACCTGCTGATAACGGTCCTTATCTGTGATGAGACCCATCTGGTAGTTCATTGTAATCTGGTCAACCGTATCATGACCATCCTGTACAATCTGCTCTTTCTCTGCAGGAATAATGATATCATCAAGCACAAATGACAAACCACCTTCATATGCCTTGCGATAACCGAGATTCTTAATACCATCAAGGAATTCGCATGCACGAGCCATACCTACTCCCTTGATAACTTTTGTAATTACCTTCTTGAGAGCCTTCTTACCGATTACCTCGTTTACAAAGCCAATCTCGTCAGGAATAACCTCGTTAATGATAAGACGACCAATTGTTGTCTCAACGAGATGCTTGATTTGCTCACCATTCTCATCAATATCCTTTACAACACACTTGATTGGTGCATGGACATCTACTTTTCCTTCGTTATAAGCAATAATTGCTTCTTCAGGACCATAGAATGTGAGTCCTTCTCCAAGAGCTCCCGGACGCACCTTTGAGATATAGTAAAGACCAAGCACCATATCCTGAGAAGGAACGGTGATAGGTTCACCACTGGCTGGAGACAATATGTTATGGCTTTGGAGCATGAGCAGTTGTGCCTCAAGTACGGCTTCATTGCTAAGTGGGAGGTGAACAGCCATCTGATCACCAACGAAGTCGGCATTGAACGCTGTACATGCGAGTGGGTGCAACTGAATTGCCTTTCCTTCAATCATCTTAGGCTGGAATGCCTGAATACCGAGACGGTGAAGTGTTGGAGCTCGGTTGAGGAGCACAGGATGACCCTTCATTACATATTCAAGGATATCAAATACGATAGGGTCACGACGGTCAACAATCTTCTTTGCAGACTTAACAGTCTTGACAATACCACGCTCAATAAGCTTGCGGATGATGAATGGCTTGTAAAGTTCTGCTGCCATAAGCTTTGGCAAACCACATTCTCCCATCTTGAGTTCTGGACCTACAACGATAACGGAACGTGCAGAATAGTCAACACGCTTACCGAGAAGGTTCTGACGGAAACGACCCTGCTTACCCTTCAGTGCATCAGAAAGAGATTTAAGAGGACGATTGCTTTCACTCTTTACCGCACTACTCTTACGAGAGTTGTCGAAGAGTGAGTCAACAGCTTGCTGAAGCATACGCTTTTCGTTACGAAGGATTACATCAGGAGCCTTAATCTCAATGAGACGCTTTAGACGATTATTACGTATAATGACACGACGATAAAGGTCGTTTAGGTCGGAAGTAGCGAAACGTCCACCGTCAAGTGGTACAAGTGGGCGAAGGTCTGGAGGAGTGACAGGAATGTTGTGCATAATCATCCACTCTGGCTTATTCAATCCCTTGCTCGCACGGAATGACTCTACCACCTGGAGGCGCTTGAGAGACTCCGTCTTACGCTGTGCAGAACCATCCTTGCTTGCAGCATCACGAAGCTGGTTAGCAAGATGATCAAGATCAACACGCTTAAGAAGGTACTCAATAGCCTCTGCACCCATCATTGCGATGAACTTATTTGGATCTTCATCAGGAAGATTCTGGTTGTCTTCTGGGAGATTGTCTATGATATCATAGTACTCGTCCTCGGAAAGCAGTTCACCGTCAATGATATTATCACCATTGTCGGCAACACCTGCCTGAATGATAATGTAACGCTCATAGTAAATGATAGAATCGAGCTTTTTCGTAGGAATTCCGAGCAAATAACCAATCTTATTTGGAAGAGAACGGAAATACCAAATATGTGCAACAGGTACAACGAGTGCTATGTGACCTGTACGTTCGCGACGAACCTTCTTCTCTGTAACCTCAACACCACAACGATCGCAGACAACACCTTTATAACGAATGCGCTTGTACTTTCCACAATGACATTCAAAATCCTTTGTAGGACCAAAGATACGCTCGCAAAAGAGACCATCACGTTCTGGCTTATATGTACGATAGTTGATTGTCTCTGGCTTGAGCACCTCACCATATGAATTCTCAAGAATTTCCTCTGGAGAAGCAAGACCAATGGTGATCTTTGTGAAATTATTCTTAACTTTTGATTCTTTCTTAAAAGCCATCTTTATATATGTATTATCGGTTTTTGTTTTACAATTTGGCAGTTTATTGGATGTATATTCTTACCGAACAACCTTACAACCACCAAACTGTATTACCGCGAATGTTATTTTAATCAAGTGAGATGCTGAGTCCAAGACCACGAAGCTCGTGAAGGAGTACGTTGAGAGACTCTGGAATGCCAGGTGTTGGCATTGAATCACCCTTAACGATAGCCTCATAAGCCTTGCTACGTCCTGTAACGTCATCTGACTTGATGGTGAGGATTTCCTGAAGAACGTGTGACGCACCGAATGCTTCGAGTGCCCAAACCTCCATCTCTCCAAATCGCTGACCACCGAACTGCGCCTTACCGCCAAGTGGCTGCTGTGTGATAAGAGAGTATGGACCTATTGAACGTGCGTGCATCTTGTCCTCTACCATGTGACCGAGTTTCAACATGTATGTCACACCCACTGTAGCAGGCTGGTCGAAGCGAAGTCCTGTTTCACCATTGTATAGATATGTGCGGCTATAACGTGGAAGACCAGCCTTATCTGTCCATTCGCAAAGGTCTTCCAAGTGAGCACCATCGAAGATAGGAGTTGCGAACTTAACACCAAGCTTCTTACCTGCATAACCAAGGACCGTCTCGAATATCTGACCGATGTTCATTCGTGAAGGCACACCAAGTGGATTCAACACGATATCTACAGGAGTACCATCCTCAAGGAATGGCATATCCTCTTGGCGAACGACTTTTGAAACGATACCCTTGTTTCCGTGGCCACCTGCCATCTTATCACCAACACCTATCTTACGCTTCTTCGCGATGTAAACCTTTGCCATCTGAATAATACCAGATGGAAGTTCGTCACCAATTGTAAGAGCATAATTCTTACGCATGAGTTCAGCCACGAGAATCTTGTACTGCTTGAGATAGTTGATAACAAGATCACGGATGAGTCCGTTTATATGGTCATCATCAGTCCAACCACTCAACTGAATTGCAGAATAATCGAGATTACTGAGAGTACCGGCTATGAACTTAGCACCTTCAGGAATAACAATCGCTCCCATGAAATCCTTAACACCCATGGAAACCTTGTCTTCGGTGATTTCAAGAAGTTTGTCAAGAAGAATCTCTTTGAGTCCCTCCACCTTATCATCAAACTCTTGGGCATATCTTGGAAGAATCTTCTTATCCTGAGCCTTATCTGCACGAGTCTTAATAGCCTTAGAGAAAAGTTTCTTGTCAATAACCACACCTGCAAGTGATGGAGTTGCCTTGAGGGATGCATCTTTAACGTCACCAGCCTTGTCACCGAAAATAGCACGAAGCAATTTTTCTTCTGGAGTAGGATCTGATTCACCCTTAGGAGTTATCTTACCAATAAGAATATCTCCTGGCTCAATACGCGCTCCAACACGCACAATACCATTTTCATCGAGGTCCTTAGTTGCATCCTCAGATACATTAGGAATATCAGCTGTAAGTTCCTCAACGCCACGCTTTGTCTCACGAACCTCAAGAGAATACTCGTCAACATGAACTGAAGTTAAAAGGTCTTCACGAACAACACGTTCGTTAAGTACGATAGCATCCTCATAGTTATAACCTTTCCAAGGCATGTATGCTACGAGGAGGTTACGTCCAAGTGCAAGTTCTCCTGCTTCAGTAGCATAACCCTCTGTAAGGATATCACCCTTCTTTACACGTTGACCACGGTCGCAAATAGGACGAAGGTCTATTGTCATGTTTTGGTTTGTACGACGGAACTTAGAAATCTTATATTCCTTGAGAGCAGGTTCAAAGCTGACGAACTCCTCATCTTCTGTACGGTCGTACTGAACACGGATAGTTGTTGCATCAACATATTCCACAACACCATCACCCTCAGCAGTGATCATCGTACGTGAATCCTCACATACCTGCTTTTCAATACCGGTACCAACGATAGGTGCCTCTGTACGGATAAGCGGAACAGCCTGACGCATCATGTTTGAACCCATGAGTGCACGGTGTGCGTCATCATGCTCCAAGAATGGGATGAGAGCCGCCGCAATAGATGCAATCTGCTGTGGAGCAACGTCCATGTAATCAACCTCTGATGGCGGTACTACTGGATAATCTGCATCCTGACGACATTTTACGACCTTACGAATGAAGTGACCGTCATCTGTAAGAGGTGCATTACCCTGACCAATAATCTTGTTCTCTTCTTCTTCTGCAGAAAGATAAACAATCTTATCAAGATCAAGGTCAACCTTATTATCATCATTATCGTGCTTAACTACGCGATATGGAGTCTCAATGAAACCAAGGTCATTTATCTTGGCGTAAACACAAAGTGATGAGATAAGACCGATGTTTGGTCCTTCAGGAGATTCAATAGGACAAAGACGACCATAGTGAGTGTAGTGTACGTCACGAACCTCGAAACCAGCACGCTCACGCGAAAGACCACCAGGACCGAGTGCTGACAAACGACGCTTATGAGTAACTTCAGCAAGTGGGTTTGTCTGATCCATGAATTGTGACAATGGGTTTGTACCAAAGAACGAATTGATTACACTCGATATTGTCTTTGCATTAATCAGGTCTGTTGGTGTGAACACTTCGTTATCACGCACATTCATGCGCTCACGAATAGTACGACTCATACGAGCAAGACCGCTTGCGAACTGATTTGAAAGTTGTTCGCCAACAGTACGTACACGACGATTTGAAAGGTGGTCAATATCATCAACCACAGCTTTAGAATTAGCCAGCTGTATGAGATACTTGATGATTTCGATGATGTCCTCTTTTGTAAGTACACGAACATCAGGATCAGTTGAAAGACCAAGCTTCTTATTGATGCGGTAACGACCCACATCTCCCAAGTCATATCTCTTGTCAGAGAAGAACAATCCGTTTATAACTTCACGAGCACTTGCGTCGTCAGCAGGATCTGCATTACGAAGTTGCCTATAAATATATATGATAGCTTCCTTCTCAGAATTGCTTGGGTCTTTCTGAAGAGTGTTGAAAATTATAGAATAATCAGCTGTGTTAGCTCCCTCACGCTGAACAAGAATAGAGTCAACGCCTGCATCAAGAATAAGTTCGATATTTTCTTCATCAATTTCAACCTCGCGATCCACGACCACTTCATTGCGTTCGATAGAAACAACCTCACCAGTATCTTCATCTACAAAGTCTTCGTTCCAAGAATGCAATACGCGTGCTGCAAGCCTACGTCCCTTTACCTTTTTGAGATTGGTAGCATTAACCTTAACCTCTTCGGCAAGGTTGAAAATTGACAGGATATCCTTATCATTCTCAAAACCGATTGCACGCAGAAGAGTAGTTACAGGAAGCTTCTTCTTACGGTCAATGTATGCATACATAACATTATTAATGTCTGTAGCAAACTCAATCCATGAGCCCTTAAAAGGAATGATACGTGCAGAGAACAATGGAGTTCCATTGGCATGCACACTCGCGCCAAAAAATACACCTGGTGAACGATGCAGCTGTGATACTACGACACGTTCAGCACCATTAATGATGAACGTTCCGTTGTGTGTCATGTAAGGAATTGGTCCAAGGAACACATCCTGTATAACTGTATCGAAATCCTCATGGTCAGGGTCTGAGCAGTAAAGCTTTAACTTTGCCTTCAATGGCACACTATATGTGAGACCACGCTCGAGACATTCTTCAATGGAATATCGTGGAGCGTCAATGTAGTAGTCCAAGAACTCTAAGACAAAGTTGTTGCGAGTATCTGCAATTGGAAAATTCTCTGCGAATACCTTGTAAAGACCATCCTTCTTGCGCTTTTCTGGTGGAGTATCCAGCTGAAGAAAGTCTCTGAAAGACTTCAACTGAACATCAAGAAAATCCGGATAAGGCATCGGATTCTTTACGGTAGCAAAGTTAACTCGGTTGTTGATGATTTGAGACATCTTAAAAGAAATTTGAATATTTACTAGAAATTTACCGGAAGACCAGGGATCTAGACTATCCAGAAAAAACTAGAAAATCTAGAATAAAATTTAGTTGTCGTATAGACACAAAAAGGTTAAGAACCCTCAACCTGAGGACTCTTAACCATATTTATTTGTAGAAGCGAATTACTTAACCTCCACTTCAGCACCAGCAGCCTCGAGAGCAGCCTTAACAGCCTCAGCAGTAGCCTTGTCAACACCTTCCTTAACGTTACATGGTGCAGCGTCAACGAGATCCTTAGCTTCTTTAAGACCGAGACCGAGAGCCTCCTTAGCAGCCTTTACAACCTGAAGCTTAGCAGCACCTGCGCTCTTGAGAACTACGTCAAATGAAGTCTTCTCTTCTGCAGCAGCAGCCTCGCCACCACCAGCAACTACAACAGCTGCAGCAGCAGGTTCAATTCCATAAGTTTCCTTAAGTTCATTCTTAAGATCAATTACTTCCTGTACTGTGAGCGCAACGAGCTCAGCAGCCATAGCTTTAATATCAGCCATTTTGTTTAATGTATTAAGTTGTTAATGTTTCAATTTATTAAATTACTCAGCAGCCTTTTCCTCACGGTTTTCAAGTGCGCTAAGCACATTCATGATAGGTGACTCGAGAGCTGCAATAACGTCTGCAATGAGTTCGTTCTTGCTCTTGAGTGCACAGAGTGTAGCGAGCTGGTCAGCACCTACATACACCATGCTCTCTGCGAATGCAGCTTTGAGTGCTGGCATGTCTCCATGATCCTTTCCGAATGCCTTGATTACACGAGCTGGTTTATTAGCTGTGTTGCAGAACATGATACCTGTGTTGTTCTTAAGAACTGGTTTCAAAGCTTCAAAGTCTGCATTTCCTGCTTTCTCAAGAGCTTTGATAAAGAGAGTGTTCTTTACAACCTGAAGTTTAATCTCGTTCTTGAAGCACTCGCGACGAAGGTCACTTGTTGCCTGTGAGTTAAGAGCTGTTACGTCTACAATGTAGAAGTGTGCATATTCGTTGAGAGTCTGTGCAAGACTGTCGATAAGTAAAGCTTTATCTTCTTTCTTCATGATTCTGATCTTATTAATTATTCAACAGACTTAGGGTCAACCTTGACGCCCTTACTCATTGTACTTGAAAGATAAATGCTCTTGATGTATGTACCCTTTGCAGTAGCAGGCTTAAGCTTGATGATTGTGTTGATGAACTCCTGAGCGTTTTGTGCAATCTTTTCAGCTGAGAACGAAACCTTGCCGATTGATGCATGAACAATACCAGTCTTGTCCACCTTGAAGTCAATCTTACCCTGCTTTACTTCGCGGATAGCCTTAGCAACATCCATAGTGACAGTGCCGCTCTTTGGGTTTGGCATGAGACCACGAGGACCGAGTACACGACCGAGTGCACCAATCTTACCCATGCATGAAGGCATAGTAATGATGACATCAATGTCTGTCCAACCTGTCTTGATCTTGTCAATATACTCTTCCAAACCAGCGTAGTCAGCACCTGCTTCTGTAGCAGCAGCCACCTGGTCAGAAGGAACGAGTGCGAGCACACGTACTTCCTTACCTGTACCATTAGGGAGAGAAACCACACCACGTACCATCTGGTTAGCCTTACGAGGGTCAACACCAAGACGAATGTCGATGTCAAGAGAAGCGTCAAACTTTGTGAAAGTGATTTCCTTTACAAGCTGTGATGCTTCTGCGAGTGTGTAGTCCTTCCCTGCTTCAACCTTGTCAGCAAATGCTTTCTGATTTTTTGTAAGTTTACTCATTTGATTGAATTTTTAATTATTTACCAGGGAATTCTCCTTTAACTGTGATACCCATACTTCTTGCTGTGCCTGCAATCATTGACATCGCAGACTCAACAGTAAAGCAATTCAGGTCAGGCATCTTATCTTCTGCGATAGTACGAATCTGATCCCATGTAATTTCTGCAACCTTCTTACGGTTTGGTTCTGCTGAACCACTCTTAATCTTTGCAGCCTCCATGAGCTGAATAGCAGCAGGTGGAGTCTTTACAACGAAATCGTATGACTTATCAGCATAATAAGTGATAACAACTGGAAGAACTTTACCAGCCTTATCCTGAGTTCTGGCGTTGAATGCTTTACAGAAATCCATGATGTTGATACCCTTAGAACCAAGTGCAGGTCCTACTGGAGGTGATGGATTTGCAGCGCCACCCTTAATCTGTAATTTGATTAATCCAGCAACTTCTTTAGCCATTTTGTTGTTTGATTTTTTATTAATTTAACGATAAAAAGAAATTCGCATGCGTAACAATCATGCTAACTCTTTTGAAACTTGTGTGAAGTTTAATTCGAGAGGTGTTACCCTTCCGAAAATCTTGACTGATACTTTGAGCTTTTGCTTGTCGGCATTGATTTCTTCGATGACACCGTCAAAACCTGAGAATGGTCCGTCGGTTACCTTTACAGATTCGCCAACGATGAAATCTACCTTCACTACATCCACCTCAGCTGGTGCAAATTCATCCTCAAGACCGAGCATTCTCTTAACTTCTGCCTGACGAACAGGAGAAGGTTTGTCAGTACCACCGAGGAATCCAAGCACATTAGGAGTGTTGCGGAGCATGTGAGTGATTTCGCCATCGAGAGCAGCCTCAACGAGTACATAGCCCGGCAAAAGATTTCTCTTCTGCGGTATGCGCTTGTTGTTAGCGCCAATCTTAACTATGTTTTCCTGAGGTATGAGAACTTGTGGGACGAGCTCTTCATATCCGTGGTTCTTCATGTCAAGTTCAATATATTCCTTGACCGAAGCTTCTTTCCCACTAATAGCTTTGAGCACATACCAACGCTTGACAGGTGCTTCCTTCGGAGTTCTCTTCAGGATTTTCATACCTGTCTTCTCATCAATTCTGATTTCTTCTGCCATTTGTTTAGTCCTTCTTAATTAAAGAGTGAATAAGCCAACTGCATGAATTTCTCGAAAACTACATCTACGACAAACACAAACAAAGCGATGATGATGGAAGCTGATAAAACGAGGATCGCTTGTGATGTAAGCTCTTTGTAACTTGGCCAAGTCACCTTGTGCACAAGTTCATCGTAGGATTCTTTGCAATATGTGATAATTTTGTTCATATTCTTACATTTTTGCACGGGAAGAGAGGCTCGAACTCCCGACACCTGGTTTTGGAGACCAGTGCTCTGCCAACTGAGCTATTCCCGTAGTTAAGGGTGCAAGCAACAATTGCTGCTTGCTCCCCTACTATATTTGATTAAACAAATGTTTATGCTGATTAATCAAAAACCTCAGTTACCTGGCCAGAACCTACAGTACGACCACCTTCACGGATAGCGAAGCGGAGACCTACGTTGATTGCTACAGGATAGATGAGCTCAACCTTGATCTCAACGTTATCACCTGGCATTACCATTTCGATTCCTTCTGGGAGAGAGATTTCACCTGTACAGTCCATTGTACGGAGGTAGAACTGTGGACGGTAGTGGTTCTTGAATGGAGTGTGACGTCCACCTTCTTCCTTCTTCAATACGTAGATTGAAGCCTTGAAACCCTGGTGTGGAGTAATTACACCTGGGTGTGTGATTACCATACCACGCTTAACTTCCTTCTTGTCGATACCACGGAGAAGGAGACCTACGTTATCACCAGCCTCACCAGTTTCGAGAATCTTACGGAACATCTCTACACCAGTTACAACTGACTTCTTGTCCTCACCAAGACCGAAGATCTGAACTTCATCACCTACCTTGATAACACCAGTCTCGATACGACCAGTAGCAACAGTACCACGACCTGTGATTGAGAATACGCCCTCAACTGGCATAAGGAATGGCTTATCAAGAGCACGTGGAGGATCCTGGATCCATGTATCACAAGCGTCCATAAGTTCCATTACCTTCTCTTCCCACTCAGCAAC
>JAZLHP010000077.1:0-64432 GCA_045616905.1 Bacteroidaceae bacterium
CAATGTTCACAGTTAACGCAACAACAGCAAACGCTCAGATGAACTATGACGACATCAACTACAGAATCGCTAAGTCACATACAACAGAATACATCCAGAAGGGTGACGACGCTTACCGCATGGGCCGCTACCAGGAAGCGATGGATCATTACAAGCGTGCCCGTGAGTACAACTCATTCAGAGGACACACAATCGTTCCTTCATACGACATAGAGAGCAAGATGGACCGTTGTGCCAACGCCATGAGAGGTGGCAACCGCACAGAGCAGCCTTCACACAGACACCACAGAGGCACAGAGACAGCTGCAGCAGTAGTAGGCGGCGTGTTGCTCGGCGGCATCCTCGCATCTGTTCTTGGAGGCGACAGCAAGTCAAACGGTAAGGAGGCAGCAGCCAGCAATGATGACAACACCCTCTGCGAGGTCACAAGCAACGGCATTTCATATTCAACAACATCAGCAAACAAATACTGCCGCGTTCTGAGCGTGAAGAACGAGTTCGACTATACAGTCGTTGAAATGGAGTTCATCGACGCAAAGGCAGACCATACAATCTCCATCGGCAGAACCACATACCTCAAGGACCGCAATTCAGGTGCCAAGCTGTCTCTCAAGGATGTAGAGAACATCGCAGTCAAGGGTTCAACAAGTGTGGCAGCAGGCGACTCTCACGTGTTCCGTCTATACTTCGACCGCACAAACGGAACAGAGGTTGACGTAATCGAGCCAGGTACAAGCTCATGGAAATTCTACCACGTACCAGTTAAAACTAATGATGTAGTGACAAGAAATTAAGACTCCCTCAACTCCCTCAACTCCTTCAACTCCTTCAACTTCTTCAACTCCCTCAACTCACAAAACTCCCATACAGGTTTAATCTCCCTGATAGTTTTTTGTTTTGAATGATTTGCAAACGAGGCTGTGTCGCGATGACACAACCTCGTTATTCTTTTCTCTGGTTGAATACCAAATGATTATGGTGGGTTAACTGATGGCGCCCCAGTTGATGTTTGTCTTACGCAGTTCGCGTAACCTACGCCATAGAATGTCGTTTTGTGGATTACGTTCTTCTGGGTCGTTGTCAATGATTTCCTGTGCCATGTTACGGGCGTAAGTGAGAATCTGTCCGTCACGTGCAATGTTTGCAATCTTGAGATCGAATGCCATGCCTGATTGCTGTGTGCCTTCAAGGTCGCCAGGTCCACGCAGTTTGAGGTCTTGCTCTGCTATCTCAAATCCGTCGGTACTATCCACCATAATCTGTATTCGCTTGCGTGTGGTTGCACTTATCTCGTATTTTGAGACGAGGATGCAGTAGCTCTGGTCGGCTCCTCGTCCTACGCGTCCACGTAATTGGTGTAACTGGCTGAGTCCGAATCGTTCGGCATTTTCAATTATCATGACTGATGCATTCGGTACGTTGACGCCAACTTCAATTACTGTTGTGCTGACGAGAATGTTGGTCTCATGGCTGGCAAAGCGTTGCATCTCGGCATCCTTGTCTGCTGGTTTCATCTTGCCGTGAACTTTGCTGACCTTGTATTCCGGGAATGCGTTGCTTATCTCTTCATAACCAGCTTCAAGATCTTTCATGTCCATCTTTTCTGTTTCCTGAATAAGTGGATACACGATGTATATCTGTCTGCCGATGGAAAGTTCGCGTCTCATCAAATCGTATATCTTTGCACGATGGGCGTCGAACATGTGTATGGTCTTGATTGGTTTTCTGCCAGGTGGCAGTTCGTCAATGACGCTTACTTCAAGGTCGCCATATAGTGTCATGGCAAGTGTGCGTGGGATAGGGGTGGCGGTCATGACGAGTACATGTGGTGGAACTGTGTTCTTCATCCACAACTTGGCTCTTTGTGCCACTCCGAAACGGTGCTGCTCATCGATGACAACAAGTCCGATCTTGCTGAAAACAACATTGTCTTCTATAACGGCATGTGTCCCGACGAGTATGTGTATGTTGCCTGTGATAAGGTCTTTGAGTAGTGCCTCACGTTTTTTCCCCTTGACGGTACCTGTGAGTAGTTCTACTCTTACGGGCATGTCGCCAAGAAACTCACGGAGTGTTTCTACGTGCTGCTCTGCAAGTATCTCTGTTGGTGCCATGATGCATGCCTGACATCCGTTGTCGATGGCAAGCAGTGATACCATAAGGGCAACGAGGGTTTTACCACTGCCCACATCTCCTTGCAACAGACGGTTCATCTGTTTCCCACTCTTCATGTCTGCATGCATCTCCTTGACGACGCGTTTCTGTGCATTGGTCAGTTGGAAGGGCAGGTGGTGATTGTAGAAGTCATTGAACATATTGCCCACACGGCTGAACAGAAAACCACGGTACTTGTTCTGCCTGTCCTTGACATAGCGTAGGATGTTGAGCTGAACGTAGAACAATTCTTCAAATTTCAGTCGTGTTTGTGCACGTCTGAGCGCTTCGGCTGAGACAGGGTAGTGGATATTGCGTACCGCCTCGTCGAAGGACATGAGTTTGTATCTGTTGGTTATATGTGGAGGCAGGGTATCTGGCAACGGTTCTGTGATAATCTTGAACATGTTTGCCGTGAGTTTTGCCACTCCGCTTGATGTGAGTCCGCTGCGTTTCATCTTCTCGCTGGTATTGTAGCTTGGGCACAAACCTTTGAGATTTGATGGGGCTGAAGGGGTAGGGGGAGATGAGGAAAGTTGTGGATTAGGTGCCGGCTGTTGCTGCTCAAACAGGTTGCCTGTGGTGCGAGCAATGGAGCGCAGGTTTTCGGGAGCATCTTCAATCTCCGGGTGTGCAATGTTTATTCTGCCGTTGAACACCGTTGGTTTGCCAAACACCACGTATGGTTTGTGGCATGTGTATGCTTTTGTGGCGAACTTTATGCCTTGAAACCATACAAGGTCAATGACACCTGTGCTGTCGGAAAAATGAGCCACCATGCGTCTGCCCTTACCTTGCCCTATGTCTTCGAATGAAAGAATTTGTCCGCAGAGCTGAACGTATGGCATGTTGCCGTCTATCTCGCATATTCTGTATATGCGACTGCGGTCAATGTACTTGTATGGGTAATATGAAAGAAGGTCGCCAACTGTCTTTATGTCAAGCTCTTTGGCGAGCAGTTCAGCTCGGGATGGTCCTACTCCCTGCAGATATTTTATGTCTTGGCTTAGAATGTTCATGGATTCTGGTGTGACTATTTCTGAAACACGCGTTCTCCCAAATGTTTTGCCAATTCTCGTTGTATATTGCTCAGTTGCATGTATTCCTGCATTACTTCCTTAAACTTTGTTGCATCGTTCTTTATTTCAGGACGGGTAAGTTCGGATGTGCATCGCTTGAGTTCTTCTTCTATGATGGCATATTTATAGTCAAGCATATATCTGGTAATGTATGTGGAACTGAGCTCGTGTTCCGTCTGTGTCATTTTATTACCGGAACTCAATTGATAACGTTCGCTTATGAGGTCGGCAGCTTCACGGCTAATATCTTCGTCGGGATTGTTCAGCAGTATGCGACTGGCAGAGAAGCCTTCTTCCTGTATATGGGGTATGATGGCTGCAAACATCTTGCTGTATAGAGGTGATCTAAAGTTGATACCGTCATGTGCAAGGTCGTAATATACGTATTCGGCAATGTTGATTTCTTGCTGCTCTGTTTCTGCGGATGCATCGTTCTCGGTATTGTCAATACGAGGGTTTTCCTGAAAAGGAAATTCTCCATAGCGTGTGATAAGCGTCATTATCTGCTTCTCTATGCCGATGATGTGCTGCTCGGCATAGTTGCTCTTGCTGGTGATTGACGTTGTGTCAATCAAGGTATTGCCTCCTTTGTTATTGTTGCCAGATGCAGTTATGTCAGATTGTGTGACTGCATTTTGGTCGGGAGGTATGTTGAGCACCTCTAATGGTGGGAAGTCGTCATCGCTATTCTGAACTTGATTATCACCGGCAGGTGATGTCTGAGCCGTTTGGGGTGTAGTATTGTCTTGAGGATTGTTTGCCTTCTGATTTTCTATAGCCAGAAGATGCTCCTTGCGTTTCTTTTCACGCTCTATCTCTTCTTTAACCTGTTGCAAGAGTGCTGCACGGTTACGGTTTGTGCCACGCAAGAGCACGCTCTCGTCCATGTCAAGGATTTCTGCACATTCGTGAACGTATGTGGAACGTACTATCTCGTCTGGTATGATGGCTATGCTCTTGATTATGTCTTCTGTGAGCTGTGCCTTTTTCAGAGGGTCGCGTTGTGCGCTGTGCAACAAGAGGTTGCTCTTGAACAAGATGAAGTCTGTCTGATGCTCGGATACATATTGCTTGAACTCTGCAGCTGTATGTTTGTGGGCAAAGCTGTCTGGGTCATCTCCATCGGGAAGGAGAAGAATCTTTACGTTCATGCCTTCTGCAAGCAGCATGTCGGTGCTGCGTGTGGCTGCATGTATGCCTGCTTCGTCGCCGTCGTATATGAGGACGATGTTGTTGGTGAAACGATGAAGCATGTGGATCTGTGCCTCGTTCAATGCTGTACCCGAGTTCGCTACAACATTTTCTATTCCACACTGATGCATTGACAACACGTCGGTGTAGCCTTCAACCATGAACACGAAATCCTCTTTTGCAATTGCTTTTTTTGCCTGATAAATGCCATAAAGCTCATTTGCTTTGTGGAAAATGGCAGAGTCGGGTGAGTTGACGTACTTCTGATTGACTCCTTTTGTGCGTGAGTCAAGCACGCGTCCGCCAAATGCCACTATCTTACCATTGATGGCAAACCACGGAAACATGGCACGTCCGCGGAAACGGTCGTAAATGCTGCCGTTGTCACGTTTCAGGCAGAGTCCTGTGCTGACGAGATATGATTCTTGGTATCCGGACGCCTTTGCCTGACGTCCCATTGAGTCGAATGTGTCCAAGCAAAAACCGAGACGGAATTTCTCTATGATGTCGTCGCGAAATCCTCGGCTCCTGAAATAGTTTAATCCGATGGCTCTGCCATCAGGATGTTTTTGCATTGTCTCGTTGAAATACTTTGATGCCCATTCGTTGATGGCAAACATGCTCTCGCGCTCGTTCATAGACTTGCGCTGCTCGTCGGTCATCTTTTCTTCTTCTACATGAATGCCGTATTTCTTTCCAAGATGACGAATGGCTTCGTGGTATGTGAGCTGTTCCATCTCCATGATGAAATGCACGGCATTTCCTCCTTTGCCACAACTGAAGCATTTGCATACTCCACGTGCTGGCGAAACAGAGAATGATGGGGTCTTGTCATCATGGAAAGGACACAATCCTTTGTAGCTTGCACCTGCTCGGCGAAGCGTTACATAGTCGGAGACGACATCGACAATGTTGGTTGCGTCTATGATGCGATCTATGGTGGATTGTGGTATCAAAATCCTTTTACTTGTTTATGGTTGGTATTAGATTGTGTATGGTCGATGATTCTCACTCTTATGCTAATTATTAAAGTTTATTTTAGCATGCTGAGGAACTCTTCTCGTTTCTCTTTTTCTTGGAAGACTCCTGTGTGGTACATTGTTGTGGTGATGGCTCCTTGCTTTTCTATTCCGCGCATCTGCATACACAGGTGTTGAGCTTCTATCATGACAATGACACCGGATGGTTTGATTGCTTCCTGAATGCATTCGCATATCTGTTGGGTGAGATGTTCCTGAACTTGCAGACGATGCGAGAAAATATCGACTACGCGGGGAATCTTACTTAGTCCGACAATGTGTCCGTCAGGTATGTATGCGACATGTACCTTGCCGAAGAACGGGAGGATGTGGTGTTCGCAGAGAGAGTGGAACTCTATGTCTTTTACGATGACCATCTGATTGTAACTTTCCTTGAACATTGCTGCCTTCAACGTGCCTATCGGGTCCATGCTGTAACCTTTTGTCAGTTCAAGGAATGATTTTGCCACACGTTCTGGTGTCTTGATAAGGCCTTCGCGCTGAGTGTCCTCGCCGATGGCTTCAAGATTTTGAATGCATGTGGATTTCAGTAGTTCTATCTGTTCTGTAACTGTCATGTCGTATGGATGTTGTTCGTCGGTCGCATGATGTAATATGATTCTGCAACTGACAATTTTTGGGTTGTAGGGATTTGGCTAATTAATGGAACCTACCTTATTTGTAAGTGTAAATCTCGCTGTTGACAATGATTGCATTGGTTGCGAGTTTTGACTCCTTGAGTTTCTTCAAATAGCTTTCGGCCTCGTCTCTTTTTGTGAAATCACCTACACGACATTGCCAGTGTGGCGACTCGAACTTAGTGTATGCCTGAAGTTCAGGAAATATGGTTGTCACTCTTGATCCGGCACGTTTTGCCTTGCTTTCATCTGCTGGTAAACTGCCACCCCAATAGACCTGGATTCTATATCCACGTGCCTTGATTTTCTTTCCTCTTTGAATAGAAGGAGTCTTGTCCTCTGTCTTGTCTTTCTTCTCAGGTGCAATATAGTGAAAGTCTCCATTGACCAAACTGTCAATGCGTGCGTCCTGTTGTACAGTCACAGTTCCTTGTCCGTTCACCTTGCTGGTGAGGTGTGTTGTGAAATCTGTTTGTGCAGAAATTGTGATTGTACAGATTGTGAGAAATGTGATAAGGGTTAAGAATCGTTTCATAGAGAACGGATTGAGTGATTGATAGGTGATTGGTTTGATATTAGGATGAAGAGTGAATGTGTCACTCTTCATCCTTGTTATGATTGAATTATTTCCAAGCGTCGATGATACCCTTGAAGTCTGCAACCTTGAGTGACGCGCCACCGATGAGACCACCGTCGATGTCTGGCTTTGCGAAAAGCTCAGGAGCATTTGAAGCCTTGCAAGAACCACCGTAGAGGATAGATGTGTTGTCAGCAACTTCCTTACCGTATTTCTCTGCAACGCAAGAACGGATGAATGCGTGAATCTCTTCTGCCTGCTCTGCAGTAGCTGTCTTACCTGTACCGATAGCCCAGATTGGTTCGTAAGCGATTACGATGTTAGCGAACTGCTCTGCTGAAAGGTGAAATACAGAACCTTCAAGTTCAGCTTTGCATACAGCCTCCTGCTCGTTAGCCTCACGCTGTGCGAGTGACTCACCGATGCAGAAAAGAATCTTAAGACCATTAGCGAGTGCGAGGTCAACCTTCTCCTTGAGGATAGCTGGTGTCTCGTTGTAATACTCGCGACGCTCTGAGTGACCAAGAATTACATATTCACATCCTGTTGACTTTACCATTTCTGCTGAAACTTCACCTGTGTAAGCACCTGATGCTTTGTCTGCACAGTTTTCAGCACCAACCTTGATGATGTCGTGATTTACAGCCTCAGACACCTTTGCAAGGTGAATGAATGGTGTACAGATGATTACTTCGCAGTTTGGCTTGTCTGCAGAGAGTGCCTCGTTGAGGCCTTGAGCCAACTCCATACCTTCCTGGAGATTTTTGTTCATCTTCCAGTTTCCAGCAACGATTTTCTTTGCCATAGTAGTGTTTGTTTTTAATTAATTGGTTAAACTATTTTTGATTTTATTATGTTCTCAATAATGTTTTTGTATGTTTATTTGCCTGTAGCGGAGATACAGGCAGATAATTCTGTTATGTCGGGCATGTTGAAATTGCTCCATTTCTTTTTTATTACTCCGTTATTGACAAGTACTAATCCCGGGTTGCCTCTTACTATGGTTTTGAGTACTCTGTCTTCTGATATATAGAATTGATACTCTGCCCCTGTATGGTCTTGCCAGTAGGTGTATGCTTTGTCTTCTGTAGAACCCGTAATGCAGTAAAAGCTGATGTTCTTGTCTTGAGACCAGTCGTATATGTTGTTCACCTTGTCAATGCATCCTTCGTCGGCATTGAGCAGATTCGGGATTATGAGCATGATGGTGACACCATCGTCCATCACCACATCTTCAGTTATTTCTTCTCCATCTTGTGTGCTTATGTAGAAGTCTGCCACTTTTAGGTCGTTCGTTTCCCCAATAGGTACGCTTCGTGTCTCAACATACGTCCATGTGGAATCGGGGTCGTCATCTTCTGCAGAGAGTTCCATATACTCTCCGTTTCGTTCGTACACTATCTTCACGTCGAATTTCTGTCCTGACAAGGAAATACTGTTCCTAAGGTCTGTGCCTATCTTGTATGGACGGAAATCTATGACTGGTAAGTATATGATACAGTATATTGCATATCCCACAATGGCACACATGGCAATGAGGGTGATGAGCCATTTGACGCTTTCGTGAACAATGTCAAAGCTCAACCTGTAATGCTTGTTGACCCACCATGCCGCTGCAAGTAGCACGATGTTCTTTGAGAATGTTGCCCAGTTGCTCAGAATAATTGCATCACCGAAACATCCGCAATCTGATACAGGGTCGGCAATTGCTATGTATAGCGTCAGCATTGTCATGAGGAACATGAAAATTCCAGTCAGTCGTGCTGTCCGTTTCCTGCTGATTCCAAATAGAAGCCAAGTGCCGAGCATGAACTCGAATGTTGCAAGTATGACGGAGCATCCTAAAAGGAAATTGTCCGGCAAGGTCATGCCAACTGATGACAGATAGTCTTGCAGTTTGTATGTGGTGCCTAATGGGTCGTTTGCTTTGACAAATCCAGAAAAAAGGAATGTGACTGCCAAAAGTATTCTGCATACGTTGACAGAGTAAACAATTGCTTTGGTGTTTTTGTGTCTTGTATTGTTACTCTTCGTTATATGTGTTTCTTTTTCGCTCACGTCTTGTCCTATTAAATCGTAGTTGCCTGTGTGAAACTTTTAGGTCATTAAATGCTTGCTGCAATGGCTTATTCTATTCATCAGCTTCTTTGTTCTCTGATAGTTTTATCAGTCCGAATACTGAGTAGTTTATCATGTCAAGGTAATTGGCATCAATACCCTCGCTTATAAGTGTTTTGCCATCATGACCTTCTATCTGCTTGGTACGGTTGAGTTTCATCAAGATGAGATCTGTGTAAGAACTGACTCTCATTGAGCGCCATGCTTCATCGTAGTCGTGGTTCTTCTTCAACATTAGCTCCAAAGCACTTTTTGCGTACTTGTCGTAGTGTTCCATTGCTTTGATTGCATCCATGTCCTCGCGTTCAGCATAGCCTAATTCTAATTGGATGAGTCCTACGATTCCGTAATTTACAATAGCCTGAAATTCTGGATAGATGCCTTCGCATACTAATGAAACGCCTTTTACTTCAAGACTCCTGATGCGGTTTGCTTTGATGAATATCTGGTCGGTCACAGATGATGGACGCATGATTCTCCACGCTGCTCCATAGTCATGCAGTTTCTTTTTGAAAATGTCACGACATCCTGTCATTGCCTGCTTGAATTGCTGCTGAGTATCCATTTCTTTTTGCAAATAAAGTGTTGCGTGCCCGTTCGAAGTTTGAGCATATTATGGTTTTAAGATGCAAAGTTACAAATTATAATGCAGAAAGAAAAGAAAGCAATGAATAAATCGTATTTTTGTGGGGTAAATCATGTTAAAATGCAGTATCGTTCTATGCTATTGTGTGGCATGGAAACATTATGAAAATACAAACATTATAAAACAAAGCAGCTGTTCAAGATTAATTATACATATCACAGCAGGTGTTTTTATCATTTGATACAATCTCTTCGGTACATCTTTGTCTATCATTTCGGCTTCTCCGAACTGATGAAAATTTAAAATAAAAAATCGACCTGCGAATGCAAGTCGATTTATACTGTGTGTAATGAGTTCGGGTGTTATGAGCACTTAATCACTTGTCCTTGACGAATCACGGAGTTGCCTTTGAGACCGTTGAGCTTCATGAGCTTGTCAACTGTAGTGCCATGCTGACGTGCTATGCTTGAGAGTGTGTCACCACTTTTCACTTTGTAGCTAACGCTCTTAGGTGCTGCCTTTGATTTGCTCTTTGATGTTGATGGTGCTGCTACAGCAGGTGCTGATGCAACTTCGTTTGCTGGTTCAGATGCTTGTGCGACATAGTTGCTTGCTTCTGCTTCTGTTGAGTGTGTAGCGCGTGCTGTAGTCGTGTTACCTTTTGACATTGCACTCTTAACGACAAAATAGTCACCTGTTACGTCTTGGTTGACAAAGTCAAACATGAGGGCAGGGTTGATAGGCTGACCGAGAACGCGTGTCTCAAAGTGGAGGTGTGAACCTGTTGAACGTCCTGTATTGCCACCAAGTCCGATAGGCTCTCCTGCACGCACGATTTGATTTTCTTTTACAATCTGCTTGCTCATGTGGCCATAAAGAGTCTCGAGTCCGTTAGGGTGGCGTATTACAACGTAATATCCATATCCGTTTCCGTCGTACTTGACTATGCGCACTTTGCCGTCAAATGCAGAGCGAATAGTGTCACCAATATATACCTTGATGTCAAGTCCTGCATGCTGGCGTCCCCAACGTGGACCGAAATTGCTTGTCACTTTACGACTTGGTGTTGGCATGTGGAAACCACGGAGGTCAATTTTGTAGTTTGCTGCACAATATCCTTCAACCTTGCTGATGGCTGCATTGCTCCAACTTGTGTAGATGTTCGAAGCAGGATTGTTTAGGTCTGCAGATATTGCTGTATTGTTTAGTTTTACGTTACGAATGTCTGTCATCTTGCGGTCAGATGGTGCCTGACGTGCAATGAGGTCCTGAGCCATGCTGTTCAGCGACACCATTGACAGAAGTGCGACGCCAAAAGCTTTTGTAATAATTCTAAAATTCACTGGTTTTGTTTGTTTTGGTAAAGGGTTAAGTATTTGATTCTGTGAAAATGATTAATATTCGTCATTCGCATAAAGATACTGGAATACACCAGGAGTGTAGTCGAAAATCTCCTCTGGCTTGAAAAAGCGGTTTAATTCAATGACTGCATTTTCTGGTGAGTCAGAAGTGTGAATGATATTCTCTTGGAAACTCATACCGAAATCTCCACGGATTGTACCAGGAGCTGCCTTGCGGCTGTTTGTGCTGCCAGTCATAGAACGAACAGTTTCAACTGCATCTACACCTTCGTAACAACAGCATACAACAGGAGATGCCATCATGGAATTTTTGATGCGCTGGAAGAAAGGTTTGCCTGCAAGATGTGAGTAGTGCTCATTGAGTAGCTCGTCTGTAAGCTGCATCATCTTCATGCCTGCAAGACGCAGACCTTTACGTTCAAATCGTGCTGTCACTTCACCGACAAGTGCACGCTGAACGGCACCAGGTTTCAAAATTACAAGGGTTTTCTCCATTTCTGTGTTTTATTTCCAATTATGTCGTATTAATCAAATTTCGATGCAAATTTAACAAAAACATTTGTAATGGGCAAAAAAGTAAAAGTTTATTTACAATTTTTTCACAAATCAAGACATTTTGTCACTTCTTCCTCAACTTTCGTTAACTGGTCTTTGCAGAATGTCACTAATTCTTTTGCTTCTTTTATTTGTTTTGCAAGAGAATCAATGTTCATTTCGCCATTTTCTATTTTATTCACAATTTCAGTCAAGCGAGTCATTGCTTGTTCGTATGTCATAGTTATTTCCATATAAGTTGCTATGTGTTAATAAGTAAGTGTATAATGCTGTTTCTAATGCGGCATAGTGACAATTGATTCTATTTCCCCTTCCGCAAATCTTGTTTCTATCTTATCGCCATGCTTTAGTTGTGAACTGTCTGTTATGATATTTCCGCAACAGGTGGTTATGCTGTATCCCAATTTGAGAATATGTGTAGGATCAGAATAGAGAATCTTATTTTCACAAATAGTGAGTTTTTGTTTTGCACTGTTGATTATTATTGGAATTTGTGTTCTAAATTTGTCAACCAAACTCTCTATTTTCACATGTTCTTTGTCAAATAATCGTGCTGCAGAATAATTTAACGAAGTGATCAGTTTATTGATGTGTATATTTTCTTTTGTCTTTATATCAGAGAACAATACGGGTATCTTGGTAGCTGATAAAGAGATTTTTGTCTTTTGTTCTTGGATGGTGTTGATTGTTGCATTTGATAATCGTCTTGTCAAATCATCAAGTAATTCAAGTTGTTGTTCTTGGTGGTGTATGATGAATTCTGCTGCTGCCGTTGGTGTTTTGACGCGTGTGTGTGATACTAAGTCAATGACTGTGTCATCGCGTTCATGACCGATTCCTGTGATTATTGGTAATGGGAATTGTGCAACATTCTCTGCAAGTGATAATGTGTCAAATCCTGAAAGGTCTGATGCGGCACCACCTCCACGTATTATTACTACGACATCCCAATTTGTGGATTCTTCTGCAATACGGTTGAGCGCACTTATGATGCTGCTTTCTACGTTTGTACCTTGCATGATTGCAGGGAACAATTGGATGTTGAAGGCAAAGTGGTGAGCGTTGTTGTTCAATTGATTGGAGAAATCTCCATATCCTGCGGCTGTTGCTGATGATATCACAGCGATTCTTTTAATAAGACGCGGTAATGGGATGTCTTTGTTCATTGTCAAGACTCCCTCGTCCTCAAGTTGTTTGATTATCTCCTGGCGATGCCTGGCAATATCTCCAAGTGTAAATGTCGGGTCAATATCTGTGACATTTAAAGAATACCCGAATAATTCATGAAAAGTAACTTGTACTTGTACAAGCACTTGCATTCCTGATGATAATTGTTGGTTTGTTGTCTGCTCGAAATAAGGACGAAGGAAACTCCATTTGCCAGCCCATATTTGTCCACGGGCTTTTGCCACGAGATGATTTGTTTTGTCATCTTTCTGTACAAACTCCAAATAGCAGTGTCCACGACTCTCGCGTACTTCGCTTAGTTCTGTTTTTATCCAGAATTCGTCTGACAACGTTGTGTTAATGGTTGAACGCACAATGTTGTTGAGTTCGTAAAGTGTAAGTGCAGAATTATTCATATGGATAAAACTGAAAGTTGAGAGTTGACATTAAAAAATAGAAGGTCGCTTCCCGTTTAATATTCGTAGAAATGTATCATAACTGCGCTCAATATAACTGAGCTCGTATGGTTCTATTGTTAATGAAAATTTGGTGTTGATGTTTGGAATGTCAAAATATGAACGCAATATACATGCCATGTTGTATGATCTGTCATCCTTTTTTTGCATGTAGAAAATACAACATTTGCGCGCGGTTGCTGTGTCATCTTGCAGTTGACAAAGGTTTTTGAACAGCATGTAATATGCCAAAGGAGATGTTTCTTTTATAAGTATTGCGATTCTTTCTTTTTCATCATTTATACAGAACGTTTTGAACATACTGTTGATTTGTTCCTCTGAATTGAGAAATGTAATCATCATGTTCGCAATCTTCACCACAGATTCTGGTGAATGTGTGCGTAGGTAATTGAGTAGAGCTCGTGCCTCGTCACATTCGAAGTTGAGTTCGCCTGATTTTGCCAATCTGCTTGCGGATAATGCTCCACTTATAAAAGCCGCTTTTTTAAATATAATAATGTGAAGCAACGTTTCCCAGAAAAGTGCATTGTCCAATCTTGGCAATAATTCTGTGCGCATGACGCTTTGCATGCGTTTGAACTCCATATTACTCAAACTATGCAGCATTTTGTTCATGCTTTCCCAATCTCGAGCTAATATGAACTGAAGCATATGCTGTGTGTTGACTGTCATTTACCTTGTAAGTGAAAATTTCATGCTGATGCCAAAGTCGGCGGTCGTTGTTGGATATGATGACTGTGAAACGAGAGGCACGTTACGTTGCCAATCAAGGTATCCGCTGAGTGTTAATAAACGGCTGAATGTGTAGTCGGCACTTACTGCCAATTTATAGGCAGTTGCACCGCTTGTAGCAGTTGTCGCAGCAGTTTGAATATTGCGATTCAAAGCATTCTGCATTCTGTATGAGAAGTCTGCGCGGATGTTGAGGTCGTGACTGACGGTACGTCCACGTGTTGTGGAGCGACTGTTGTTTGTTTTGTTGCCGTTTTCTGTACTGCCTTTCTTCTTGTTCTTTTTAGCTTCTGGATTTTGAATTGACTTGGCACCAAACAGATTAACATCTTTAATCTTGTAGCCCATGCCAACCACAATGTCATTTGAGAAGTTCTCAGTAAGTGCAATGCTGGTCATTGACAAATTCAAAGTGCGTGTCTTTTTGTATTCAAGTTTAGCTGTCATGCCACTATTGAATGTCATGTCAACACCTAACAATGGTGAGAATGACTCATTGATGCTTACGGTTGACACGTTGTACATAGAGCTTGGTATTGGATTACCTGTTGTCACATCGCTGATGAAGCCCATGTCACCCATGAACTGCATGTAGTTAGAGTATGAGTTGTACGCACCTATTGAGAATACACTCTTGTATGCATGGTTGATGTTAAAACTTTTAAAATGTTCACCAAACCATGATGACAGCTTTATCAGTCCGCTGTATTTCACACTCCAGTTTGGCATTAATCGTGCCAATGTAGGGAAGATATCCAATGGAGAAGAAATTGCATTGCCTCCTGTGTATGCAGCAAGGAAGGCTGGAATCATCACGTCTCCAGAATAGATGTCAACACCTCCGTTTGCTGCATCATATTTCTTTCCTGCCCATTCTGGACCTGTGGACGATGGGTATGTGGTTCCTGAATACTTCTGTTCCAAACGGTCTTTAATCACAGGCATATTGCTCAAGAACTTTTGGAAATATTCGGAATAGTAATTGTTGTTTATGTTACCTCCTGTGTCAAATGCGGATGCAGCAGAAATGACAGTCATATTGAAACTACCACTTTGTGTCACAGGCATTCCTGCATACATGAATTGTATGTTTCTGGATTTATTGACAGTACGGCTTGCATTAAGGTCAATCTTGAAATCTTTGAATGGTTCTAGGGTTGCCTGCAGTTTCAATTCTTCCATGCCAGCAGTGCTGGCTGGAGTCGTAATGTTCTCGTTGTCTTGCATGAGCCATCCGTTTTTGGCAGCTTTGTCAATGTAATTGTCGCTTACAGCACCAAAAGCGAAGTCAAGGCCAGGAGAAAGCATTCCGTTAATACTTTTTTGACCGAATGCGTCACCTATTTCTGTACGGAATCCTGGCAATGTGAGTGCATAGGTGTTTCTGTATGAAATGCTGGCATTGCGTATCATCATTAAACCACGTGCAAACACTTGTGCGGTCTTATACCATCCGTGTTCCTCTATAGGTTGCTTTGCAACTACGGAAATCTTCACAGGTATGGTGTCGCGATTCTTTACTTTTATTGTGTTAGGGTCAACTTTTGAGAATTTCAAATTATACGTTTTTCCCTCTGCTGTGATTGCACGAACTTGTATTCGTTTTGAATTTTGACCATGCTTAATCTCGGTAGCAGTTGAATCGTTAAGGGTTATCTCTTTTGTGAAACCTTTTGTTTTCTTGTTGTTGTCTTTTGAATTCTTGTTATCTTTGTTGGCTGTTTCTTTGTCATTAGATTTGTCGCCTTCTTTTGTCTCTTTGCTGCTTTTTTTGTTTTTATCTGCAGTCTTGTTGTTTTTGTCGTTATTCTTTGTGTTTTTATTGTTTTTGTTGCCTGAACCAGAGAAACGTTTCTCCGTATCGGCAAGGAATTTCCATTTTTTATAGAGAGTCTCGAAATTTAACTTACCATTAATGTTTACAGTTCGTTGTGTTGTGACGGTATGTCCGAGTGAAGTTCCGTCTTCAAGTTCTGTTCCACGTGTCCATCCATAATTAGAGTTGTAAGAACCGTCAGCTGTCATCCAATCAAAAAGTGGTATCTTATTGAATGGTACTTGATATGATCCTGTAAATGTTGAATGGTATGTTAAAGGACGACCAAATGAGGCTATACTTCTGTTGACAGAATCCTTCCATGCTTCATATTCGTCAGGGTACAGGTTCTTGTTGATAACGGTATATGGTTCTTCAATTTCGGCATGTGTGGATGACGTCCATGACATTTTAAGTGCCTTGAAAATGTCCCATCTTACGGTGAGGTCACGATTCCAAAGGAACTGTTCGGCAAAAACAACAGGTAACTTGGTTCCTGCGTCAATGTCGCGTTCCTGGAATTCGTAATAGTTACGTGTTATATCTGTATTGAAAGATATTGTTTGAGGTAACCATTGTAAGTTTTGTGCCTTAAGTATTTCTAACCATTTTGACTTTCCTTTCAGGTTCTTGAAAGGTTCTAATGGCTTGTATTTTGGTGAATAGTTGTAACTGAGGTTGAATTTCCAGTTCTGTTCGTTTTCGTAAACAGTGGTTTCTCCTGTCTTGTATCTTTGACTGTAACTGTAGCTGACAGCAAAATTTGCAGGGTCGTATGGCATAGGCGTACGGCTCTGAAGTCCAGATTTCCAATTGCTGAGTGAGAAATTCTTGTTCTTGACAACGCTTTCAGTAAGGTTGCTCAGAGAGTCACGCTCAAAAGTTGTCGCACATTCATCAAGTGCGTCTTTCAAAAGCATGTCTGTGTCAAATGGATTGTATTTTGGAGACAATTTCTGCCAAGAATATGAATAATACAATGGGAGTGTCATCCTCCACTTTTCAGGGAAGAGTTTTCCTAATTCAAATTGTGTGGTTATACTCCATTCATACAAGTTGTCATCGCGTCTTTCGTTGACACCCTCTTCCAATCCTCCGAATCCTGCAGTTTCTACATGTCCTGTGAGATTAATAGAGCCGAGATCTGATAATTGTACATTGAGGTTTCCTTGTGCAGCATAGCCTCCTTCATTGCTATAGTCTTGCATACGTAGTTCGTTGACCCAAACTTCTACACTTCCGGTTCGTCTGCCGTTGTTTCTCACACCAATCATCATTGTTTTAACTTCTCCAAGCGACGGATTTCCAATTATGCTAATTTTGTTATTTGGGTTGTGCTCGTCGTAAGTGTAGAACATTTGTGTGTAGCTGGCCGCTCCTATTGCTTTCTGCTTATTGCGTTCATGCTTCAAATTGGTGAATATGCTGAAATCTATGTCAAGCATATTTTCCTCAGGCCAAACAGCTTTGCATCCTTGAGTCGTGTAAGTGTCGTAGTGACCTTCTGGAGTAAGTGTAAGAGGAATCTCATATTCATAATAATTACTCTTGTAGTCACTACCCATACGAACAAATATACTCATCTGATTGTCTTGAAGTTCAGTGTCTCCCTCAAGAGCATTGGCATGAACGAACATCTGCAAGTGCTTGTAATGGCGTAAGTCCAAATTCATGGTCTTATATACAGCACGTGCATCGCCTGTTGCAAGATTTTCTACCGTGAGTGCTAATGCCTGCTCGTTATCTTGTGTGAGTTGAGGCTGTGATGGATCAAGTATTCTTGTCACTCCAGGAGGAAGAACATAGTTGACTGGTGTCTTGTCATTATTCTCTTCAATGTTGACAGCACTGGCAACGATGCTTCCACTGACGCTTGGTTTGTCGCCTGTATATAGTGTCTGTGAATAATTACGCCATTCTCCACGCACAAGATCAAGATTTGCTAAACGAAGAACGATTGGTTCCTCAAATCCCGTCATGTACATACGCATGAAACGAATACTAGAAAAGTCGCTTATACTGCCCACCTTGCGCTCAAAATCATCAACAGGTATTCTGAAAAGATACCAGTTCACTTCCTCTTTTTTACCATTACGTAAAGATGCATTATATGTCTGCTTGTCAACAATGAAGTTACGGCCCACTTGCATGTCGTTAGGACGGATGCTTACATGATACTCAAAGAAGTTCTCGTATTCGTTCATTGTGTAGTCGCTGTTTACATCCTCTGCGTCAGGTGTGGCTTTGTATGCAGTGCTGTATCTTTCCCCTGATTCACTAGTGTTTGGAGAGTTTCCCTCTGGTGAATTGATGCGTTTGTATCTGTCTAATATTGATGTGTGTTGAGCATCAAAGTCGCTGCCACGGAAATAGTGGTAGTCGTCACCTGCAGGGTCTTCAAATATCGAATCGTAAACAGCTGTGCTGACTTTGCTTTGGATTGCAGAAACGTAATCTTTGTATATTCCGAAGTTGCGTTCCTCAACGTCTGAAAGTCCGTTGAGACCAATGTCTTGTTTTTGCCTTGCGCCACTTTCATTGCTAAATGAATAAACAACCGATTTTTCTGATGGAACGCGTCCCCATGTGGTAGCAGCATAATTCGTTGCAGCACTTACTGGCATTCCGCTTTCATAAGCTTTCTTGCCATCCTTGAGAACATCTTCACTAACGTCTCCTAAGTTGATGTAAAACTCTCCACCATAACGATTGTCATCTTTTGTATAGATGAATGGATCAAGCATCCAAAATTCAATATATTGGACGTTTGAAGTTTCAAAGTCACTGGTGTCAATCTTTCTCATCATACCTCCCCATCGTTTTTGTGGGTCAAGGAGACGACCATTAAAGTCTATGTCTGTGTCAAGGTTGTATGGACCACGCTCTGTAGGGTAGTATGCCATGTTAAGTACAGGCAATGTGTTGCTTTCGCCTGAGTTCGTGTCGCGGTTAGGGTACACCTCACGCACATACACCTCACGCACGTAGTGATTAGATAATTGGTCAAGGTCGCTTTTAATGTGACTTGGTGTGAGTGAGGAACTGCGCCTTGTGAAAAGAGGGTCAATATTATACCAAGACAGCAATGCACGATTATATCCATACTTCACGTCATTTGTAAGTGTTCCGTATTGCAGATGTGACGGTGTTGATGATAACACCCACTCTTTTGGACTACTTACATCAATAGGTGTTTTTGTGTTTTCAAAATCATCAATATATGAAGCATTTCCTTGCGTTCCTTTAGAATTGCCTGCGTTCAATTGTGCGTATTCTCCTGTGAAAGATATGCTTGAAGGAGTTGTTGCGTTTATAAATGGTAGTTTATCAATAAGATTTGTAAGCCATTGAGAATTCTGCTTCCAATTGACATGGAATCCCCATAATGTGTTGTTGAGTGGTTCTTCACCCATGTTTACCTTTGTGGTTAATGGTTTTTCTGTCACTCGCAAAAGCGTACCTCCAATATTGAAATTCTTAGTGAAGTCGTATTCCCAGTTTACACCCATCATGGTCTTTCTCATAGTGGAGTATTCTGATTGGCTTTCAAGGCTTACGTTGACGCTTGTTCCTGCGTCGATAATGCTTTGATTAATTATGGTGACACGTCCCATCGAATAGTCCACGGTATAATCGCTTCCCTCTGTCAATGTTACACCACCAGCAGTTACAGTGACAGATCCTTGCGGTATGTTCATGCTACCAAGGTCGATTTCGCTGCCATTGCTTGCTTTGTATTCACCAGTAAGTGTGAATTTGTTCTTTTCGGCAATCTGTTTTGCTGTTGTCTTTGTTGAGTCGTACAGTTCATCGTAACAATACTTATCAGCGATGACACTATTCCCAATTTTTTCTCTTAACCAATCGCCGAAAGGTTCAACTACAGGGAATATGATTCTGCCTGACTGTGTAAGAATCGTGTATCCGTCAATAAAGTCAAATTTTCCATTTGGATTAGTTTTCATATTGTCGTCCAAACGGTCAAGATTCATCATCTTTAGAAGGGTTGTCTGCTTAAACGCTTCTTCTGGTATGTAATTGAGATTTACTCCAGTTGTGTCGCTGAGGTATTTGATGTCGAGTTTGAATTTCTCTTTCTGTACCGATTGTGCATTAAGACTGTAAACGTTCTTCATCATCAAATCCCAGTTACCCATCTTTGGTGAGTTGCTTGTGTTTTTGAGCAGTTTGACGAATAACGCCTTGTCGTTGTCTTTTTGGTCAGCAGAGAATTCACCTACTTGAAATGTTTGGCCATTATAGGTGTATTCAAATGCAACGGCAAGAATCTGGTTTGTTTGTAAAGTGGAATTTAAACTGACATAACCCAAGTGTGAGTTGAGTTTGTATTCGTTTGATGTGAGCAAACGTGCATTCTCAACTTTTTCATAGTCAACGCCACCTTGAAGGAACTGATCTAAAATGCTACTTGTCTTGTCTGCATTTCTGGCTTCGCTGTAAAGTCCTACAATAGTAGAATACAAGTCATTGCTTGCATTCGATGGATTTGCAGGACCGCTACCATTCCATATTCCGTTGCTTATTTTGTTTCTTTCGCCAATGTCAACAAAACCAACAATATTACGTGTGTTTTCTGTTGCTCCGCCTGTATTTGTCACCCAAATCTCAATTCTGTTGATGGTGACTCCGCTGGTGATGTTTGGAAGGGTTGAACACGCCTTGTTGTATGTGTCTCGGAAATATTGCGCAAGGAAGAAGTGACGGTTCTCGTCATAGTTGTATGCTTGTATCTCATAAGTGCTCAATTGGCTTCCTCCTTGGGAGGCTACACTTTTTGATTGTGATTTCTTTTGGCTTATTACGGCTTGTAAACTCAGTTTGCCAAATTGCAAATCAGTTCGTATGCCAAATAATGAACTGGAACCTCGTATGAGACTTGAGTTGGTAGGGAAGGTGACGTTTCCTGCTTCAAGTAGCTTGACAATTTCATCTTCTTTTCCTCCGTAACTGAGTTTCAAATTCTTAGCATCAAAATCAAAAGTGGCGTCAGTGTCGTACTTCAAATTAAAATTCATCTTGTCACCAACCTTTGCGTCAACATAGAGGTTGATTTTTTCATCGAAATCAAACGACTTTGTTGTTCGGTTACGCTCAGAAAGAGAAGGATTGTCTGTGAATTTATAATCATATCCAAACTTGAGTTCTGCACTACCTTGTGTTTTAATTTGTACACCTCCAGGACCAAAAATCTTTTCTGCAGGTCCCAAGTCAAAATGCATGTCCGTGAAATCAAACTTGTTCTTACCTTTGTTTCCGAACAAAGAGTCGTTGCGTGTTTTGAAATAGTCTGTAAAGGATTTTTTTTCAGACCATTGTAGATACTCCTCTGGTGTCATCAGCCATGGTTGACTAATGAATTTGTTTCCTAATTGAGTTCCAACTTTATACAATCCACTTTTCTCGTCATAAATTGCAGTGTCTGGCTTGACATTTTCTGGGTCTTCCAAATCCATTGCATAGTTTTCAGGATGTTCACCATGTGGATAGTCGGTTTTCTTCACCCTTACGGTATCTGTCATTTGCTCTGCTATACCTGTTTCGCTTAATGCAGGGGATACGGGATTGTTAGAATTCAATGATTTCAATAACGACGATAAGGTACTATTGCCAACAGAGGCAATAGTACTTAAACTCGTCATTATCAATAGTGTATATAATATGTTTCGAAGTGTGTGCTTCAAAATGATTTAGTCAGTTTTGTTATAAAGGCATAATCCTCTTAACATAAATAACGAAATCCTATTATTAATATTGTATAAATTATATAGAAGTTGCTATTTTTACATTTGCTCTCCAACTTTGCCTCCCATAATGTCTATGAGTTCGTTGGTGATTGCTTGTTGTCTTGTTTTGTTGTACAGTAATGTAAGTTCACGTAGTAGTTCATTCGCATTATCATCTGCAGTTTGCATGGCAAGCATTCTGGATGCATGTTCTGATGTCAACGAATCAAGCATCATACCATATACTTCTGCATTTAATAGACGTGGAAAAATCGAGGTAATCAGTTCTGTTGCAGAAGGTTCTGTCAGGTATTTGTCTTCTTTATCATTTTCTTGTGTCTCATTTGTGTTTACAGTTTCTTCGTCTGCCATTGGCATTGAGTGTGACTGTATGTCAAGAGATATTACTTTGCGTGTAATGACTTGGCTTCCCATTGAGTGGAAATGATGGAAGATAAATTCTATGTGGCTGATTTTCCCTTCTTCATGTAAATGTATTGCATTCGTGACGATTTGTGCAACTTGGTTGTAAGAATAATCTTTCTCTATGTTCTCAATGATATGGATGTAATCAGCAATGAAGTTGGTGTTGTTCTTTTGAAGCTCATGTGCAATTTTTTTTCCTATTGGCGCGGTGATGACATTATTACCATTTGCTTTTAACTCGTTTAATCTGTAAAAGGTAGCTTTCGCAATATTGCTGTTAAAAGCACCACATAAACCACTACTGCTTGATATTGGAATAAGCATCACGTTGTCATTGTTGCAAGAGTTTTGTGTCTCGTTAGAGTATCCGAGACTTTCAAGTATTGAGCACAAACCATCCTTATAACGCAGAAACTTCTCTGTCATGCCTTGTGTACGATGCAGTTTTGCCGAAGCAGCCATACGCATGGCAGATGTTATCTTTTGTGTACTTTGGATTGATGCAATCCTGCCTTTTATTTCTTTTAATGATGCCATTATAATTTCAATGACGCTGCTGTTTCTTCAATGATTTTTGTTACCGAATCGTCAATCTTACCAGTTTTCAGTATGTCTAATACATCTTTCTTGTGTAAGGTGCGCATTGTCTCAAGGAATTTGCTTTCAAACTCTGCGGTTTGTTCCACTGAAACATCGCGTAAAAGTCCGTGTGTGCCACAATACAGAATTGCAATCTGTTCCTCAACCGGCATTGGCGAATATTGCTTTTGAATGAGCAATTGTGAGTTCTTTCTGCCTTTATCTATAGTGAAAGCAGTAACAGGGTCCATATCGCCTCCGAATTTACTAAACGATTCGAGTTCACGATATTGGGCTTGGTCAATCTTTAGTGTTCCTGCCACTTTCTTCATTGCTTTTAATTGTGCATTGCCACCTACACGGCTTACTGATATTCCGACGTTAATTGCGGGACGTACACCTTGATTAAACAAGTTTGTTTCCAAAAAAATCTGTCCGTCAGTAATGGAAATCACATTCGTAGGAATGTATGCAGAAACGTCACCTGCTTGTGTTTCTATTATTGGCAATGCAGTGAGCGAACCTCCACCTTTAACTTTGCCTTTTAGACAGTCGGGTAAGTCGTTCATTTTCTCTGCAACTTCTTGTTGTGCAATGATTTTTGCCGCACGCTCCAATAGTCGTGAGTGTAAGTAGAAAATATCACCAGGGTATGCTTCGCGACCAGATGGACGTTTTAGTATCAATGAGACCTCACGATAAGCAACGGCTTGTTTGCTGAGGTCGTCATAGACAACAAGTGCGTGTCTGCCTGTGTCACGGAAATATTCTCCAATAGCAGCACCGGCAAAAGGTGCAAAATATTGCATGGCTGCAGGGTCGCTTGCTGTGGCACTCACAACTATCGTATAATCCATTGCACCTTTATCTTCCAGCGTTTTCACGATGGTAGCAACGGTGCTTCCTTTCTGACCTACAGCAACATAAATACAATACACAGGATTTCCTGCTTCGTATGCAGATCTTTGGTTTATTATTGTGTCAATGGCAATAGCCGTTTTTCCTGTCTGCCTATCACCAATTATTAGTTCTCGTTGTCCTCTACCTATTGGAATCATCGCATCAACAGCTTTAAGTCCGGTTTGTAAAGGCTCATTTACAGGCTGTCGATAGATGACGCCTGGTGCTTTGCGTTCAAGAGGCATCTCAAAAACCTCTCCTTTAATGCTGCCTTTACCATCAATAGGGTGGCCGAGAGTGTCAACTACTCGTCCAATCATTCCCTCGCTTACAGATATGTTGGCTATACGTCCTGTCCGTTTTACGGTGTCACCTTCTTCTATGCTATCAGTAGGTCCAAGCAATACAGCACCCACGTTATCCTCTTCCAGATTCATAACGATGGCTTCCATGCCATTGTCAAACTGTAGAAGTTCGCCTGCTTCAGCATTGCGTAAGCCGTATGCTCGCACTACACCATCACTGACGGTTTGTACTGTTCCAACTTCTGCTTCTGCACCTAATGCATCTTCTTTGTCAATGTCAGCAAGTTGCTGACGAAGCATGGCTGTTATTTCGCTTATCTTTATCTGTTCCACCTTATTGTAATTAATGAGTTGTTGATGTGAATATTACTGCAGTTTCTCTTTGATTTTATTCAGTTTGTATCTGTAACTGTGATCGTATTGGATGTCTCCGATGCGGATACGAAATCCACCAAGCAAACTTGGCGTCACTGTTGTCACCAACTCTACGGCATGCCCCGTTTTCGCAGCTATCTTATCCGTTACTTTACTGATAATGTGCTCGTTTACTGGCACTGCTGTTTCAAATTCCACAAGATCAATACCGTGATGTTCTCTGTAGAGGTCGCAGTAAATGAAAGTGATGCGGTGCATGAACGTCTCTCTGTTGTGTTTAAGCACGAGTCTTATGAACTTCTGGTAAACATAGGGTACGTTTGTCCCGCTGGCAGTCAGTAGAATCCTTTCTTTTTTGTCTTTGCTGATACGATGACTTGCAAGAGCATTTCTCAGTTCTGGCGTTTCTTTCATGTTGGCACCGAGCAACTTCATGATGTCAAAGACAGCATGATCAATCGAAAGCACTTTTGCTTCCTCGAAGAGTGCTTTTGCATAACGAGTTGCTATACTTCCACCATTCATAAGTTGTCTATCATTTGTTCTATCTGCTCTTTTTGTCCCTGCTCGTCGCCAATCTTACTGCCAATCACCTTCTCCGCTATTTGCAATGCTAAAGATGTTACTTCCTGGCGCACCTCTCGCAATGCCTTTTCCTTTTCCGCGGCAATATGCATAGATGCCTCGTCCACTATTTTCTGTGCAGACGAGTGAGCTTCTTCTTGAGCCGCCTTGAGGATTTGCTGCTTTTCTTGTAGGGCACTTGCTATTATGTCCTTCTGCTGTGACTTTGCTTCTGCAAGCAGTTTCTCGCTTTCTTCTTGGATGTTTGCAAGTTGTTCGTTTGCTTGTTTTGCAGAAAGCAGAGAAGACTCAATGAATTCTTTTCGCTTATTGATGGCTCCAATGATAACTGGGAATCCATATTTTGACAGCAAGAAGAATACAATTGCGAAAGAAAGTACCATCCAGAAGAGCAATCCTGGATCTGGAGTGAGTAGATTCATATAATCTGTTTTCTATTTAACTATTCGCAACAATCCGTGGTTCTATTTGTCCTAATGCAGAATGTAACGAAATACGTTTGTCATTTCAAGGCAATGAGCAGACATACGACGATGGCAAAGAGTGCTACGCCTTCTACGAATGCTGCTGTTAGAATCATTGATGTACGGATGTCGCCTGCTGCCGATGGTTGGCGTGCAATGCTCTCAACAGATGACTTACCGATGTTACTGATGCCGATAGCGGCACCTATTACTGCGATAGCAGCGCCAATGGCTGCTCCAAACTGAGCGAGGCTTGCACCTCCGATAGCTTCAAGAATCATAGTTGTATTGGTTTTAGTTCTTGTTATTATTATTATTATTTGTTTAATTCTTATTCGTTGTGTGCCATGCCGATAAATGTAGCCGTGAGCATGGTGAATACGTATGCCTGTAAAAATGCCACAAGCAGTTCGAGGCAATTCATGAAAAGGCAGAAAAGCACTCCCACTGTTGACATTGAACCATTCAATCCTGCGCCCATTGGCTCTGTTATGAAAATCAAGCATGTAAGTGCTAGTATTACAATGTGTCCTGCTAAGATATTAGCAAACAAACGTATTGTGAGAGAGAATGGCTTAGTGAAAATACCAATGAATTCAATGACAGGCATCAATGGTATGGCTTTCAGAAATACTGATACGTCTGGCCAGAATATACTTTTGTAGTATTCCTTAGGAGCAAAGAAGTTTATGGCAATGAATGATGTGAGTGCTAATGTTGCAGTCACAGCAATATTTCCTGTAAGGTTAGCTCCACCGGGGAATACAGGTATGAGTCCCATGAGGTTACATGTGAGGATGAAGAAGAATATCGTGAGTAAGTAATACGAAAACTTCTCATATCCGTGACCTATACTTGCTTTTATAACATCAAAGTTTACAAAGCAGATGATCGCCTCCATTGCTCCAACGAATCCTCCTGGTGCTTTCTTGTAACCATATTTCCTGTACCACGCTGCTAATCCCAACACCACTGCACATAAGATGAAACATACGGTGAAAAGTTCGAGGACGTTTTTCGTTATGCTCAAATCTATTGGTCTTTCTCCTAATGCATTGACAATCTTCCCTTTGTATTGCCCCTCTGTTGCTATGTGAAACCCTTTACACTCTTTCCCTTCCATGATTTCGTCGGACATGAAGGTAGCAACGTTTCCATTGTCGATGAGAATGCAAGGCAGAGAAATTGCAAAATCACCGGCAATGTGCCATTCATAACTATCGCCGAGATGTTCAAATATCACCTCTGAAACATTGAACGGTTCCTTCTCCTGCTCATCTTGGGCAAAAGAAGGCATTGCAGTGCAAAAGCACATTAATAATATGTAAAGAAACTTACTCATTTATTTCTTGCTCTTCTTGGTGACAACAGCTGTTTCTATGCCTAAATTGATTAGGTAGAATGCAACTGCACATCCAGCAAATTCCGTCTGGTGACCATCAGGTTTGTCCTTCATTACTGCCAGGTATGTGGCAATGAGTGCGAGCGTTATGAATAGTTTTATGAACTTGGCAATCATGTAGGTCTTCATGAATTTTTTTCCTGCTAATGATGTCTCTGTCATGTTCTTTTCATTTTTCTCAAGTATGAATGACATTATCATTTCCATAAGCCAAAATACCAGTAGTATGACCGTGTACCAGCCAAACCAGTATTGAGGGAACCATGTCTTGCATGCCGCACCAAGTAGTATGCCAAGCATGCATACGATTGTTGTGTATAATTGAAGTTTTACTCGCATACTACAGTTATTTCGTTGTTCTCTATTCTCACCACACCATTTCCGCACTCGATCTTTCCTTTATCTGTGGTGATGATGCCGTCACGTAATTCCGCAATCATAGGTGCGTGATCAGGAAGGAATTCCATGAGACCTGTTGCAGATGGGAACTGAAAGCGTTGGATATTACCTTCAAATGTTGTTCCATGTGGTGTGATTATGCTCAGTTTCATTTAAGGATTATCATAAAGTTACACACTCTTTACAATGCTTGCTGCTTGAGTTTTTCTGCTTTCTCAAATGCTTCTTCTATAGTGCCTACATTCAAGAAGGCTTGTTCTGGCAGGTCATCGCATTCGCCATCAAGAATCATCTTGAATCCTTTGATTGTGTCCTCAATGCCTACCATTACACCTGGAACTCCGGTGAATTGCTGTGCCACAGCAAATGGTTGGCTAAGGAATCTTTGTACGCGGCGTGCTCTGCTTACTGTCAGTTTGTCCTCATCGCTAAGCTCTTCCATGCCTAAGATGCTTATTATGTCTTGCAACTCCTTGTTTCTTTGTAGAATCTGCTTGACTCGCTGAGCTGTATTGTAATGCTCTTCTCCGACTACGTTAGGATCGAGTATGCGGCTTGTGGAATCGAGAGGGTCAACTGCTGGGTAGATGCCAAGTTCTGCAATCTTTCGGTTCAGCACGGTTGTTGCGTCAAGGTGTGAGAATGTGGTTGCTGGTGCAGGGTCTGTAAGGTCGTCTGCTGGTACATAAACTGCTTGCACGGATGTGATGGAACCATTCTTTGTAGATGTGATGCGTTCCTGCATCTTTCCCATTTCTGATGCGAGTGTAGGTTGGTAACCAACTGCAGAAGGCATGCGGCCGAGCAGTGCAGACACTTCACTTCCGGCTTGTGTGAAACGGAAGATGTTGTCGATGAACAGTAGAATGTCTCCGCCACCTTGTCCGGCGTTTCCGTCACGGAAACTCTCTGCCACAGTCAATCCACTGAGTGCTACGGAAGCGCGTGCGCCAGGAGGTTCGTTCATCTGACCGAACACAAGGCTTACCTGACTCTTCTTGAGTTCTTCCTTGTCTATCAACGAGAGGTCCCATTTGCCCTCTTCCATCGCTTCCTTGAATTTGTCACCATAACGTATTACGCCACTCTCTATCATTTCTCGCAGAAGGTCATTGCCCTCGCGTGTGCGTTCTCCTACGCCTGTGAATACAGAGAATCCGTTGTTTTTCTTTGCAACATTGTTTATTAGTTCCTGTATGAGTACGGTTTTTCCAACTCCTGCACCTCCAAAAAGTCCTATCTTGCCACCCTTTGCGTATGGTTCAATGAGGTCAATGACTTTGATGCCTGTATAAAGCACTTCTTGTGCTGGTGACAGTTCATCAAACTTTGGTGCTTCTCGATGAATAGGCAAAGCTCCTTCGCGGTTCATGCTTTCCATTCCGTCAATAGGATCTCCGCTCACGTTCATGAGTCGTCCCTTCACCTGTGTGCCTATTGGCATGGTGATTGGTTGCCCTGTTGCGGTGGCTTTCATTCCTCTGCGAAGTCCGTCGGTTGAATCCATAGCCACACACCTTACCGTGCTTTCTCCTATATGCTGTTGCACTTCTGCTACGAGTACATTGCCGTTGTCACGTACAATGTTCAATGCGTCATTTATGCGTGGCAGCTTGTCGGTGGAGAAGTGTACGTCTATTACAGGACCGATGATTTGCGAGATGTTGCCTATTAGTTGTTCCATATAATGTTTATATGTATAAGTACGTTTTTCTTTTTTCAATCGCAAAATTGCAAATAAAAAATGACTTATGAAAGCTTTTGAATGAAATTTCGCCAATAAATACGAAATTTACGTTAACTTTGCATTTGAAATCGTGAATTTTCGGATTGTATTTTATTCCGGAGCATGATTGTATTGTGCAGGAGTCGTTAACTGACGACCTGTTTATTGTAATTGTTGTAATGGGAAACATCATAAAGGAAAGAAGTAGGTTAGTGAGTGCTTTGACAGAGGCTTGGCCACAATCGTGGAAGACGACATTGTGGCTGCTGCGTTTGATGGTGCCGATTTCGCTTGCTGTTGGACTTCTGCAGTTTTATGGAGGAATCGAATGGATGGCTCAATGGCTCGATCCATTGTTTGTAAGTATTGGCTTGCCTGGCTATTCTGCAATAGCATTCCTGACAGGTGCTTTTGTAACCACTTATGCAGGCATTGCTGTCATGCTTTCAATGGTGCTGACGCTCAGGGAGGCAACGATCATCTCTGTAATGATTTGTATTTGCCACGCATTGTTTGTGGAAAGTGCAGTGGTTAAGCGTACGGGTTCCTCTTTCTGGAAAATGTGGGTGCTGCGATTCGTGCTTGCATTCGTGTGTGGTTATTATCTGAATGCTGTGTTGCCTGAAATGAGTCAGGTGTTTATGGCAAAGGATAGCGTGTTGCCTGATACTTTGACCGTATTGTTGACGGAATGGTGCTTGTCCACATTGAGGATGGCAGTTGTGATTCTTGCTTTCGTCTATGTACTGATGGTGGTGCAACGATTGCTTGATTCTTATGGTTTGATACATAGAATGTCACATTTCCTTTCTCCTATGATGAAAGTGTTTGGGTTACCTTGTAACTCAGCGTATATGTGGGTGGTTGGCAATGTGCTTGGTATAAGTTATGGTTCTGCAGTAATGCTTGATTTAGAGGAGCGTGGAATGATTACGCGTGAGGAAGCAAACGATGTGAATTATCATTTGGTGATGAATCACTCTATGCTTGAGGACACTTGTGTTTTCGCTTCCTTTGGAGTCAGTGCTTTTTGGATTTTATCCACTCGTATCCTCTTTGCGTTAGTCGTAGTGTGGGGGCGACGTTTTTTGAAGGGTGTCATGCGCTTATGTACATGATGAAAAATTTGCTGAGTCGTGACGCAGCAATTGTTACGTCGCGACGCAACAAAAAAACAATGATGAGATTTTTATTATAATAAAGAAATAAACATGCAAATATGGCTTTGATAAAAACAGTATGCGGTATGACTCCCAAATGGGGCAAAGACTGCTATTTTTCGGAAAACGCCACAATAGTAGGCGATGTGGTAATGGGCGACCAATGCACAGTATGGTTCAATACTATTGTGCGTGGTGATGTGAACTACATCAAGATTGGCAATAGAGTGAACATCCAGGATGGTTCCTGTCTGCACACTTTGTATAAGAAGGCTGCAATAGAGATAGGCGATGATGTAACCATAGGTCACAATGTAACTCTTCATGGATGTAAAGTTAAGAACGGTGCGTTGATTGGTATGGGAGCCACCGTACTTGATGATGCTGTTGTCGGAGAGGGAGCAATAATAGCTGCAGGAGCCTTGGTGTTGAAGAACACACAGGTAGGTGATGGAGAATTGTGGGGTGGTGTGCCTGCAAAGTTCATCAAGAAGGTTGACCCTGAGCAGGCAAAAGAGTTGAATACAGGCATTGCACAGCACTACATAATGTATGCTGACTGGTATCGTGACAGCACTCCTCAACCGGAGCAAGAGTGATTCCTATGCAATTAACCAGAAATAACGTATCAAGATGAAAATGGTAAAAATCCTTTTTGTCTGCCACGGAAATATCTGCAGAAGCCCTATGGCAGAGTTCATAATGAAGGATCTTGTGCAAAAAGCTGGTCGTGATGACGATTTTTATGTAGAGTCAGCAGCTACGAGTACAGAAGAGTTAGGCAATGAAGTTTATCCTCCTGCAAAGCGCAAATTATTGGAACATGGTATTTCGTGTAAAGGTAAGACGGCTCGCCAGATGACACGAAAGGATTATGAACGCTTTGATTTGCTTGTTTGTATGGATGATTGGAACATGCGAAACATGACTCGTATCTGTGGAGGTGATCCCGATGGCAAGATGCATAAGCTGATGGATTACACTGCCCGTGGAGGCGAAGTGGCTGACCCTTGGTACACGGGCAATTTTGATACTACATGGAATGATTGTCTTGAAGGATGTCAGGCATTGTTGAACCTCTATAAATAGAGAATACATAAATAAAGCGTTGCAGGTGGCTACTTGCAACGCTTTCCTAAATTATTCTGGTTCTAAAAATGCTTATAGAGGATAATTCTCTGTGTCGTAAAGAACGGTAGAGAGGTAACGCTCTCCGGTATCAGGGAGAAGCGCCACAATACGCTTTCCTGCATTTGCTGGGTCGCTTGCAATCTGTGCTGCTGCCCATGTTGAGGCTCCAGAAGAAATGCCTACTGCAAGTCCTTCTGTTAAGCCAAGCTTACGGCTGGTAAGGATTGCTGCATCGTTAGGAACTTTTATTATAGCATCAACAACGTCTCTGTTGAAAGTGTTAGGTACAAATCCTGCTCCGATTCCTTGAATCTTGTGCGCTCCTGCAGGTTCGCCAGAGAGAACAGCTGAGGTCTCTGGTTCTGCTGCAATTACACGGATGTCGGGATTCAATTCCTTCAGACGTTTGCCAACACCACTTATGGTGCCACCTGTGCCTACTCCTGCAACGAATATGTCAATCTTGCCATCTGTGTCGCGCCAGATTTCCTCTGCCGTTGTTGTATAGTGGATAGCAGGGTTGTTTGGGTTCTCAAACTGCTGTGGGATAAAGCTTCCCGGTATTGACTCCTGCAGTTCAACAGCCTTTGCTATTGCTCCCTTCATGCCTTGTGCTCCAGGTGTCAGCACAACTTCTGCTCCGTATGCGGCAACAAGTTTACGGCGTTCAACGCTCATGGTGTCAGGCATTGTGAGGATGAGATGGTAGCCCTTTACGGCACTTACCAGTGCAAGACCTACTCCTGTGTTTCCTGATGTTGGTTCTATGATTGTTGCACCAGGTTTGAGTACTCCGCTTTGTTCTGCACGTTCTATCATGTTGAGTGCCACGCGATCCTTGACGCTGCCTCCTGGGTTGAAATACTCTACTTTTGCAACGATAGGAGTTGCAAGATTTTCTTTCTCGCTAAATGAATTGAGCTGAAGGAGTGGGGTGTTGCCCACAAGTTCTGTCAGTTTGTTTGCTATCTTTGCCATGTGATGAAGTCTCTATTATTCGTTAATAAATAAACGATGAATAAATCTTTTTATTGTAATGAATATAAATAAAATGACTTTTTTACTGATTTGAGTGTGACACTTGTCTTATACATTCTCCAGTGCTTGCTCGATGTCTGCGATAATGTCCTCAATGTGCTCGATGCCGATGGAGAGGCGTACTGTAGCAGGTGTTATGTGCTGCTGCTCTAGTTCCTCAGGAGAAAGCTGAGAGTGGGTTGTGGTGTATGGGTGAATAACTAGAGACTTCACGTCAGCAACATTGGCGAGGAGAGAGAAAATCTTAAGGTTGTCAATGAATGCCCATGCTTCCTTTTCGCCTCCCTTGATTTCAAATGTGAATATCGAACCTCCGCCATTAGGGAAGTATTTGTTGTACAGAACATTGCCTGGGTGTGAAGGAAGTGAAGGATGGTTTACCTTTGCTACCTTTGGGTGATTGCTGAGGAAGTTTACTACTTTGATGGCATTCTCCACGTGACGCTCAATTCTTAGAGGTAGCGATTCTGTACCCTGTAGCAGAATCCAAGCGTTGAATGGTGAGATTGTAGCACCTGTGTCACGGAGAATGACGGCACGGATGCGTGTCACGAATGCTGCTGCTCCTGCTACGTCTGCAAATATGGCTCCATGGTAAGAAGGGTCAGGTTTTGCAATGCTTGGGTATTTGTCAGCATTAGCTTTCCAGTCAAACTTGCCACCGTCAACTATAACACCACCGAGTGAAGAACCGTGTCCACCTATGAACTTTGTTGCAGAAATAACCACGATGTCAGCACCATGCTCCAAAGGTCGTATGAGTATTGGGGCAAATGTGTTGTCAACGATGAAGACAACTCCATGACGGTGAGCCACTTCTGCCACTCCTTCCAGATTAGTTACATCTGAGTTTGGGTTGCCAAATGTTTCGGCATACACAACCTTTGTGTTTGGCTGAATCGCTGCTTCCAGAGCATCAAGATCGTTAACCTTGACAATCGTATTTGTGATTCCTTGAGTAGCCAAAGTGTGAGTGATAAGGTTATAAGAACCTCCGTAGAGATTGTCGGCAGCAACAATGTGGTCGCCTGCCTGCAGGATGTTCTGCAATGCATAGGTTACGGCAGCTGCTCCGCTGGCAACGGCAAGACCTGCTATGCCTCCTTCCAATGCTGCTATTCTCTCTTCAAAAACACCTTGTGTCGAATTTGTTAATCGCCCGTAGATGTTGCCTGCGTCACGAAGACCGAAACGGTCGGCAGCATGCTGCGAGTTGCGGAATACATACGATGTTGTCTGATAGATTGGTACTGCACGTGAATCTGTTGCTGGATCAGCTTGTTCCTGTCCTACATGAAGTGCAAGTGTCTCTAAGTGATAATTGTTCTGTGCCATAATATTTTATTTTTTTGTTGTTATTTTCGTTTGTTTTTAACTGTTTTGTTTTTGTTTTCTGCTGCAAAGTTACGGCTACTGCATTTTTGTTACAAGATAATTTGCCATTTTAGAATAAATTACTAAATTTGCAACGTTTTGTAGAATAAATGCTCTGTTTTCAATGCAAATTGTATGTGTTTGCAGAATAGCATTTATGTTACTATTGTTGTATTAGAGAATTTATAGATTATTTGCCTATGAATAATGATAGCATTTATATTTTAGACGACAAGGATAAAGAGATTCTTCGTGCGTTGCAAGAAAATGCAAGGTTGACAAATAAGGAATTGTCTGCTAAAGTGCATTTGTCCACCACTCCTGTGTATGAAAGAGTGAAACGGTTAGAGCGAACTGGTTTTATCAAGCAGTATGCCACGATATTGGATGCCGCAAAACTCAATAAAGGCTTTACCGTGTTTTGTAGTGTTAAGTTGCGTAGGTTAAATGCCGACCTTGCTATTGCTTTTGGAAATATGGTGAAGCAGATTCCTGAAGTGACTGAGTGCTACAATATTTCTGGGAGTTTTGATTTCTTGCTTCGTATTCAGTCGCCAGATATGAGGTACTACCAGCAGTTTCTACTTAATGTGCTTGGTCGTCATGACAATATTGCTTCGCTTGAAAGCACGTTTGTGATGGAGGAGATAAAGCATGAGTATAGTGTTGGTGTTTGAGTTGCGAGCGCAAGCGTTCAGTTGCAGCTTGAAAAATGTCTTCACTTATGGCAAGCGTTGGTCTTCACTTATGACAAGCATTGGTCATAAGTAAAGGTGTGCGTTTGTTGCAAGTAAAGACAAGAATAATGTATAGTATGATGTTGAATCTTTACCTGTCCAAGGCAAAAGGTGCGTCATATATAATTAATAAAAATATGAATGTTTTTGTTGTAAACAAGCAATAGTTTGGATAATATTCGCTAATTTTGCACACGAATAGCTTTTTAGCAGATGCGTCTATGTGTTGAAAGGCAATTGGTCAGATAACGGTAATAATAAATAACATGAAGTTTAATTTTAAGAGTATCTTATTAGATGTTGTGTGTGTTGCGCTGTTCGTCGTGATAGCAATCGCATATTTCTCACCAGCTTTAGATGGCCGTCGTCTTGAGCAGCATGATAGTGGTGCAAACGACGGAATAAACGTGGAGACGAACTTGTATCGTGATTCTCATGGAGGTGAGACGCCACGCTGGAACACAAGTTTGTTTTGTGGTATGCCTACGTATCAGATTGCACCCTCATATGATTCTGCAAAAACACTCACGGCAGTAGAGAATGCATACCACTTGTGGCTACCCGATTATGTGTGGTACATTTTCGCTTCAATGCTCGGTTTCTACATACTTTTACGTGCATTCGATTTCCGTCAGTGGATGGCAGCACTTGGAGCATTAGTATGGGCGTTTAGCAGTTACTTCTTCATAATCATAGCGGCTGGTCACATCTGGAAAGTTATGACTCTTGCCTACATACCTCCAACAATTGCAGGTATGGTGTTGTGCTACAAGGGAATATGGAAGAAAAATGAGGATGACGGACAGAAAACGCCTCAGTGGCGAACTGTGTTGCTGGGTACAGCTGTGACAGCACTTTTTGCTGGTCTTCAGATACAGGCAAATCACATTCAGATGACTTATTATTTCATGATTGTAGAAATAGCAATGTTTGTTGCTTTCCTAATCACGGCAATAGGTAAGAAAAAGCTTAAAGATTTCTTCTTGGCTACAGTTGGAATGTTTGTTGCAGCTGTAATTGCGGTTGCACTTAATGCGAGTAGCCTTTACCATACTTATGAATATTCAAATGAGTCAATGCGAGGGAAGAGTGAACTCGTAAAACCAGGTGATAAGGCTGACAATCAGACGGATAGTGGCTTGGAACGTGACTACATAACCGCATGGAGCTATGGTGGAGATGAATGCTTCACATTCCTTATTCCAAATGTCAAAGGTGGAGCAAGTTCACCTTTGTCAGCAAGTGAAACTGCAATGAAAAAGGCAGATTCGGAAATGAATCAGTATGGAATATACAATTATTTCTCTCAATATTGGGGTGAGCAACCTGGTACGAGTGGTCCTGTGTATGTCGGTGCCATTGTGTTCATGATGTTTATTCTCGGACTTATTCTCATTCCTAACAAAAATCCTTTGAAATGGGGGCTTGTGGCAGCTACAATATTGAGCATATTGCTTGGAATGGGGCATAACCTCATGCCGCTGACTGATTTCTTCATAGATCATGTGCCGATGTATTCGAAATTCCGAACAGTAGCAAGTATTCTTGTCGTCATGGAATTTACCGTGCCATTGATTGCTTTGTGGGGATTAAAGCTGTTTGTAGAGAATCCACGTATGCGAGCTTTGACGTGGGCAACATGCATAACCGTATTTATTTGTTTATTCTTCATTATAATTCCAAATTTTGGAAGTGATTGCCTTTGTACAAACGACCGTAATACAATAGCACAGCTTGCTCAGATGGGATTGAGCGAAGGTCAGTGCGTAAGACTTACCGAGAGCCTTTCCAATATGCGTGCAGCTATGGTGTCTGCAGATGCTTGGCGTAGCATAGTTTATGTGTTGCTTGGATTCTTTGCCTTCGTGTGGTTTTGCTCTGCTGCAAAAAAGCGTGTTGGTCAGGTTACCACAATGAATTCCGTCATTCTATGCAGTGTATTGTTTGTGCTTTGTCTCATAGACATGTGGAGTGTGAACAAACGTTACATAAATGACGAAATGTTTGTGCAACCACAGGGTGTGGCTCGTATTCAAAAGACTCCTGCTGATGAGTACATACTTTCAAAGAGCGGCACAGGAAGAGATTACCGTGTTCTTAATTTCACAGAGTCAACATTCAACAGCAATAACACAAGTGCTTTCTATAGTTCAATAGGAGGTTACCATGCTGCGAAGATGCGTCGCTATCAGGAAGTTATTGAGGCTTATATTTCTTCAGAAATGGCAAAAGTTGTTGAGGTTGCTCGTTCTGCAAAACTTGACACATTGTCAATGATGGAACAGAACACTCCTTATCCAATATACGACCTTACGGATGTGAATACAGATTCTTTGTATCCAGTTCTCAACATGCTCAATGCTCGCTGGTTTATCTTAGCAGGCGGAGAAGGAGCAAAGATTCCTGTGGAAAATACACAGGCATTTGGAAACGCTTGGTTCGCAATAGACATTATTTGGGCAAATAATGCAAATGAGGAGCTTGACGCTTTGGGTAAGACTGCCCTCCGTAAAACAGCTGTAATAAATAAGGCGGATTTCAGTTTCTTGAAAGCTGGTGGTGATGGCGAGGTGAAATTGACCAGTTATGGTGCTACAGAAGCACGCTACGAGGTGAATTCTGCCAAAGGTGGGCTTGTTGTGTTCAGCGAGGTGTATTATCCAGGATGGACGGCAACGGTTGACGGAACGGAGGTGCAAATAGGTCGTGCAAATTATATACTGCGTGCAATAAATGTGCCAGCTGGTAAACACGAGGTGGTGTTCACATTTGATCCTCAAACGGTACATACAACAGAAACAATAGCATACATAGCTCTCATATTGTTAGCTATACTGCTTGTCGGTTCAATCGCAGTTTTCATTGATAAAAAGAACAAGGAGTGACATTATGAAAATCTCTCTCTTACAATTAGACATAGAGTGGGCAATGCCTGAAGAGAATCATGCCAATGCAGAAGAATTACTTCGAGATTTGGATGAGAGTGATGTGTATGTGCTGCCGGAGATGTTTTCTACTGGCTTTGCAACTCAGCCCGAAGGCATTGCTGAAAAGAATGGGGAGACACTGCAATGGATGAAGAAGGTGGCAAGCGAGTTGAATGCTGCCATTTGTGGAAGTGTTGCTGTGGAAGAGAAAGATTCCATCACGGATAAAATCACTTACCATAACCGTTTTTATTTCGTAAAGCCAAATGGTGAAGTGACTCATTATGACAAGCACCATTTGTTTACTTATGGAGGAGAGCATGAGCGATACACACCTGGAGAGGAACGCGTTGTGGTGGAGTTTCGTGGTGTGAGATTCCTGTTGCAGGTATGCTATGATCTTCGTTTCCCGGTTTTTGCAAGAAATAATGACGATGTTCCTTATGATGTGGCTTTGTATGTCGCTTCATGGCCGACAAGTAGAATTGAGGCATGGAACACGCTTTTACACGCGAGGGCAATAGAGAACCAATGTTACGTTGCTGCCGTGAATCGTGTCGGCTCAGACATTGCCTGTGAGTATAGTGGTGGTACAATGTTGATTGATCCTTATGGAAAAAATGTGGTTGAGTGTGACAGAGATGAGCAGCAGGCTGTAACTGCAGAAATAGACTTGCATGCGTTAACAACATTCCGTAAGAAATTCCCAGTACTTGCAGATGCAGATTAAAGTATATGCAGTATTCAATAAGGCTTTATTGAGTGCTGCATTTTACAATATTTCCACTTTTGTGTTAAGATATTGTGAAATATCTCAAGTTTGTTGATAAAAAAACAATAGATTGTTTGATAAAAAGAAAATATTAAATAAATTTGCGAAGAATCAAATAAACAAAATCAAAAATATACAATTATGAAGTTCTTAACAGACGAAAAACTGGTTAGTGTTGGTGCCGGTGGTATGAGCGGCTCAAACATGGTTCAGACTGCGCTCATGCTTGGTCTTACTCCTAACATTTGTCTTTATGATATTTATGAACCTGGTGTTCACGGAGTATATGATGAAATGTGCCATTGTGCATTCCCTGGGGCAAATCTTTCTTATACAGTGGATCCAAAAGAAGCGTTCACTGATGCAAAATACATCATATCTTCAGGTGGAGCTCCACGTAAGCAAGGCATGACTCGCGAGGATCTTCTTAAGGGTAACTGCCAGATTGCTGCAGATTTCGGAGAGAACATCAAGAAATATTGTCCAGACGTAAAGCACGTTGTTGTTATCTTTAATCCTGCTGATGTTACAGCTCTTACTGCTCTCATCCATTCTGGATTGAAGCCAAATCAGATGACTTCGCTTGCAGCACTTGATTCAACCCGTCTTCAGCAGCAGCTCGCTCAGGAGTTTGGTGTTCAGCAGGATAAGGTGACAGGTGCTTACACTTATGGTGGTCATGGTGAGCAGATGGCGGTGTTTGCTTCAAAAGCAATGATTGACGGAAAGCCTCTTTCAGAACTTCCACTTAGTGATGAGCGTTGGGCTGATATTAAACTTATGACAACTCAGGGTGGTTCAAACATCATTAAGCTTCGTGGTCGTTCTTCTTTCCAAAGCCCTGCATATCAGGCTGTGAAGATGATTGAAGGAGCCATGGGAGGAGAACCGTTCACTTGGCCTGCAGGTTGCTACGTAAATTGTGACAAGTGTGGTTACAAGAACGTGATGATGGCAATGCCTTCAACAATTGATGCTACAGGTGTTCATTTCACAGCACCAGAAGGTACTGAGGAAGAAATGGATGCTCTTCAGTCGTCATACGAGCATCTTCAGAAAATGCGTGACGAGATTATTGAACTCGGCATCATTCCTGCTGTTGAAGATTGGAATAAAGAGAATCCAAATCTCTAAAATGTTTTTGTGAAGAAATACGGTAAACATACTCTCATAGGTTGGGGTTGGCGCATTCTTATGTGGATAGCGCTGACTCCAATTTTGTTGTTCTTGTTATTCTCTATACTTATTTATTTGCCTCCTGTTCAACGATGGGCAGTTGACAAGGCATCAGAATATCTGAGTGAGGAAATGGACATGGAGGTATCTGTGGAAAGTGTCAGTTTGAAGTTTCCTTTGGATTTCTCTATGGGGGGAATGTTGGCGGTACAAGAAGGAGACACCGTATTAGACGCTAAGGAATTAGACCTCAGTGTTAAAATGCTGCCATTGTTTTGTGGCGAGCTTGAGGTCGATGGAATGCATCTGCGTGAAGCGAAAGTCAATACTCGAAATATTGTAGATGCTGCCCAGATAATAGGGCATATAGGAGAGTTCAGTATGGATTCTCATAGTACTGATATCGTAGCAGATTCTGCTGTAATAAGTACTGCATTGTTGAAAAACACAGACTTGACTGTTCTTCTGGCAGATACCGTTCCAGAAGATACGACGGTGTCAGAGCCAAGCAAGTGGAAAGTGATGATGAATGACGTGAGATTTGAAGATGTAAAACTCTCGCTACGTTTAACTCCGTCTGTGGATAGCGTGTATGCAGGTGTGCATCTTGCGTCTGCAAATATGAAAGGATACCTTGATTTAGGAAAAGAATTTTATTATATAGATGAATTTAAGGCAGTTCGGTCTGCCGTTTCATACGATATCTCAAAAGAGAAACAAATAGAGGGACATTTAGACCCTAATCATATATTCTTTACAGATATGGAACTTGATATCCAGTCGCTATGTTACAAAGGAACAGGTGAGATGCTTATGGATATCAAACAGTTGGCAGCAAAAGAAAGAGGTGGATTGAACATTACGAATACACAGGGTAGGGTGGAGATGGATTCATTGTCTCTTACGATTCCTGATTTGGTGATGGAGACAGCAGATAATACTTCTGTCAACATAAAGTATAAGATGGACTTGAATGCTTTTGATCAAGATAATCCTGGAGAGATGTCTGTGAATTTCGACGGACAGTTGGGTAGGATGGACATTGCGCATTTCATGAGAATGGCAGGGCCAGGCATGACGGAAATGTGTGGACAGTTTATCAAGTCATTCCCTGCAGAATTGGTCAATGTGTCGATGGCAGCAAAGGGAAACATGCAGAAAATGGATGTTAGTACTCTGTATGCTAGTGTCCCTGGTCATATTGTTGTTGATGGAGATATACTACTTGAAAATCTTGATTCTGACATGGGGATGGCCAGTCACTTGAACGTAAGGGCAGAGGACATAGATTTTGTCAAATCGTTCTTGTCCTCCGATGTTGCATCTTCATTTAAGATACCTCATGGTATGTTGTTATTGGCAGATATCGGTATGCGACATAATAAGGTGACGGCAGATGCAGATCTGTTTGTGGGGCAATCAAAGAATACAAAGCCGTCATTGTCTATCTCAGCCGATATTAATACTTTGACGGAATATTATAATGCAACAATTGATGCAAATAGCTTTAATGTTAATCAGTTTATAGCACTTAGCGACCTACTTGTTATTACTGGTGTTATTGAGGCTGATGGCAAAGGGTTTGATGTGTTTTCTCCTAATGCAACTATTAAGGCAAATACAAGTTTAGTCAATGCTAAATATGGGGGCATTGACTTGAGTAATTCATTGTCAGACATCACACTTAATGGCAACAGAATAAATGTGGGATTAGGATGTAACAACTCTACTCTCAATACGGAATTCTTATTTGATGGAGTTTTGAAGAGTAATCTAATTGAAGGGACTTTGAATATTGCGTTGCCTTATGCAGACTTTAAGGCAATGGGATTGTCAGATAAAGAGTTGACGGTATCAACTAGTGGGGTGATGGACTTCTCGTATAATCTTGATAAACTGTTCCGTGTGAATTCGCATTTTAATAGTTTGGACATGTATATGTCTGGCAATAATATTGTGACTGCAGGTATAGATCTAAAGGCTGAAGCTACTGCAGATTCAACAGTAGCATTTGTGAACACAGGAGATTTATACTTTGATTTTGAGACACCGAATAATATGTTCAAACTAATGCCTAAGTTTGAAAAAGTGGCTAATGTGTTTACAAAACAGGTGGAAAAGCGTGAACTTGATTTGAATGTTCTTAAACAATACTTCCCAGACGTGCATCTTGTTGCAAGAATGGGTTCTGATAATCCTATTAGTGATATTCTAAATTATAATGGTATTCATTTCAAGGAATTTGTTGCTAATGTTGACGCATCTCCGTCTCTTGGTGTGCAAGGAAATGGTCACATGTATCTACTGAGAACAGACAGCATGATAATTGATTCAACATTGTTTACAATCACCCAGGATAGTTCTTTCTTGCGTGTAAATGCAGGGGTTGCTTGTCGTGATCAAGTTGCATTCCCTGGTTTCCGTGCAAATGTGTCTGGTTATCTTGGTGCTTCTGTTGCAGACATTCATTTGATGTATCTGAATAAGAAAAACGAGAAAGGCATTGACTTGGGATTAAAAGCTGTGGGGCAAGATTCGTGCATCAATATAGATTTGTATCCGGAACATCCGATAATAGGTTATAGGAAATTCACCATAAACGATGATAATTATATAAAATTACGTAAGAATAAACCAATCGTAGCAGATGTGAAACTGAAATCTATGAGCAGTAATTGTAGCATTGACCTTTTAGCTTCGGAATCAGATGAAGGGTGTCAGCTTGCTCATGCTGTTATACAAAAGTTGGATTTGTCTGAATTAATGAAGGTATTGCCTGGTATGCCTAAAATGGCAGGTCTGTTAAATGCTGATGTAAAATATATAGAACAAAGTGCCAGCTATTGGGTTGGTGGTACGATGTTGGCTGATAATTTCAGATATGATGGGACACATGTGGGTAATGTTGGTAGCAATTTCGTGTATTCGCCAAATATGGAAAATGGACATGATATTGATGCTCTGTTGCAATGTGACGGAACTGACATTGCTAAAGTTACAGGAACATATACGGAAACAAGCAAAGGAATGCTTGATGCAGATGTGGCAATAATGGAAATCCCTATGTCAATTGTTTCACCATTCATTCCAGATCAGATGGTTTCGCTTACAGGCAGTATAGAAGGTGGTATCAACGTAAAAGGACCTGCTGATGCGCTCATGTTCAATGGTTCATTGATTACAAAAGATGTACATGTCCTTTCAAGTGCATATAGCTTAGATTTGACGCTTGCTAATGATACCATACCATTTGAAGATAGTCGTGTGACATTTGATGGGTTCCGATTCTATGCAGCAGACGACAATCCTTTGACTCTCAATGGATATATGGATTTCTGCGATGTTGATAACATGTTATTGTCTCTTTCCCTCTATGGTAAGGATTTCCATCTCATACAGGCGAAGCGAACGCCAAAGAAGGTCGTGTTTGGTGATGTGTATGCAGATTTCTTTGCGAGAGTCAATGGATCAAGTGACAACTTGACAGCTCGTGGTCTTGTAAAGGTGTTAAAATCAACGGATGTGACATATATTATGAGTGAAACTCCACTTTACCAAGGGGATCGATTGGATGATATTGTTACATTCGTGGATTTCAATGAACCGCCACAGGAAGACGAAGAGCCAAAGAAAGTTGTTGGTATAGATATGAATCTTGTATTGGCAGTGGAGGATGGTGCACAGTTCAATTGTGAGTTCTCTGCAGACAAGCAGAGTTATATAAATGTTCAGGGAGGTGGAAGTATAACCATGACTCAAAGTCCAGAAGGTGTTGCAAACTTCGTCGGTCGTTATACCATAAACGAAGGTGAGATGAAATACACTCTTCCTGTTATTCCTCTCAAGACATTCACAATTGCAAAGGGTAGTTACATTGAATTTACAGGCGCACCAGATAATCCAATATTAAATATAGCAGCCACAGAACGTACGAAGGCAAGTGTAAGCCAGGCGGACGGATCAAGCAGAAGTGTCGCTTTTGAAGTTGGCTTGAAAATTTCTAATACAATGTCAAATATGGGACTTGAGTTCACCATTGAAGCCCCAGAAGACATGGCTGTTCAAAATGAACTTGCAGCATGTACTGTAGAGGAAAAGAACAAACTCGCAGTGTCAATGCTTGCAACGGGAATGTATTTGTCAAGCACTAACAGTTCTGGTTTCTCTGCAAGTAATGCGTTGAATAACTTCTTACAGAATGAAATCAATAACATCACAGGTAAAGCGCTCAGTACAATGGTTGATGTGAATGTTGGACTTGAGCAAACAACGCGATATGATGGCACTACTCGTACTGACTATTCGTTCCGGTTCTCAAGACGCTTTTTCAGCGATAGGCTTAATGTTGTCATAGGTGGTAAGGTCACTGCAGATGGTAACAAAACCGAAAACGAGTCCGGTGCTTATATTGATGATGTTAGTCTTGAATGGCGTTTAGACAATGGTGGAACCCAACATATTCGCTTGTTCCATGAGAAGGATTACAGCAATCTCATAGAAGGTGAAATGGATAAGAATGGTGCAGGTATTGTGCTTAGGAAAAAGATAGATAACTTAAGTGAACTTATCTTCTGGAAGCGCAAGAACGATGAAATTAAAGAGAATAGAGTTAAACAATAATCTTATTTGAATTTTCAACTTAAGATGAGTTTCAACTGGTATATGCTCATAAGACAAATGTGCAATAATAATAAACTTAAGTGGTAAATGACAAAGCATCTATTATACATATTATTGCTGATAGCATGTGTCTCATGCTCCACAACCTCAAATTTACCAGAAGACGAGGTGCTTTATACAGGCATAAAATCCATAAAGGTAAATGACAAGAAAGGAACTTATGCAGAGAGTGTTGCCCTTACAGAAGTAGAGTCGGCTTTAGCATATGCTCCAAATGGTTCATTTATGGGAAGCTCATCTGTTAAAAGCCCTTTACAAATAGGATTGTGGACATACAATGCATTGGTAAACAAGCCACGTAAGGGATTGAATAAGTGGTTCTTCAATTCATTTGCAACTGATCCTGTAACCATAAAGCAGGTAAATCCTAAAGTAAGAGCAAAAGTGGCAACAAACTTATTACAGAACTATGGATATTTCCAAGGAAAAGTGGGTTATACACTCATAGAGCAGAAGAATCCTCAAAAACAAAAGATTTCATATCAGGTCGATTTGTGTGAACCTTATATGTTTGACTCAATAAAATATGCTTTCCCGACTCTAGAAGATAGTATTATACATAACTCTTATGATGAATCCTATATCCATCAGGGAGGACAGTTCTCTGTTATTGATTTGCAAAGTGAGAGAACACGTATAGTTAATGAACTTCATGACAATGGTTTTTACTATTATAGTGAGGATTATGTAAGATTTTTCGCAGATTCAATTAATAATCCGGGAAAAGTGAAACTTCTTGTCACTCCAGACAAAGATATACCATCCAAGGCAAAGCGCCAGTGGAGATTTGGTTCTGTAAGTGCTTATATTCGTCGTGGGATGACGCAGCAGAGTAATCGGACGTCTTCGCTACAAACAGCAAGAAGAGACACGGTTAGTGCATCTAATTCTACTGCAAGGCAGAATCTTCAAGGTGGTAATAACACATCAGTGAGTCGTCAGCGTTATTTGCAGTATGATGATTCTTTGGTTTTACAAGGTATAAAGGTCGCGTATCAAGGTCAACGTATGCCAATAAAACCTCGCGTGTTGTTTAAGAATTTTAAATTCTGGACGGGTAGACTGTATAACCAGACCAATGTGTACAAGACAACGTCTAACCTGAACAATATGAATATATTCTCTGGCATGAAATTCTCTTTCACGCCTACAGATACAACTGATACGTGTAGTACTTTGGATGTTCGTCTTGACTTGACAATGGACAAACTGATAGATACGGAATTGGATTTCAGCATTACACAAAAATCTAATTCACAGATTGGCCCTAATCTTGGTATTACATTCTCCAAGCGCAATGCTTTCCATCATGGAGAAACTTTTTCTATAGGTTTGAAAGGCAGCTACGAATGGCAGACTCAAAGTGTTCAAAGTGAAGACAAACGAATCGATTCGTATGAAATTGGTCTCAAAGCATCACTTGCGTATCCGTGGATTGCATTCCCATGGTTAAATAGAAAGATATACAGATATCCCACATCAACAGATTTCTCGCTTGATATAGATAATATCAACCGTTCGTCATACTATAAGATGGTGACGTTTGGTGTAGAGGCAAAATATGGATTTCAGACAAGTCGCTCATGGAGTCATGAGTTATCTCCTATCACGGTGTCTTACAACAAGCTAATGCGGCAATCTTTCTTGTTTTCTCAAGCTGTTGTGAATAATCCTGCCTTATATGCAAGTATGCGTGATCAATTCATACCAGCAATGCGCTATGCCATAATCTACGATAATTCTTGGAATAACCACTTACGTCACACAATGCATTTTGAGGGTTCTGTAAAAGAGGCGTCAAACATGCTTAACACGGTGAATGCAGCACTTGGATTTAGTTATGCGGAAAAAAATAAGAAATTATTAGGCACTCCATACTCGCAGTTTCTTAAGTTTCAATTTGAGTTGAAAAACATATTCCGCCTTACATCAACCACTCAGCTTGCCACACGCTTGCAGTTAGGTATGATATGGAACTATGGTAATTCAACAGCAGCACCATTCAGTGAGATGTTCTATGTTGGTGGTGCCAATAGTATTCGTGCATTTGCTGTACGAAGCATTGGTCCAGGACGCTTCTACGACCATCATGGTATTGGATCGTACCTTTATCAGACAGGTGATTTCAAGTTAGAAGCAAATGTTGAATACAGATTCCCAATAGTTCAGAATCTTTATGGTGCTTTATTCGTTGATGCTGGTAATGTGTGGGTCATGAAACCAGAGAAAGGTGATGGACTCACCGAACCCGCATGGTTCGGTACAGATCTATGTACGAAGGATTTTCTAAAACAAATAGCACTTGGTACAGGTTTTGGTTTCCGTTATGATCTTCAGTTCCTTATTGTTCGCTTTGATGTTGGTATCGGAATACATGCCCCATACGATACCGTAAAGAAGAGTTATTACAACATAGATAAGATAAAGGATGGCATAGGTCTGCATTTTGCTGTCGGATATCCATTTTGATTTGTGTTAATAACGAGTCGGTTCCCAATACAATTGCTGTCTGGTAATTCTTTGAGTATATGGATTTTTATCAGACAGCGATTTGTTTATGTCTTAATGATGGTAGACATTATGGTTAGATTCCAAATTTGAATCCAGCCCACAGCTCATAGCTTTTTGATGTGACAGATGGATAGTATCTGTAGTTGCCGTGTCGTAGATATAGACGACTGTTAATATTGAATGTCACATCTTTTGTTACATTAAGGTGTAAGTATGTGTCATTTGTTATTATTGAATTTTCACCCTTATCTCCCCATGCGCTTATGCCGTCGGCAAGGTCTGTGGCATGTTCTTCCGAGCCATTATATATTTCCGCTAATTTTTCAGGTGTGAAGCCTTTTATTGTGAATAGACGCATGATATACAACTTATTCCCAAATGACAGATGGCGGTTAAGTATGAACTGAAAATTGTGTCGTATGCTGAAACCTGTGCCAAAATTATATCTACGTGCAGGATAATAATCTGCATTACATCCGCCGAGAGGTACTGCCGCAAATTCAAAATCATTCAGCAGACTTACTTTTTTGCCTTGTCGTTCTGCATGGAAACCACCACCGAAACTTGCAGCTTCTGTTAGAAGAGTCATGTTGCCTGCATTCTGATTGTCTTGTGTAGTGTAGTGGTCGGATAACTTCATATACTGATAGAATCCGATATCTAACATCCATTGATGTGAAAGTTCGCGTTGTATAGAACCGATGCGTCCTTTTATTTCAAATTCACCTATGGTAGGTTGACCAGAAGCCATGTTGACTAAGGCATAAAGGTCAAAGTAGTCAAAGGCACGAGGTTTGCATCCTTCATTAAGATTGTTGAAATGATTTCCGTATGTAAAACGCACATCAAAAAACGGTATGTTTGTGTTTATGCGCTGACCGCTTGCTGGATGAATGTTGCCATAGTCGGCAATGTATCTGTTGCCAACACCCACTTGAAAAGTGTAAGGTTCGGGAGATTCAACTTTACCTGCGGACAAGCGATTTACATGAAAAGCCTCTCCTGATAGTATTCTGTGTAAGCCTCTTACAGGGTTGAGTAATGTACCTACTACTTCGCGAGCAACGCGTGTGGCACCTCTCTTGCTGTTGTCAAAGAATATGTCTGATGTACGGTGTGTTATTTCACCGATGGCTGCACCGCCAATACCCGTTGATAGAAAATCATTGAACGCAGGACGGTTTGTCTCACAGAACAATTCCCATGTGAGTGAACCTGCCAAAGGGTATAGTAAGGACACTCCGTATGACAAACCATGCTCGCGAGCTGCATTGTAGAACATTCCTCCATGATATGGGTGACTGAATTGGTTGCCGGAGAAACTATCGTTGTCCCATACCCATTTGTCCGTCAGGTTGTCGTGCAGTACATTCTTTGATATCCTTGCCCACGATCTATTCTGTATAAAATAATCCCAACTTAGCACAAGTGCATTAATGCCAAGGTCTTCAGTTAATGCTTGTAATGCTGGCATTGTCGTTTCCCCATCCTTGTCTTTCCCGAAGAAATGCAATACACAATTAGGAGTGTTGAAATCCTTGTTCCCGACCCTTTGCAGGTGCGTCTTGACACCTGTGATATTGTCATACCAAATGGAATCAGACATAACGGTGCTGATGCGGCTAATACTATCATCTGCATGACTTGCTACCTCGCTGTCCGACGAGATTTCTTCATTTTCAGTTGCAGATGTATTGTTTGAACCTATGAGGATTACCCCAAAAACAATACAAAATTTTAATAAATCATTCATAATTATTACACTCAAAGGTTCAAAACAGGTGCCCTTCACTCTTAATTGGCTGCAAAGTTAGTCATTTTTTTTGAAATATTGAAGTTCCAAATGATTGTAGGTTTGTCCAAAAATACTTATCTTTGCAAAAACAAAAACATAATATGGCAAAGGAGAAAGTTGCATACGTTTGTAGCTCATGTGGATATGATAGTCCAAAGTGGATTGGTAAGTGCCCTTCGTGTGGTGAATGGAACACCTTTTCAGAATATAAACTTGGAAAGTCAAAACCTTCGTTTGCTTCAGTTGCAGATTCTACATCTCAAATGTCAAGTCCAATTCGAATGTCAAAAATACAGACATCTGACGAGCCACGCATAAACATGTTGGATGGTGAACTGAATAGAGTCTTGGGAGGAGGACTTGTTCCTGGGTCAATGACATTATTGGGAGGTGAACCAGGGATAGGCAAATCAACACTTATCCTTCAGACTGTGTTAAGGCTTAAGGGACTGAAAGTATTGTATGTAAGTGGCGAGGAGAGTGCTCGTCAGTTGAAATTACGTGCTGATAGGTTGGTTGAGAGGTATGCTGATGTTGCAGGTGAAGAGGATGTGTATGGCGATGTACAGGTTGCTTGTGAAGCTATGATAGAAACGGTGTTCAAACATGTTGAATCCGTTCAGCCGGACATTGTTGTTATAGATTCTATACAGACGATGGCAACAGAGACTATTGAAAGCAGTCCGGGAAGCGTCACTCAAATACGTGAATGTTCTGCTATGATATTGAAGTTCGCAAAAGAGACTGGCACTCCTGTCATACTCATTGGTCACATTACAAAAGAAGGTTCTATTGCTGGCCCAAAGATTCTCGAGCATATGGTGGACACAGTACTGCAGTTTGAAGGTGATCATCAATACATGTATCGTATCGTTCGTGCCATTAAGAATAGGTTTGGCAGCACTGCAGAACTTGGTATTTATGAAATGGTTCACAACGGATTACGTCCTGTGGAGAATCCTTCAGAATTGCTTTTGTCGGACACGAAGGTAGGAGAGGAACTTAGCGGAGTAGCAATTGCATGTTCAATAGAAGGCGTTCGTCCGTTGCTTATAGAAACTCAAGCTCTTGTGAGCACTGCTGCCTATGGCACTCCTCAGCGTTCTGCCACAGGTTTTGACCTTCGTCGTCTTAACATGCTGTTGGCTGTTCTTGAGAAGCGTGTGGGTTTTAAATTGCCTCAGAAAGATGTGTTCTTGAACATTGCAGGTGGTATTCGAGTCACTGACCCCGCCATTGACCTTAGTGTCATTGCTGCCGTATTATCCAGTAACATAGATACCGCTATTGAGCATGGAGTGTGCATGGCAGGAGAGGTTGGATTAAGTGGCGAGATTCGTCCTGTCAGCCGTATAATGCAACGCATAGCAGAAGCAGAAAAACTGGGTTTTTGTAGAATGATGGTACCGAGGGCAAATATGAATGGTATTGATGCGTCTAAATTTAATATAGAGATAGTGCCAGTTCGAAAAGTGGAAGAAGCCCTGCGTGAATTGTTCGGATGACAAACTTACATACACGCATTGGGATTCTTGTTTGTATTACATTGCATTCTCCATTTTTATAACTAATACACGAAGACTTTGGCTTTCTGCATCAGTCTTCACCTTTGCCACATGCCAGTCGCAAGGGAACATGATGTTGAATGTCCCGGGAATGGAAGTGAACTGCTTGAGATTGTCGTATTCAAAATCATATTCAAGACGGTCGATTTTGTAGTCTGCTTTTGGCTTGGAAGTGTCGTGGTCAAGCAGACAGAATCCCTCTGTACCTCTAACCACGTACATGAAATCAATTTTTTGGTAATGACTCTCGCTACCTTTGCCGTTGCGCAAGTCTTCCTGAGAGCACCAGTTTTCACTGTCTTCCACACTCACCTTAAGTGAAGTTCCTGGTATTGGACTCTTTCCGGCAGGTAATGCCAAAAGGTCTGTTTCTTGTAACCATTTGAATACAGTGTTCCACTGCTCTGGGTTCTTGTGATATTGTAGATAGAATTCAACAAGATTAACAGTTGGGGCTGGTACTGCTTTAGTGAATCCGTTTTTCCATTCACCCTTCTTTACCCACTTCTCAGCCATTTTGACCAGTTCTTTAGGGTATTTGTTTGTGTACGTTTGTGCAACAGAGGTTACATACGAACAAAGTAATATGGCAATGCCAATAAATAGTCGTTTCATTATCAGATAGGATTTTACGTTTCAGTTAGTTTTGCAAATATAGGCAAAAAAGTTAAAAGATACAAACATATTTTGATGGCGAAGTAATTTTCTCTATTTTTGCATCAAATAAAGGTGTGAATATAAACTTAGGATAAACTTAAAGACTCAAAAACCAATGTTGGTTATAAGAACAATCACACATTATGGACTTCATTTTGGAGCACCTTTCCTGCTGTGTCTGTTATTTAAGAAAGAACATAGACTCAAAGCGTTGCTTATAATGCAGGCTACTATGCTTGTTGATGTCGACCACTTGCTTGCAGACCCCGTCTTCGACCCTACACGTATGAGCATTGGCTTTCATCTCTTGCACCAATACGCTCTCATCGCCATTTATGTCATAATGTGTTTCCTACCTTATAAAGCAATGCACATGCCGTGGTGGCTTAGGGCATTAGGAGTCGGACTTACATTCCACATGATAACAGATTGGCAGGACTACGTTTTGTGGCTTTAGGTTTTATGAACAATTGAATGCTTGTTTGTGCCATCTAATGGTCGCGTTTCTTCATTGAGTTTTCAATCTGTCTTGATATTTCTGCCATACCTTTGACAGAAGGGTGCTTGTCTTGCTTGTCAATGTCATGCAAGATTATGTTTTCCACGTTGTAGTGTTTGCAAATCTCAACCATAGAACTTACGTAGTTACCATCAAGGTCACAGTTGCAGATGTTGATTATACGCATCTTTGGATGCTTCTGTTTAAGATGGTAAAGTAATTGTGCAAAAGCAGGACGGAACTTGTACATGTCGGTTTTTGTCCAATTTGAGTATTTGTATTCGCCGATGGGCGAACCTGCCCAGCAATCATTTGTTCCACCGAAGATGAATAGCACATCGGGGGTGCCAATGTTGTCCATTCGTGCTACGAATGACCGGTCGCTGTAGTCGTTGCATGCATATCCGGTATTGCATATTGTAGCTCCGGAGTATGAGTTGTTTGTGTCAAGTTGACTGCCTGTATGTGTTATGTATAGCATCCACCATGTCTTGTTAACATCGTGCATGTCGTTTTGCCTCTTTGAGTTTGTCCGATAGTAGCACAAATTTTTAGCAGGAGTTACGTACCCGGCAAAGGTGGAATAACTGTCACCAAGGATGGAGACTTTTTGCTGTGCAAAAGTGTTTAAGGTGATAAGTGTTAGCGCAAAAAATGCAAATAGTTTTTTCATGATGCCAGTATTGTTTGTTTATCCGAATATTCCACGGAAACACTTTTCTGCAGCCCCTGCGTTACCGTTAATGTAATCGCCAGCTGCTTTGCCCGCCTTCTTTAGTGTTTCTGGGTTATTTGCGAATCCGTCCATGATTGATGTAAATGTGGCGTCGTCAGTATATTCGAAAGAACCTCCACAGGCTATTAGTTCTTGTGCCTCTTTGAACTTCTTGTTGTTAGGACCGAAGATAGTCGGAATGCCATACACGGCAGCTTCTGGTACGTTGTGGATACCTACACCGAATCCGCCTCCTATGAGTGCAACCTTACCGTAGCGGTATATACTGGACAATTTCCCGAAGCAATTGACGATTAGTGTGCTGTATTCCTGAACGTTTTCACTTGTGTTTCCACTCTCAATGTCTGTGTATCTTATATGCGTCAATCCGTTGTCATTCAGTAGTTTCTCTATTTCTTTAAGGTGCGTCTCACTAATGACATGTGGAGCTATGATGAGTTTGTAGTTTGGATGTTTTGAGAAATATGGGATGTAAATCTCTTCATCAGGTCCCCAAGATGAACCTGCTATAAAACAAGGCTTGTTGTTTGCGAATGTCTCCACTATAGGTAGGTCGGCTGCTGCATTCTTGATGTCTATGACTCTGTCAAGACGCGTGTCACCAACAACAGTGGTGTTTGTTATTCCATGCTCGGCGAGTAGCTGTTTGCTGTATTCGTTCTGTACAAACAGATGGTTAAACTGGCGAATAGGTTTCAGCGAGCCATACCATTTGAATAAATGTTGGTCGGCACGGAATATGCTGCTGACGCTGAACACCTTAATGCCACGTTTGTGCATTAAAGTGAGATAGTTTGTCCAGAATTCATATTTGATAAACACTGCAATCTCAGGGTGTGCCAATCGAAGGAAAGAGTGTGCGTTTCCAGGAGTGTCAAACGGAAGGTAACACACGAGGTCGGCTCCCTCGTAGTCTTTTCTGACCTCGTAACCAGATGGTGAGAAGAATGTGAGCAGAATCTTATACTCAGGATGCTCTTTACGCAGGCGTTCCATCAGTGGTCGTCCTTGCTCAAATTCTCCCAGCGATGCTGCGTGAAACCATACTACTCTGTCAGCAGGTTTTATGTGGCGACGTAGCAGTATGTAAGTCTGTCCCATGCCAACCACCATCTTGCGTATCTTTTTGCTGAACAAGCTGGCAATCAAGGCACAGAACGTGTATAAGTATAATCCGATAGAATACATTAGTTAAACAATTGAAATAAAATTAAAAGTTAAAAACATACGGAGGACTCTTGCCCGTTAAGCAGTTTTTACTTAACCGTATGACTTTTAACTTTTAATTTCTTATTTTCGAATTAAGATAATGCCGTGATGGCGTGTTTCATTCGTTTGATTACTTCGTCCTTGCCTAAGAATGCAGCAAGTTCGTACATGTCAGGTCCTTGTCCTGCGCCCACGAGAGCCACTCGCCATGCGTTCCAAGGCTTGATGCCAGTCTGCTCAGTCCAAGGGTCAATGACTGCCTTCTGTCCTTCTACGCTGAAATCCTCAATACCTTCAATGACTGCAATCATCTGTTCCATTTCATTTGCAGTGTTCTCCTTCCAGTTCTTTTTCACGAATTTGTCTTCCTTGTCAAACTCAACTGGAGCCACGAAGAAGAACTTTGTAAGTGGCCATAGGTCGGTGGCAAATGAAATGTTGCGCTTTTTCTTGTTCCCAAGTCCGTCAACATACTCAATTACCTTGAGCTTCATCATACGCACGACTTCTGCCTCCTGTTCAGCGGTTGCTTCAATGCCGTTTTCCTTGAGAACCTTGTCGTATGCTGGTGCCCACTCTATGTCCTGCTGCTGTATGAGATATTGATGGTTGAACCATGCAGCCTTTACGTAATCGAATTTTGCTCCATTCTTTGAACACTTGCTCAGATCAAAGAGATTGACCATCTCTTCAAGAGTCATGAGTTCCTGGTCATTACCAGGATTCCATCCAAGGAGAGCAAGGAAGTTGACAACCGCTTGTGGCAGGTAACCCTTTTCACGGTATCCACTTGAGATTGCTCCACTCTTAGGATCGTGCCATTCAAGTGGGAACACAGGGAAACCGAGTTTGTCGCCATCACGCTTGCTGAGCTTTCCGTTTCCTATTGGCTTGAGTAGCAATGGCAGGTGGGCGAAGCGTGGCATCGTGTCTGCCCATCCGAATGCCTCATAAAGAAGAACGTGTAGTGGAGCCGATGGCAACCATTCCTCACCACGTATTACGTGTGACACTTCCATAAGATGGTCATCAACGATGTTTGCCAGATGGTATGTTGGAAGGTCGTCAGCACTCTTATAGAGAACTTTGTCGTCAAGGATACTTGAGTTTATTGTCACCTCGCCACGAATAATGTCGTCAACAACGACGTCGCGTCCCGGTTCTATCTTGAATCGTACCACGTAAGGAGTGCCTTCCGCAATTAGTGAGTCCACTTCTTCCTTTTGCATTGTCAGAGAGTTGCGCATCATACCTCGTGTCTTTGCGTCGTATTGGAAGTTCTCAATTTCAGCACGCTTCTTGTCAAGTTCCTCAGGTGTGTCAAATGCGATGTAAGCCTTGTCGTTGTCAAGCAATACCTTCACGTATTTACGATAGATGTCTCGGCGCTCACTCTGTCTGTAAGGACCGTGTTCACCTCCAAAACTCACACCTTCGTCAAACTTTATGCCTAACCATTTGAACGATTCTATGATGTAGTCTTCCGCTCCTGGTACGAAACGGCTTGAATCCGTGTCTTCGATTCTGAATATGAGGTCACCACCATGCTGCTTAGCAAAGAGGTAGTTGTAGAGAGCAGTGCGAACACCGCCGATATGAAGAGGTCCTGTTGGACTTGGTGCAAAACGCACACGTACTTTTCTGTCTGCCATGATTTTCAAAAACTTGTTATGGTGGTAACCAATGCTGCCACCTTTGTTCTAAATTTGTGCAAAGATAGCAAATAAGCACCAAAGGACAAAATTATTTTCGTACCTTTGCAATAAAATGGGATAAAAAAGCGAAGTATGAAATCGGATAATAATATTATATGGGCGCATCTCAGCATGTTTGGAGCTTGTGCCTTTTGGGGGCTTATGGCACCATTGGGTAAGGATGCAATGACACATGGGCTTGATGGCATTGACATGGTGTCTATGCGTGTGTTGGGTGGTTGTGTGCTATTTTGGTTGACATCTTTCTTTACAAAGAGCGAGAAGGTGCCGTGGAGAGATAAACTCATGTTTGCTGCCGCTGGGTTGTTTGGTCTTGTGTGCAACCAATGCTGCTACACCATAGGGCTGAGCATCACTTCCCCTGTTAACGCAAGTATTGTCACTACTTCTATGCCAATATTTGCAATGATTCTCTCTGCCGTAATACTGAAAGAGCCGATAACAGGCAAGAAGTCTGTGGGTGTACTCATGGGATGCTCTGGTGCATTGATACTCATTTTCACATCGGCATCAGCCGTGAGTGATAAAGTTGGTGATCTGCGTGGCGACTTGTTGTGCCTTGGTGCCCAGTTTGCTTTTGCTTTGTATCTGGCACTTTTCAATCCTTTGATAAAGAGGTATTCGGTATTTACGGTGAACAAGTGGATGTTCCTGTGGGCAAGTGTTATGGTTATCCCATTTTCTGCCAGTCATGTCATGCAAATTGATTTCCCGAATGTGCCGTTGACCTCATGGCTCGAAGCTGGTTATGTTGTCGTGTTTGGCACGTTTGTTGGCTATATCCTCACTATGATAGGGCAGCGTTCCTTGCGACCTACCGTCGTGTCCGTTTACAATTACGTTCAACCTGTGGTGTCTGTGCTTGTATCTGTCATTACCGGAATAGCAGTGCTTCAATGGAGTCATGGGTTAGCCGTACTTCTTGTGTTCTCAGGAGTGTGGCTGGTGACGAAAAGTCGGAAAAGGGGCGAAGTCAGACGGGCATAGTTGTTAGTGCGTGCCTGTTAATGGCTCTGTTAAAACAACTCCGTATTCGCAATGGATTCTTCTTGCTCCGTCCAAGTGTTTTTCAACATCTTGCATATCTGCAAAACGCTCGTTTAATGCCGACGAATATGGGTATCTGTTGAAGAATTCATCATTGTGAATGAACAATCGTATAGATTTTACATTAGGATTTTTCAGTACATTCGTGTAGTAATACGCGATGCGTTGCGCAATTCTTGGAAGCACTTTTACCCCCCGTCTTGCCGTCTGTGAGTTGAACAATAGCTATTACGTGCCATTTCTTGCGTTTGTCAACAAGTTGCTCTCTTTGTTCTGGAGTGCTTTTGTGTGAAATGGTGATGTGTCTTCCGAAACGAGTATTAATGTCGTTCATGATTTGTTGAAACAACACTCCGTGTGCAGAAGTGTCTTTTTTGTTGGACGACAATATTAAGTAATGAATCATCTCATGAATGATGGTGTCTTCAATCTCGTTCTCTGGCAGGTCAAACATTGTGCTGAAACGCAAGCAGAAAGTCATTGTTCTCTGTGATGCGGAACAAGCGTTTGCGTTTCTTGTAAACACACATCCCCACAAACGTGCGCGTTTTGCTTAACTCTATAGCAGGCATAACAAGTTTGCCGCCAAACATCATGCGGTTGAACTCGTTGAACTCGTTTTTAACGTAAGGAATTGTGACAGTCATCTTCCAATTTAGACATCGTAGTCGTGTGTTTTTGTGACTCTTATAAATAAAAACAAGAAAAATCACCTGCTGGCATTAAATGATTGCCAGAGACGGTCGTCTGGCATTGGGGCAGTCACACTTATCGTTTGTTTGCTTACAGGATGCACGAATTCCATGCTGTAGCTGAGCAGTGAAATACTTCCGTCGGGATTGCTGCGCTTCGCACCATACTTTAGGTCACCCTTTATCGGACATCCTATCTTTGCAAGTTGGCAGCGTATCTGATGGTGGCGACCTGTGTGTAGGTTTATTTCCAATAAGTGATAGTTTTCGCTGTGAGCTATCACTTTGTAGTCAAGAATTGCCTTTTTTGAATGAGGAACCTCCTTGTCATAAGCGTATGACTTGTTCTGTTTCTCATTGCGTACTAACCAGTGAGTCAGCGTTGCCTGTGGCTGTGGAGGAGCGTCTTTGACTATTGCCCAGTATGTCTTGTGCACTTCGCCATTGGCAAACATTGCGTTAAGTCGTGGCAATGCCTTGCTCGTTCTTGCGAAAAGCACCAAACCGCTTACAGGGCGGTCGAGACGATGAACAACACCAAGGAAAACGTTGCCTGGTTTGGCATACGCTTCCTTGATGTATTGTTTTACCGTTTCGCTCAGTGGAGTGTCGCCAGTTTTGTCACCTTGCACTATTTCGCTTGAGTTCTTCGAAACGATGATGATATGGTTGTCTTCATATACAACCTGCATAATCTTTATTGTTTTCAGAAGTAACCAAATTCCTCTTATGACGGGAGAGAGGATGGTTTTTACATGTTCATGCCACCGTCAATCTGGATAACCTGTCCGCTTACGTAGCTGCTCATGTCTGAAGCGAGGAAGAGGCACACGTTTGCGATGTCCTCTACCTGACCACCACGGCGGAGTGGAATCTTCTTCATCCAATCCTCACGAACTGCCTCTGGAAGCTGAGCTGTCATGGCTGTTTCGATGAAGCCAGGAGCAACAGCGTTAGCACGTACACCCTTAGGACCGAGTTCCTGTGCGATTGACTTTGCAAGGCCAATCATACCAGCCTTTGATGCTGAGTAGTTACATTGTCCTGCGTTACCATGAACACCAACAACAGAAGACATGTTGATGATAGATCCGCCACGCTGACGAAGCATGATAGGAGCGCAAGCGTGGATGAAGTTAAATGCTGACTTGAGGTTTACGTTGAGAACTGCGTCCCACTGCTGTTCTGTCATACGGAGCATGAGTCCGTCCTTAGTGATGCCTGCGTTGTTAACAAGAACATCGATTGAACCAAAGTCCTCCTTGATCTTGTTTACAACAGCTTCTGTCTCTGCGAAGTCAGCAGCGTTGCCTGCATAAGCATTGCACTTTACACCCAGTGCTTCGATTTCCTTGCGAGTAGCCTCAAGGCCTGCTGCCATTTCGTCGTTGAGAACGAGGTCAGTGAATGCGATGTTTGCACCTTCCTGAGCGAATTTCATTGCAACGGCCTTGCCGATGCCACGTGCAGCACCTGTTACGAGGGCTGTCTTACCTGATAAAAGTCCCATAATAGTTATTAAAAATTAATTGTTGATTATCTTATTTGATTATACCTGAGTAAGTGACAATTGAATAGTCAACCACCATCTACAAGGTACTTAAATTTCTTCCTAATTGTTTGAATACCATTCTCCTGACATAAGGATAAAGTTCTTCTGCATTCTGTGCTGCATAACGTCCGTATATGAATGGCACTTCACATCCTTTCAGACAGAAATGTGCAATCTCAGCCATGAGGCGCACGTTGCGTATGTCAAAGACACCCTTGTCGTTGCCCTCATTCATGATTCGCCTGAAAAGATTTATCTCGTTTTTGTCGAATGTCTTGCGTACAGCCTCCACCTTCCATACATCGCGGAAGAATTCTGCTCGCAGGTTGCCGTTGCGGTACACAGCCTCCTTTACCACCTCCAGATGTGCAAAAATCAGTTGCACCATTTTCTCCTCTGGAGCAATGTTCTTTCTTGCCACTTCCTCCATACGCTCATAAAGACGCTCAAGTTCTGTCTCAATTACCGCGAGATAGATTTCGTCCTTACTATTAAAATATGTGTAAAGAGTTCGACGTCCTTTGTTTGATGCTACTGCAATATCATTCATTGTGGTATTCTCGAAACCGTTCTTTGCGAACAGCTGTCGAGCAACATCAACCAGTAGGGCTCTTGTTTTTGAAACTGCCATAATGATTAATTTCTTATGAATTAACTGCTGTTAAATCGTGATTTTCGATGCAAAATTACACAAATTTGACAAAAAAACAAAATTATTTTGCACATCTTTTGTGGTAAAATAATTAACAAAATGTAAATCATCTTGTTGTGTGGTGCACAATTTCGTGGAATGTGTGATGTTTAATCTGCACACAGCATAATAATGCTTGCATTACATCATTTCTCGCCTTCTCTTTGTTGCCTTTGTGTTTGTGTAAACCAAAATAAAATCGTTACTTTGCATTGTAAAGATGTATTTTGGTTACTTACCACATATTAAAAAATCACATTGTCAGACAAACTCACTCCAGAGCAACGGCACAAGAACATGGCGGCAATTCGTGGCAAAGACACCAAACCAGAGATGGTGGTGCGTCATTACTTGTGGAAGCACGGTTTCCGTTACCGATTAAATCACAAACGGTTACCGGGCAAACCCGATGTGGTTCTTCGTAAGTACCGTACATGCATCTTTGTTAATGGGTGCTTTTGGCACGGACATACTCTTGATGCCGATGGACAATTGCCATGCCGCTACTACAAAGTGCCTCAGTCAAATACGGAGTTTTGGGAAGCAAAGGTTAACCGCAACCGTATCCGCGACATTGAGGTGCAGAAGAAGCTTGCAGCCATGGGATGGCACTCCATCACCATTTGGGAGTGCGAACTCAAACCAGCTGTGCGAGACAATACCCTTCGCTCGCTCATTTACACCCTTAATCATTTGTTTTTAGAGAACCATGCCACATACAGTTATGATTCGTCTCAAGAAGATTACTCGTCAATGGTGGCAGAGCCAGATGAGAAGTGAATATGTCGCAAAAAGTGCAGCTGCATTTTCCTGTCATTAGCAATTTACTTCTTTTAGTTTTTTTATTTCCTCGCGATGTGACAAATGTAACATCGTGACGTAGCAATTGTTGCATCGCGACGTAGCAATTTTTGTGTCAGATCATTTGTGAAACTTTACAGATGTGCTAAGTGCATCCGTTGTCGCTATTGTCATTAAGTAAAATGAAATAAATAGTGGCGCTTTATATTTCCAAAGAAAAATTTGGCAGTTACATTCTTTTTCACTTATTTTGTATATAATCTCTTGCATCATCCATTTGGAGTGTGTCGCAGAATCACATTGGACGTGAATCACGGAAAGAAAATTTCAGAATAAATAAAAACAAGATGGTGTGCCGATTGGCGCACCATCTTGTTTGTTCTGTACCGGAAGCGGGGCTCGAACCCGCACGGGCGCAATGCCCAAGGGATTTTAAGTCCCTCGTGTCTACCATTCCACCATTCCGGCAACCTGAATGTGAGTGCAAAGGTACGGAAAAATTGTGAACACACAAAAGAAGAGGGCATTTTTTTTGTGTAAGGTGGATTTTTATCCTTTGTAAAGGGGGATAATAAGTGTTTCACAAGACATTTTTTCTGATGGCACACAAATGTGCGTTTTTCGCTGTGTGGGTACACAAATGTACGTTTTTGGCATGTTTTCCCACACAATTATTGATTATGGTCAAGAAAATGTAATATTTTGTGATTTTTTTTAGTTTAATGTTTGCAGGAAATGGAATAGTGCGTAACTTTGCATCGTCAAAAGGAAACAAAGACGATACACAACACAAAATAAGGTTAGTTAAGGTATTGGTAATTAAGGTAAAGTTTTCAATAGGCGTTAGTTAATTGGTAAAAAAGATTGTTATAAGATAATTTTGTTTTTCATATAGGTTAGGTTTTTAGATTAGGTTAGTATTAAGTATTTTGGTAAAAAGAAAAGATTTGAGAAGTGAAGTCCGTGAGGATTTCACTTTTTTTGTGTTTATGCGTTTTGTTATGAAAAAAATGCATTACCTTTGCGAATGGAATAATCTGTTATTTTTGACCACTACTTATAATATTAATATGAAGAAAATATTTTCTGTAATGCTTTGGGCATGCTGCATGATGTGCATCGGATGCACAGGCAGCGGAGATAAAGGAACTGAGGTGATGTTGGAGACGACGGCTGGCAATATTAAGGTACGCCTGTTTGACGACACGCCAGGTCATCGTGACAATTTTGTCAAGAATGTGAAAGACGGAATGTACGATGGGGTGATGTTTCACAGAGTCATCCGTAACTTTATGGTTCAGACGGGTGATCCTTCGACGCGCCCTTCTGGTTATGAAGTTCCTCGTGATGAGAATGGCGACACCATACCCGAGCGTATTCCTGCTGAGATAAGATTTCCTCAGCACTACAATAAAAGGGGAATGTTGGCTGCTGCTCGCGATGAGGATTATGAAAACCCAGAGCGTGCAAGTGACCGTTTCCAGTTTTACATTGTAACGGGTAAGACGCATACCGAGGAAGATATGATTGGTTATGAGAAGGGTCGGGAAGCTCGTGATGCTGACATCCTTTTCCAGCAAAAGCAAGTGGCACATAAGGACGAACTGGAGAAACTGCGTGCGAACCGCGACCGTAACGGAGTGAGCGATTTGCTGAGTAAGCTGCAGGATGAGGCACGCTACGAGACATCGCTGAATCCACCTATAGAATACCCGTCGGATGTGAAGAAGGCTTACCGTGTGCATGGTGGAGCTCCTTGGCTCGACAACGAGTACACCGTGTTTGGCGAAGTGGTTGAGGGGATGAAGGTTGTGGATGAAATACAGAAGGTAAAGACTAACAGCAACGATAATCCTCTGAAGGAAATTAGAATTGTTAAAGCTTACGTGGTGGAGTAGTTTCCTTCAATAAAATAAAGAAGTAAAAGGGCAGTTTGAGAATAGTGAAGGGAGTGAAAATGACAATGTTGTGTGTCGTTTTCACTCCCTTTTTTTGTGTTGTTTGATCGCTTTGTTTTTACTTGAACATTGCGATGATTTTGTTTACTGCATCCATGTCCTTAGGAATACCGTTTTTCTTGATGTGCTCGTATGCCTGCTGAATCTTTGCAGGGTCGATTTTCTTTACTATTTCCTGTACTTTAGGATTTGATGCGATGTCTGAAAAGTTGTCGCCAAGACCGATGGCAGATGTAACTGAATCTAAAAGTCCCATTGTTTGTTTAGTTTTATCGTTAATAATTTTTATTAGAATATTATTAGAATTGTTTATGTGGCAAAGTTACAAAAAACTTTGTTCTAAAAAACACAAAGAATAGATTTTTTTTCGTTAGTGGGTGGTTGTTTTGTATAACGGTTTGTTTTGAAGGAATAAAAAAAAGAGATTATACGAATTGTATAACCTCTATAACCAATCAATATGCATATTTATGAAAATGGTTGCGGGGGTCCGACTCGAACGGGCGACCTCCAGGTTATGAGCCTGGCGAGCTACCAACTGCTCCACCCCGCGATGTGTGTACTAAATGAGATTCATAAACAAAAAAGCCTTTGTTTCTCATTTGCGAGTACAAAGGTAGTGCTTTTTTTTTATTTGGCAAAGGTTTTGTTATATTTTTATTAAAAAAATTGTATGTGTAGGATTTTTTCACTTACTTTGCAGTCGTAAATTCCTTTGTTTTGCCTTATCAGCATCGATTTCTTAGTTGAAGCAAATGAAAAAATGCAATCGCTTTTTATATTTCCTTACAATTGTCTTTGCACCGTTTTCGTGGTGTAAAGCACAGGTGTTGCATTCTTCAACTAATCCCTCGCATGTGGCGAACTGGGGTGCAGGAGGTTTGCATTCGTCAGTAGAACCAGAGAAGTGGGTCAATGAAGGTGCTGTATATAAAGCAGGTGAAGAACGTAAGGAACTTTCCGAACCAATAATTCCCTATACAGATTTGTCGGCAAAGCGTAAGGCGGAGTCAGAAATGAAGAATGCAGAGAAAGACAACCAAGGACAAATGGTTGCCGACGGACAGGTGTATCAGTCAGGTGTTGGTTCTTACTATTCTGCCAAGTTGCATGGTCGCAAGATGGCTGATGGCACAATATGCAGCAGGGATGGATTGTTCTGTGCTCATCGCACTCTGCCTTTCGGTACTAAGCTGAGAGTGGTGAATAAGAAAAATGGTCGTGATGTCATTGTTGAAGTGCACGACCGTGGACCTTTCGGAAAGGGCAGAGTGGTGGATTTGTCGTACCGTGCAGCATCTGAACTAGGCATGCTTGCCGATGGTGTGGTCTCGGTAGATTTGTATGTCGTGAAGTGAAGACTTAAATATGGTTTACTTCATTTCTTCCAATTCCATCAGTGCTGTTTCCCATTCTTCTTCAGCATCAGCAAGTTGCTTCTTGAGATTGCCGTATTGAGTGAATAGATTTTCGTCGGACACCGAGGTAGGTTGTGCAAGTTTCTCTTCTATTTCTGCAATCTCCTCTTCCAGTTGCATGACCTTGTTCTCAGCAGCCTCGACAGCTTTTTCAGCTTTCTTAATTGCCTTGTTCCGTTCTTTTAGTTCCGCATACGATAGTGTGCCTTGCGATGAAGAGTCACTTGCTGATGAGCAGCTGCTGTTTGTGGCGTTGCCAAAACCCTTTGTTGTTGCTGACGGACTTCCCGATGCACTCATGTTGCGGTTAAGCTCGTTGAGGCTTTCAATCTGTTTCTTCTGCAAGAAATCGTATATGCCACCGATGTGCTCGTGCACTTTGCCGCCTCCAAACTCATACACCTTGTCAACCAATCCGTCAAGGAAGTCACGGTCGTGACTCACGATGATGGCTGTACCGTCAAAGTCGCGTATGGCTTGTTTGAGCACATCCTTCGACTGCATGTCGAGGTGGTTAGTCGGCTCGTCAAGAATAAGCAGGTTGACAGGTTCCAATAGGAGGCGTATCATGGCAAGACGGCTTCGCTCACCACCTGACAGCACCTTGACAAACTTATCACTTGCCTCTCCTCCAAACATGAATGCACCGAGAATGTCGCGTATCTTAAGACGGATGTCCCCTTTTGCAACACGGTCGATGGTGTCGAACACGGTGATCTTGCCATCGAGCAACTGTGCCTGGTTTTGGGCAAAATATCCTATCTGTACATTATGACCCACTTTTAGGTTTCCTCCGTACTCAATCTCGTTCATGATGCACTTGACGAGTGTTGACTTGCCTTCGCCATTGTTGCCCACGAATGCCACCTTCTCTCCACGCTTGATGGTGAGGTCAACGGCAGAGAACACATTATGCTCGCCGTAGCTCTTCTCCAGCTGGTCGCAGATGACAGGGTAGTCACCACTTCGTAAGCAAGGAGGAAACTTAAGGTGCAGATGGCTGTTGTCCACCTCGTCAACCTCTATAGGTACAATCTTCTCGAGCTGTTTGATGCGGCTTTGCACCTGGTTGCTCTTGGTTGGCTTGTAGCGGAATGTCTCTATGAACTGTTTTATCTCAGCAATCTCTTTCTGCTGGTTTTCGTATGCTCTTAACTGCTGTTCGCGACGCTCGTCACGCAACGTCACGTAGTCGTCATACTTCACCCTGTAGTCATTGATGCGTCGGCATGTTATCTCTATAGTGCGGTTGGTGACATTGTTGATGAATGCACGGTCGTGGCTGACGAGAATGACGGCATTGGCACGTTGGGCGAGGAATTGCTCCAACCATTGTATGGAACCTATGTCGAGGTGGTTGGTCGGCTCGTCAAGCAACAATAGGTCGGGCTTTTGCAAGAGCAGCTTAGCCAGCTCTATTCGCATGCGCCAACCGCCGGAGAACTCACTTGTTGGACGGTTGAAGTCTTCGCGTTGAAAACCCAATCCTTGAAGAGTGCGTTCAAGTTCGGCATGGTAGTTAGTGCCACCCATCATTGTGAAGCGGTCGTTTTCGTGGGTGAACCTTTCAATGAGTTCCATGTACGATTCGCTTTCATAATCGGTGCGACTGGCAATCTCGTTGTTGAGTTTGTCCAGACGCTCCTGCATCTCACTGATGTGTGCAAATGCCGTTTCTGCCTCCTCCATCACCGTGCGGCTGTCGCTCAGCACCATCACCTGTGGCAGATAACCGATAGTTATGTCTTTCTGTCGGCTCACGCCACCGTATGTTGGTGTCTGAATGCCAGCTATAATCTTCAGCAACGTACTCTTGCCGGCACCGTTTTTGCCAACGAGCGCAATCCTGTCCTTGGGGTTAACCACAAAACTGACATCGGTGAAAAGGGGGTTAGCGCTAAACTCAACTCCCAGATTATCTATTGAAACCATATCATTGCTATTTTGATGCAAAGGTACGAAATTATAAGTAATTATATAGAATTTGCCCCATAGTTATTTAACCCAAATAGTTCATTAGGCTCGTAATACATTTTGATCAGTGCCTGAACAGATTTTTTCTGGCTTTTAAGGGTGGCGACCGTTAAGCAGATTGACTAAATGTCACGATGTAGGGAGTGACTGAGAGCAGTGCCCTGCTCGAAGACGGCTCGGTTGCGGGCATCATGACCGAAAAAACAGGGAAAAGATGTCAGGCAATAATCAAAAATGGATACG
>JAZLHP010000078.1:0-48742 GCA_045616905.1 Bacteroidaceae bacterium
TACTCCTGAGCAGACTCAGTACTACTTCCTCTCTGGTTTCACAGCTAAGCTTGCTGGTACAGAGCGCGGCATCACTGAGCCAACTCCAACATTCTCTGCTTGCTTCGGTCAGGCTTTCCTTGAGCTTCACCCAACAAAGTATGCTGAGGAACTTGTAAAGAAGATGGTTGCTAACGACGCTAAGGCTTACCTCGTTAACACTGGTTGGAACGGTACAGGCAAGCGTATCTCAATTCCTGACACACGTGGTATCATCGACGCAATCCTTGACGGTTCAATCCTCAAGGCTGCAACTAAGAAGATCCCTATGTTCGACTTCGAGGTACCAACAGCTCTTCCAAACGTTAACCCTGCTATCCTTGTCCCACGCGACACTTACGCAGAGGCTTCTATCTGGGAAGAGAAGGCTAAGGATCTTGCAGCTCGCTTCATCAAGAACTTCGCTAAGTACACAACTAACGAAGCTGGTAAGGCACTCGTAGCAGCTGGTCCACAGCTCTAATAAAGGTTGCTCTGACAGAGCACACAAATACCACAAAGGGATGTCCATTTGGGCATCCCTTTTCTTTATGTATGTAATCTTAATAAGGGATTAATAACAATTGTTATAAGGCATTGCTATAACAAATAAAGATATGAGAAGATACTGTTTTGAGGGCTATTCATGAGTTTTTTTAATAAAAAAGGCAGTTTATGTGAAAGTTTTAATGCATTTCTTTTTAATTACATTTTTTTGCCACATCGCGATGTAGCATTTTTTTGTCGTGACGCAACAATTATAGGATGTCGTGAGAGGCATAGCTTATGACCAGTGGGAGGCTTAAGTTAAGACCAAGATCTGTCTTAACTTATGACAAAAAGAAGGACAAGAAGAAGGGGTGGACGAGGATGTGGCGGAAGTCGTTTTAAAGCGTAACATAACGTTACGTTACGCTAAAATAATTTGTCAGCAGTCGTTATATTCTTATTCAACAAAATAATTGAATTTCATCCCTTATAATGACTAATGCTGATTCCTTATAATGACTAATGCTGATTCCTTATAAGGGGTGACGCTAATCCCTTATAAACGACCAGCCTCTGCCCTTTATTACGATAAAACTAAAGCATGGAGGAGATGGTGGCTGTCGCCGAAGGTACTCACGCTCGGAAAAACATAAATAAATTTTGTTTTTCCCTCGCTTAATCGTACCTTTGCAAAAAATACGGAAATTGGTTTTGTAATACGTTTATTTACGGAAGGATATGGAAAAGGTTTCGTTGGTGATAACAACATACAACAACCCTGCGTTTCTGGAACTGGTGCTGAAAAGTGTACTGAGACAAAGGGTGATGCCTGATGAGGTGATAATTGCTGATGACGGCTCTACGGAGGAGACTCGCAGATTGGTGAAGCGCTATGCGGAACTGATACCTGTGCCTATGGTGCATTCATGGATTCCAGACAGGGGATTCAGAGTGGCTAAATCGCGTAACATGGCTATTGCTAAGTCAACGGGTGAGTATATTGTGATAATTGACGGCGATATGGTGCTGTCTTCCCATTTCATTGAGGATCACATCAGAATAAGACAGGAGGGATGCTTTGTTGCGGGCAGCAGGGCAAGGTTGAAGAGGAATGCTACACAGGAGCGTTGCAAGACAATGAACGACAGGTTCTCGTTCTTCTCAAAGGGGTTGTCAAGGCGACTGGTAATGATACGCAGCAGGTTGCTGCACAGATTAATAAAGGGACATGACGGTTTGCGCAATGCACGTAGTTGCCACATGGCTTTCTGGAAAAGGGACTTTGTGCTGGTGAATGGTTTTGAGGAGGAGTTTGAGGGCTGGGGAAGCGAGGACTCTGAACTGGTGGTGAGATTCTACAACAACGGACTGAAGCGTAAGAATGCAAAGCTGATGGCTCCTGCAGTGCATCTGTATCATAACGAAAAGACTAAGGACAATGCTGAAAGAAATGCACAGATGCTTAGGGATGCGATGAATACGAACAAGATGCGTGCAAGGAAGGGCATTAACCAGTATATGGATGATTGTACAGATGACGAGGAGGTGAGCGCATGAAGGAGAAGATATTGGTGTTGCATGTGCGCAACGGATATGAGGACAGGCAGCTGCACATTGACAGCATGATGAGCAGCAGGGGCTACGCATTTGAGTATGTGACGGAGGGCGACATGTGCGACCTGAACGAGCAGGTGCTTGATGAGTATTTCACTGGCAACATGCATGAGGTGAAGGCTGAGACATCGTGTGCAATGAAACACTTGCTTGCCTGCAAACGCATAGTGGATGAGAACTTGCCAGGTGCTCTGGTGCTTGAAGATGACATGGTGCTGTACAGCAACTTTGAAAGGGTGTTTGACAGGTGCATGAAGGAGATTAAGGACAGGGGGTTGACGAATGCTTTTGTTTCGTTTGAAGACAGCATACTGAAATTCGTGCCAAGGAGCGAACGGATAAAGGGTCAGCATCTGTACAAGAAGGACAGAGACCGCTATGCAGGTGCTTATTACTGCACAAGGGATGCGGCAAAGGTGATCATTGATTTCGTGGAGAGAGAAAAATGCCATCTGCCTATTGACCTACTCCACTCTTTCCTTTCGAAGAAGGGGATGCTGAACTACTACTGGTGCCAGCCTACCATTGCCACTCAAGGTAGTCACATGGGGTTGTTCTCTTCGTCAATAAACAAGCATTCTGCTAAGAAACAGAGGTACCGTAAGTTCACCTGGAAAATGAAATTAGCATATAAGAAACTAATCTATTTTATGAGATAAAGACCTCCCCGAGGGAGGGAAGAGATGAAAGACCCTCTCCAGCACTCCCGTAAAGGGAGGAAATTCAAAATGATGGGGCTTTAAACTCTTAAATATATAAACATTTTAGGGAGGTTTTATCTATTAATTAAAAAATCTCGTGGGTTACAAGGCTTACATAAAGAACAGGACAAGAGACCCGAGGGGGTTCCAATTCTTCATGGAGCAGTTTGTTGAAGCTGCCATCGATGAGGGAATAGAGTGTGTGCCTGAATATAAATACCTGCATAAACGGAAGATAAACAGGGTGACAACTGCCATAAGCAAGCTGTTCTGCCACTCACAAATTCTGCCGGCGAAAAAGGCGGTGATAGTGACAAGCAGAGGACGACACATACTGCGTGACGCAATGCCGTATGCCATGAACAGCGAGATAATACCTATGCTATGGGATTCGTGGCCTCGTGGGTGGAATAAGCAGATGCACGCCATGCGTTGCATGAACTGTAAGGTGTGCCTCATATCGTGCCGACAATCTGCCGAGCAACTGGAGAAGAGTCTGCCTGGCATTAAGGCAATATGGGTGCCAGAGGGCATTGAAACGACGCAATACAAGGAAGGCAGGCTACTTAGGGAACGCACAATAAGTGTATGCGAATTAGGTCGGAATCTGAAAACATACCACGAGAGGCTGCTGAAGCTGGAAGAGGATGGAAAGATTGATAAACTTCTTTACAACAGGGGACATTGGCTCGAAAAGGCATTTGAGACGAATGAGGACATGTTCAACAAACTGCCTGAGGTGAAGATTCTTATTTCGTTTCCACGATGCGACACCCACCCTATCGAAAGCGGTGGGCTTGAGACGCTCACACAGAGGTACTGGGAAGCGATGTTGTGCAGATGCATCATAGTGGGACGCGCCCCCAAGGAACTGATTGACCTGATAGGCTATGACCCTGTCGTCAATGCTGACCTGGAGCATCCTGAGGAACAGATACCTGACATTCTGAATAACATTGATGATTATCAAAAGCTGGTTGACAGGAATCTTGAAACTGCACGTAAGTTTGCATCATGGCACAGCCGCATGCCTTTCATCAAGAAAGCTCTTGCCGACTTAGGGTATGAGATATAAGACCCTCACGAGGAAGGAAGTTCTGAGTTGAGGGGAGATGAAGGAGTGTTTAATTTTTAACTTTTAATTTTATCGTGGGTTACAAAGTTATCATCAATCCAGAATATAAGCATCTTGAGGATTTCATTCGTCAGTTGCCAGCCACGTTCGACAGCACTGGCACATTGATTTATGATTCTCGCAACAAAGTGCGCACATACGAAGTGGATGGCGAGAAGATTGTAGTGAAACGCTATAAACGCCCGCTGTTTCATCAGCGGATAGACTATTCGTTCATTCGTCCGAGCAAGGCTAAAAGGGCGTATCTGTTTGCCATGCGACTTAAGGAGCTCGACATTGACACTCCTAAAGCCATTGCCTGCATTGAAGAGTACCGAGGCGGGTTGTTCAGCATAGGCTACTTTGTGTCGGGATTCTGTGGTGACCCCGATTGCCGCATATTGCGTGAGGAACTTGAGGGGCATGACGATCTGATACATTCGCTTGCAGCATTCATTGCTGATTGCCACAACAAAGGGTTCATGCATGGTGACACAAACCTGAGCAACTTCTTATATCGTAAGGATGCGGATGAACCTGACGGTTTTCATATAACCACCATTGACATAAACCGTTCGCACTTTGTCAGCAATCCAACAAAGAGGCAATGTCTGAAGAACATGATACGCATAACTCACGTGCGTGAGGCTCTGAAAATGATAGTGAGTGAATATGCCCGCATACGCCAATGGGATGCAGACGAATGTGAAGGTATTGTGATGGATGTGCTGACCAAATTCGAGAACAGGAAGATACGACTATAACCTCTATGGGAATTTCAATATTCCAAATCCTTTAATTATCAGGTTCCAGATGGCCTTCAACCGGCTGCGGAAAAGGTTGAAACGCCATTTTAATGGGGAACAAGCCGGATATATGTTAGCCGTTTCGGGGATATAGTCTTGCCCTCTACGAGTGATATACTTGCGGAAAGTGGAGGAAGTCATGCCCCACTTCAAAAGGAACTGCAAACTGCCATTGTTGCGACGCACTCTACCCGTTGACTTTGTCTCGAAATGATAGATGCGACTTGCCTGTAATCCCTTCATGTGGCGCACACCACACAACCACAACTTTGCAGTAAAATCAGGGTCGCTATACATTCCCGGTGTCAACTCAATGCTGTAGCCACCAGCCATGTCCCACAAGTCGCGATGCACTACACATGGTGGCAATGTAGAACCGCACCAATCCTTCTTCTCAAACTGCATGTACTCTCTCAACAAATCCTCCTCACGGAATGTCTCAGGCGAGTCGCCATAGTCGGCAAGAATACCCATTTGCATAGCCGTGTGTGGCTGAATGGTTGTTGATGATAAATAGAATTTGTTATCTGGCAGTTGCTGTATCTCGTCGTACAACGCTTTATCCCATCCTGGCAACACGTACATATCATCGTTAACAAACAGAACGTACTCTGTATGCACTTTTGTACGCATCATGTTCATGGCAAGACATACACCTACATTCTGTGGCGTAACAGTATAGTCTAGCCCTTCTTCCTTCACCCATTCTAATGTACCGTCCTTACCCTCGTTAACATGCACGATTATCTGATGGTTATACGTTGAGTTCTTGCGAATACTGTCAACGCAAATCTTCAGATACGGAAGGTTGTTCCATGACGGAATCAGGATTGAGAAAATTCTTTTATCGTTGCTATTCATGTGCCGTTCTGTTTGCCCTAAGGCGTAATATGTGTATGTATAATCCGTTATTGGTGTTACTCCTGTTTTTCCTTATATTCTTTGTACGACTTGTTCATGTCCAAAAGATGGAAATTGTGCTGTTTCTGCTTTGGACCAGGCGGGATGGTCATGTAATCACCGTACTTCTGCGACAGATAGGCATCGGGGTGCTCTACGCCCATCACCACCTTGTCTTCAAAATAAATAGGTGTTGGTTTGCCAAGTTTTGATTTCTCCATCACTCCTTTAAGACCATCGTCATGGTCAACAAAATAGTTGCTTTTATCAAAATCCCATTGTCGCTGCATCTGGCTGAGTTTCGTCTGAATGCCATGCATGGTATAGCACTTGCGAATCAGCAACGGAAGCCAGCACGAAGGACCGTGTCCATGACGATAAGGATCGCGATGCACGAAGTATAACATTTTCTTATACCACTGATACTTCATGAAATGCACACGACGAGCAAGCTTGCTCTTGGGCATCCCGTCAAGAGGAAACACATCTATGTATATGCCGCCAAGATAACTCAGGTGAAGTCGTTCTATCAGCGTTGTGCTGCCATCCTGAATCTTTGCAAATGGCAAAGGATAGTTTTTGTCCGTCTCAAATGCAACTGCTTCATACGGTTCTGGAATCCATTCTGAAGCATGCTGCATGAGCAAGTCATAGTCACGACGAGGCATGGCAATGTCTAAATCATCATCCCACGGTATGAAGCCCTTGTGCCGTACAGCACCTAACAGGGTTCCTGCAATGATGTAATAACGCAGACCATGCTCTTCGCATACCTTATGCATTGCCATAAGTATGTCTAAAATACGGAGCTGTAATGGACGAATATCGTATGAAGCCACTTTGTTTAAGTTTAGGTTGATGAGTTCTTGTGTTTGACGAGGCAAGTATTGGGTGGTAAAGAAACCTGGGCTCAGTACAAGGAGTCAGGGATAAGTTCCTTTGAGCGTTCAAAATCCTCTACCGTATCTAACTCACATGAGAAATACTTTGTGACATCAAGAACTTTGTATGTGTGTCCTTTGGCAAGAAGACGCTCGAAAGCACGTTCGTAAAAAACATTCTCCAATCCCTCGTCTTCCATCATATGACGAAGTTCGGCATACAATACCTTTGTGTACGACTTGCCCATCTTTTCTATGCCCAGGCTTTCACCTGCTGACACAGAAGGATCACATGTCTTGCTTATTTCCTTTATTGCCCCGTTCTCATCTGTCACCACCTTCATTTCTTCCTCTCCCAACTCATGACGAATAAGAGTAAGCACATTATCTTCCTCACTTGAGAGGACAAGCTTGACAATCTGAGGATCATAAAGCAAATCGCTGTCAAGCAGCAATATGTCCTGCCCCTCTGTCTCAGGTCGAGCTAACCACAGGGAGTAGATGTTATTTGTGCTTTCGTAAACATCGTTGTATATGAAGGTTATCTTCTCTGATGTGTATTTCTTGTTCACAAAGTTTTCTATCTGTTCGTGCAGATAGCCAGTAACAATAACAAATTCATGTATCCCGGCATCTATCAATGCATCCATGGAACGCTGCAGCAAACTGCGTTCTCCAATAGAAAGAAGGCATTTGGGACAATCATTTGTCAGGGGACGGAGGCGCGATGCCATACCTGCCGCAAGAATAACTGCTTTCACTGTAGTATTGAGATTATATTATGATGCAACTTGCTTTTAAGCACCGAGCACTTCCTTTGCAACTCTTTTGATAGTATCGCATACCACCTGTATCTGCTCTGGGCGTCCAAGAGTTATTCGCAGGTGTGTCTCAAGACCTGGATCGCTCATGAATTTTATCTTATAATCCTGTTCTGTCATTGCCTTCTGCAAAGCTGATTTTATCTGTATAGGATATTTTATAAGAATGAAGTTTGCAACACTCTTGTACACCTTGAAACCAGGAATGCATCCTAACTCTTTCAAGAAAAGCTGGCGATCCCATTCCATCTGATTTGCTACGTCGCGATAGTGCGCTTCGCTCTTCAAAGCGGCTATTGCCACACGCTCAGAGAATCTGTTATATCCTAGGTATTTGTTGCTATACTTCATGAACTTGTCGTGTCCCTTTCCCACGAAACCAAATCCCATTCGAAGTCCTGGCAATCCATAGAATTTAGAAAGGGTACGAGATATTATGAGATTGTCGTACTTGTTGACAAGCGGAGCTATATAATCCACATCTGCAGAGATGAACGATGCGTACGCCTCGTCAATGAGCACAATGGTATCAGATGGAATGCCTGCCATTATCTTGCCAATTTCCTCAGATGTCAAGCCATTACCTGTAGGATTGTTAGGAGAAGCGAGCAACAGCATACGAGGATGCACCTTGTTTGTCTCGGAGATTACCTCGTCTATGTCATAATAAAACGTGTCGCCCGATTCATGAAGAGGATACATGTATGTGTCGCCATCCACTTCTTCTGCGATGGAGTTATAATACCACCATGAGAACTGCGGTATTAGTATAGTACGATTGTCGGAACCATCAGTCAGGTAGTAATGCACAGCATTTTTCAATATATCTTCTCCACCATATCCTAAAAGAACACGTGTCTCCTCTACACCATACATCTCTGACAAGAACACACTGAGTATGCTTTTCTTGCCTTCATCGTATATTCGTGTATAAAAACACAATGTAGCTGGATCAAACTGCTTTACTGCCTCTACCACCTCTGCTGACGGAGAGAAGTTAAATTCATTTCTGTCTAAGAAATTCATATCTATTCGTATAAGTAAGTAATCAATATTAATTTTAACAATGTTCAAGAAAATGTCACACCGTTAATTTTTATCAGACATTGCTGGTGGTGTTTTATCACCATTAGCCTCTTGCTGTCTGCGTAACCATTCCTCTTTTGTACGCTTCCAGCGCTTATGTGTCCACAGCCACATCTCAGGATGTGCGTTTATGTCTTCTTCCAACATTTGGAAATATCTGTCTGTCAAGGAATTTTCCGGAGTTGTTGCCGGATGGTCTTCCATCGGGATAATCTCAAGATGGTAGTAGCCACGACGAGGTCGCGTCATTCTGCCGTACATCATGAAGGCATCTACCTTACGAGCTATATTCTCAGCTCCTGTAAAGGTGGCTGTGTCATGATTTAGGAAAGGAACAAAGTGGTGTATGCTGTTCCACTTTGGTAATTGGTCGCTTATGAAACCTATTATATAGTTCTTATCATCTCGTTTGAGAGAGAATATCTTTCGTAGTGTCTCCTTCATTTCTATATTCACTCCTCCATACTGTCCACGCAAGTCGCAGAACAAACGATTCATAACATCATTGTAAATATGGTGGTATATCTGACCGGATGTACACCACGGTTGAGTGTAATAATTTATGGATGATATCCATTCCCAGTTACCCATGTGACTAAGGTACAGGAAATGAAACTTCTGTCCTGCGTCGTGACGTTTCTTAGCTTCTTCCAAACCACTGAAAGTCATACGTTTCATCATCGTCTTTTTGCTCATGCTCAACATCTTTATATCTTCAACAAAGTTGTCGCACAACTGATGATAAAACTTTTTTTCTATCCGTTTCAGTTCTTCTTTCGACTTGTCAGGAAATGCAGATGCAAGATTTGATCTGACGATTTTAGTACGGTAAGTATGACGCATTATCAGACACATAAAATCACTCAGGGCATAAAGTGCCCAAAACGGAAGAAGGCTTATAACCCACAACAATCCACGAACTATCTTATATGCCATTTCTATTTCTGTATTAAATACGTTCTCACTCTATAAAAACCGTTTCTATCAAATCATGGGAAATCAACCCATTGCTTTCTCGTACGTCTGCATCAGCTGACGGGCAAGCACCGATGGATGAAATGTTTTCATTGCGTACTCACGTCCTTCGGCGATAATCTTCGTACGGAAATCTGAATCTGTCAATGCTTTTAGCATACAATCGCGTATTTCCTCCACACTATGCGGATCAGCCTTTAATGCAGCAGTACCTCCAGCCTCTGGCAAACTGCTTACGTTGCTTGTCACCACAGGACATCCACACAACTGCGCTTCTACGACGGGGAGTCCAAATCCTTCATAAAACGAAGGATACACAAACAATTGTGCATTTGCATAAAGCTTGTGAAGAGCATCACCATTAATGCTGCCCTCCCATTTCACAAGATGATCCATGGCATGCTGAGACACATATTCTTTCACTTGATTCATGTATGAGCCTCCGCCTCCTACCACCACTAATAGTATCTGAAGATCTTTAGGCATCATCTCAAGAGCCTTGACTGCACCTAACAGGTTTTTCCTTGAATTGACAGAGCCTACATACAACATATATGGCTCCTCCGCAGGAGAAAATTCCCGTTTCTCGTAATAACGGTTGTTGACGGGTTGATAAACGACATCGATTTTATGTCCTGGAACATTGTAAAAGTTCATAACGTCGCGCTTAGTGCATTCGCTTATACAAATGATGCGGTCGGCATGATTACATGCATACCTCCACTTTTGGTCGTATATGAGCCTGTCATGCCAATGGTACATGTCAGGAAATGTTCTAAATGCCACATCGTGTATCGTTACGACTGACGCCACCCCAGAGTGAAACAATCCTACAGGCATTTCATTGCTTAGTCCATGATACAAATCAATGCCATCTCGCTTCAGATTATTGACTATTCCATAGGTTCTCCAAGCGCTGCCTCTCAACACACCATGAGGCTGCATGGTGTGACATCCTATCTTGCTCAAATAAGGTTCTGTCACATCATTCAGCCTCACCTTTGGGGTATAAAGGAAATATTCGTGCTCGGGAAATTCGTCTGTCAATATGTCTATCGTAGTACGGCTATGATTCCCCAAGCCCGTGAAATTATTGTACAGTCGTTTGGCGTCGAATCCTATTCTCATTTCTTACCGTAAAGCACAGGGTTGGTGCTAGGGTCGTTGTACATTTTCATCTGCTTGTACACCTTCATGTACTTTTTGCCTGCCTCAATATCACTGATGAGCTGGTCGATAGCACTTGACAAATCTTTCTGCTGCTCAAGCAACACGTCTAACTTCTTCTGACAAGTAGCTATGTGCTCTTCGCTTGCATCATTGCGATCCACCTGCTCCTTCATGTGGTAAATCTTAAGTGCGAGAATGCTCAAGCGGTCAACCGCCCATGCTGGACTCTCTGTGTTGATTGTTGCATCTGACTTCACCTCTACATCCTTATATGTAGTAAGAAAATATGAATCAATCATTTCCACCAAATCGGTACGGTCTTGATTGCTCTTGTCTATTCTACGCTTAAGCACAAGTGCTGCAGCAGGATCAATCTGTGGGTCACGGATAATATCCTCAAAATGCCATTGTACAGTGTCACTCCAATTCTTTATGTAAAGGTAGTATTCTATGGTACCTTCTGTATAAGGATTTTCTATAGGTTGATCTACATTGTCATGAATATGATAGTCACGTATTGACTGCTCAAAAATAGGATATGCACGTTGCGTAAATGTCATAAAATTGCAATTTTATCGTTAAAATATAGTGCAAAAATAAAAAAAACTTTGCAAACACACAACCATTTAAACGAAAATTCATATATTTGCCGACGATACGAACTAAACACTATCTAAAAATCACAAAATCAACATAAGAAGAGTATCACAATGACAACCTAAAATATCAATAGATTGTTCGTTCGTACTTCTATTGTCGCATACCTCTGCCTTCCCCAAGCGTACTGCAGATTGATTTCGTAGTCGGTACCCAAGTTGGAAGTGCAGAGGTTTCTCTTGCCTTCAAAAAACAAAAAATGTGCGCCGTCCTTTGACAACGCACATTTATGTTAATTAACATCTTACTTTTACATACGTTCTGGCATTTCGATACCGAGAAGTCCCATGCCAAGACTTACGACTTTTGCGACAGCCTTTGCAAGCGAGAGGCGGAAAAGCTTAAGGTCGTTATTTTCTTCTCCAAGGATTGTGAAGTCATGATAGAACTGATTAAACTCTTTTGTGAGTTCAAAGCAATAGTTGCAAATGCCTGAAGGATTGTAATCGTTACCAGATTGGCGAACGGCAGTGCCGAACTGATTGAGCTTTTGAATGAGTTCTGTCTCTTTGGTAGAGATTGTTATTCCTGTTGGCAACTCCGCAGGAATCTCTATTCCTTGTGCGGAAGCCTTACGTAAAATACTTGCAATTCGAGCATAAGTATATTGTATGAAAGGTCCTGTGTTGCCATTGAAGTCGATTGATTCCTCAGGATTAAACAGCATATTCTTACGTGCATCGACCTTGAGTATGAAATACTTAAGTGCACCTAATCCTACCTTACGAGCAACCTCATGTGCTTCTTCTTCAGAAAGATCAGCCTTCTTCAACTTGTCAGAAGAAGCAGAGTAGGCATCTTCTATCATTGCAGCCATAAGATCGTCAGCATCAACAACTGTTCCCTCTCGAGATTTCATTTTTCCATTAGGCAACTCGACCATTCCATAAGAGAAATGAACAAGGTCCTTACCCCACTTGAAACCAAGCTTATCAAGAAGGATTGACAAAACCTGGAAATGGTAATTCTGTTCGTTACCTACAACATATATCATCTTGTCAATAGGGAAATCTTGGAAACGAAGTTTTGCTGTACCAATATCTTGTGTCATATAAACTGACGTGCCATCACTACGGAGAAGTAACTTTTCATCAAGTCCTTCTGCATTAAGATTTGCCCATACTGAACCATCTTCACGACGATAGAAGAATCCTTTTTCCAATCCCTCCATCACTTTGTCCTTACCTTCAAGATAGGTGTTCGATTCGTAATAAATCTTATCGAAACTTACTCCCATCATCTTGTATGTCTCGTCAAATCCAGCATACACCCAGTCATTCATCTTTTTCCACAAAGAGCGCACTTCTGGGTCGTTCTGTTCCCACTTAACCAACATGTCATGTGCCTCCTTGATGAGAGGTGCCTCCTGCTTAGCCTTTTCTTTTGCTGCATCTGGTTCCATTCCATCTGCTACATATTTGGCAGCCAACTCATCGCACTCTGCTTTATAGTGCTTGTCAAATGCCACATAGTAATCACCTATCAGATGGTCGCCTTTCTTTCCTGATGTTTCTGGAGTTTCTCCATTTCCATATTTCAACCAAGCCAACATTGACTTGCAGATGTGTATGCCTCTGTCATTGACGATATTTGTCTTGACCACCTTGTTACCATTTGCCTCTACGATTCGAGCCAATGCACTTCCTAAAAGATTATTACGTACATGGCCGAGATGGAGCGGTTTATTGGTATTTGGAGAAGAATATTCTATCATGACCAAAGGACTATCTTCAGTAACAGGGACGAATCCGAACTTAGGATCAGCATTTATCTTATTAAGAAGAGTTATCCATGGAGCGTCGCTAATAACAAGGTTAAGGAAACCCTTAACCACATTAAATTTAGCGACTACGTCGCCGACATTCTCAACAAGATATTGACCGATTTCTTCTCCTACTTGTTCTGGCTTCTTGCGAGCTGCCTTTACGAACGAAAATACAACAACTGTAAGATGTCCTTCAAACTCAGACTTAGTTTTTTGAAGCTGTATCTGATTAGTGTCAGCATCAAGGTCATACAAGGCTTTAACCGATGCCTGTACACCTGCTATGATTTTTTCTTCTATTGTCATTGTCTTATAGTGAATTATTTGTGCAAAGTTACGGAAAATTAGCGAATAACAAGTAACGAACAATGAAGAATTTACAAAATACAAAGTGTCATCACTTCAAACCTCATACACAACAAGTACTATCAAGTCATTAGATGAACAAAAATTAGGACTGCCTTTCTCACGAAAAACAGCCCTATGAACCAATAAAATATAAATATGTTGTAGAAAGAGAGTTTCTTATCTGCGACCATGACCGCCATGACTACCACCGTTCATGCCACCACGTGAGCCGCCGCCATAACTTCCGTATGAACCACCACTCATGCCACCGCGAGAAGGAGTGCTCATCGAAGCACCACTACGTGTTCCTCCCATATTGCCAGAACGTGAACTCATGCGAGACGAACTACGCAAATTATTCTCGCTACGTGAAGGGGCAGACTGATATTGACCTCTTGTACCACTGCTCATTTGTGACTGAGCGCTTGTACGATAACTTTGCTGCATGTCACTCTGAGGGCGATTTCCTTGCTGACTCATTCCTCCCTGTGGACGACTTCCCTGTGGCTGCATACCTCCTTGCGGACGACTTCCCTGTGGCTGCATACCTCCTTGTGGACGATTTCCCTGTGGCTGCATGCCACCTTGTGGGCGACTTCCTTGTGACTGCATACCTCCTTGTGGACGACCTCCCTGTGGATGCATACCTCCTTGCGGATGACCTCCCTGTGGATGCATGCCACCATGTGGGCGACCAGGACCTACCATGTGACCATGTGCGGGAGCCATCCCATGGAAGAAGTGTCCACCTGAATAATGGCCATGAAAGCGTGGTGCTCTATAATAGTAGTGACCGTGGTAATGATCATAATCGTATATTCCAAAGTGCCATCTGTGATTTGTGAAGAATATTGGACGATAGAAGTAATTGTAACCCATCAAACGATTCCACAGCACATGTCCCAACAATGCCTGTAATGCTGCATCGCGACGATAACAAATTTCCATGTAGTCATCGTAATGATAGCCAAGAGCCACTTCATCAAGGTATTCATTCACTCCCCAAATATAATCATAATTGATACGGTAAATATCATCTATGATGGCGTATGAAGTGATTCCCAACGTATATGCCATACGGTCAGTAAGGAAACGAGCATTTTCTTGAATCGCATAAGCATTCATTCTTTGAGCATTGATTGTCAGTGTTCCACAAAGGAGCACGACTGCAGTAATAATAGTTCTGATAGCTTTCATAATATGACGTTTTTAGTTTTCGTTATTATTTCACCAACTTAAAAAATCTGTTCCTCGAAGATTCTTTGTGTGGTTTGTTTTGTTTTACGATGCAAAGATAGATCAAATGTATTCCACTTGCAATAGCGTTTTCCTATTTACATGGGGATTTTCCCTATTAAAGAAAAAGCATTTCCTTTTCGTATAGTTTCCAGATAGCAGTTTCTATTCTTCGAAAATCAACACATACATGATAATCAACGTATTACACAGAAGAAACTCTCTACGACAAATTATATTGTTTTTGTCGCAGAGAGTTCCACTTTATATTTAACCTGAAATTTTAAAAAGAACTTTATCTGTTAGGATAAACAACCTCATTGCTACGCTCACCCAAACCACCATAATAATTTGCGCAACGTACGGAGTAACAAGCTCCTTCTGCTGTTCCTTTCGGAACTGTGTATTGTGGTTCTGTAGTAAATGCCACCACATCACGATTCTTACAAATCGCATATAGGCACGCTTCTGGAACATCCTCCCAATAAATCACGTTACGTCCTTTCATCTGCAATATTGGAGGATTGACTAATGCAGAACGCTGGTCAGGATGCCATCCAGGGAAAACGGTATCCACATCGTAACGCGATGCTTCATCTGTAGAAAGCGTTGTATTGTAACGAATATTTGTCAGCACTCCATCTGCATTTTTATACTGATTACGTCTTTTCTCGGTATCTATAAGCTGATACTCTGTGTCCATACTTTCATATTCGCTGAACATACGAGGTAAAGTACCATGCATCTCATCCCAGCCGTGAGGTGCAGGATGCATCTCCATGACTGTCCCTAAAAACACACATCGAGGAGCATTTTTCCAAGGACGTCCTAACACAAACTTGTTTTCTTGCTCGGGAGATCCCCAAATACGACACCTGTTGAACACATAACCATAATCACGGAATGCTTCTGTAGCAGGAGCACATATAACATCACGATTTCCTGTATTACCACGTGGACGTAACTCTATATCGCAGTCGTTGAAATAAATGGTTCCTCCACCACATATAAAGTCTACCGTTCCTGCAATTTTGCAGTTTTCCAAATAAGTGGTACCTCCATCATTTGTATAATATGTATCTTGCGTACTCAATAAGGAGAGATTTCTGAATATGTTTCCTTTGCAGTTTTTCTCGTTGAGCGCGACAGAACGATTGGCAAACGCATTAAAGTCGTTTCTGAAATTCGACCACAACTCGATATCTTGAATGTATGTACTGTCCGCACCATCCAAGAACAAAGTGGAAGTTATTCCTATACCCTCATGCTGAGGTTCTGATTCAATCTGGGTGTTCTTCATACCTTCACCACAGATACTGGTGTTTGGGGCTGTAAGAATAGTCATAGGACTTGGAATTTCCATTTCTTTTCCATTCTCCGTAATCTTAATCATTTTACCCTCTCCTTTCGTACGGTACATGCTGGAATGCATGAAGATACGGAATCGCTTAGTCTTATCAGGACGACGGTTCGCGGCATGAATCGCTTGAACATAATTGCCGTCGCGTGGCACTACGAAATCATATTTAAACCGTATTCTGCCAAGACTATCCGGTTCTTGAGCTTTCAGAGTTAATAATGTTATAAACGCAAATACAAATGTAAGTATTCGTGGCATATTTTTGTGATATTATTGTTTCTTTGTGTTATGATTAAACTTAGTCGCTTTGCTGAAATTCATTTTGTATTATTCAAACCAGTTATCACGATCCAAATTACGATATCCTATTGCTTCTGCAATGTGAGGCATTTCTATTTGTGCCGATCCAGCAAGATCGGCAATCGTACGACTGACCTTGAGAATCCTATCGTATGCTCTTGCGGAAAGATTAAATCTCTTCATCGCTGTACGCAGAATGTTCATTGATGCATCATCAAGTGAGACGTATTTCTGCATGAGAGCTGTGGTCATTTGTGCATTGCAATACACACCTTTTACATTTTTATAACGCTCCTCCTGCACCTTTCGTGCTTTTAACACTCGTTCGCGTATGGCAATACTTGATTCGCCCTTTGGTGCATTTGCTATATCCTCAAACGGAACGTTTTCCACTTCTACCTGTATATCAATACGATCCATCAAAGGTCCGCTTATCTTATTCATATAACGTTGTATCTGAGCGGGGGTACACACACACTTACGAGTGGGGTGATGATGGTAACCGCATGGGCAAGGATTCATACTTGCAACCAACATGAACGAGCAAGGCAATGACAGATTGTAACGTGTACGGGAAATAGTAATGACACGATCTTCTAATGGTTGACGAAGTGTTTCCAATACGGAACGATTAAACTCTGGCAACTCATCAAGAAAGAGCACTCCATTGTGAGCAAGACATATCTCACCAGGCATGAATGTGGTGCCACCGCCTACCAATGCCACATCACTAACAGTATGATGTGGTGCCCTGAATGGACGCTGACTTATCAATGACGTTTCCTTACGGAGTTTTCCTGCTATGGAATGAATCTGTGTGGTTTCAAGACTTTCATGTAATGTCAGCGGCGGCAAAATAGAAGGTAGTCGTTTTGCCATCATTGATTTTCCACATCCTGGACTTCCTATTAAAATAATATTATGTCCACCGGCAGCTGCCACTTCAAATGCACGACGAACATTATCCTGTCCCTTCACCTCATCAAAGTCAAATCCGAAATCGAACATCTGTGCGTAAAATTCTTCGCGAGTATTGACGATCGTAGGCTCTATCTTACTTTGACCGTTAATGAAACTCACGACTTCACTCAACGTACTCACTCCATAAACCTTCAAATCGTTTACAACAGCTGCTTCGCGTGCATTTTCTAACGGAACAAAAATTGCGTCAAACCCCATTGAACGTGCTTTAATGCTGATAGGGAGTATTCCTTTTGCCGGAAGAACAGAACCGTCTAATCCTAATTCTCCTACAAACATGCATTTTGAAATACGATGGCCATCTATAAACTCTAAAGAAGACAACACTCCCATTGCAATAGGAAGGTCAAAACCTGAACCTTCTTTCCGTAAATCAGCAGGAGCAAGATTTACAACAATTGACTTGTTTGGTGTTTTGTACCCATTGAACCTTAATGCTGCCTGTATGCGTTCAATGCTTTCTTTGACAGCATTGTCTGGCAATCCCACGATACTGAATCTGGCAACTTGTCCAGCATCGTAGTTATCTACTTCAATGGTCACAGCTATTGCATCAAGACCATTTAAGGTTGCACTATAGGTTTTTGTCAACATTATGAGGCGTTTGTTATTTTTTCAGTTTCTCCAAATCTTTACTCATGTCATCAACAGATGAGCCTTTATACACAATTTTGTGCTTGCTGTCTGTAATAAGATAATACGGAACCGTGTTAACTCCTAAACTCTGGGCAACAGGTGATTCGAATGCCTTGTCATCACAATAGTGCTCAACGTAATTCATAATAGAATCTCGTCCTATTTCTTGCTCCCAACGATAATGCTCTACATCTAACGAGATCATGACAAACCTCACATTTGACTCTTTATGAGATTCTATAACGCGTCTGATTCTCATCATAAAGTCATAACTCTGATCCATCCATGTTGACCAAAACACCACCACCGTATGTGCGCTGTTTTGTGCCCACAGTTTCTTTTCCTCATTCTTGATGTTACGAAGGGTCGCGTCTGGCATCACTTTGCCAACTCCACTCTTTTCTGCCCTGTTAAGGCTACCCTCCACACCCATAAGAAAACGGTTCTTCGGATGCTTTGCTTTTAAGATATTTATCTCTGATCGAATTTCCTTTTCTGAAGTTATGGCATCTTGAACAAAATATTTCTCGAATAAATAAATGGCAGCTGTCGTTTCCGAATGATCTTGAATATACTGCTTTGCCGTTGCTTTTATTTCAGAGGCACCCATACTGAATGTTTCCTTGCGAAACTTGTTCAGCAATCTGTTCTCATCGCTACCATTGACCACATAATTTTTCAAATTATTGGCGGTTGCCTCATACTCCAATTCGTCACCTGGAGCCACTATTATGACTTGCTCCATTCCATTTGGGAATACAAGATAATAAGGAACCGGTTCTGCTGTTTCGCCTCTATATGCAAACTCACCATCACGAACCACCAACGTATCAATACGTCCCTCGCTTCCATAAAGGTGGTAAATATAAATCTCACCAGCCTTCATGTCCCGAAATGATCCTTTTATCCTAAATGCATTACCTTTAGGTCCGCAGGATGCAAACAAAAAGAGTGCAAAGGACACAATATATATAATATATAATATGTGTAGGTGCTTTTTCAATTGCTCTTTAATTATTGGCATTATTTATTATAATCAGAAAACTCCGCATCATTAGCGGCACGCTTAGCAAGAGAAGAATCAAGCGAAATTGCTTTAGCGAGATTATCCTTCACTTCTGACTTATCTTCCATTCTTGATGCAAGAACTGCACGCAGATAATAAGTCATTGCGTCTGGATTCTTTATTTTTCCAAGTATAGTGAGTGCATCAGCATAATCCTGCGAAAGAATGTGTGAAAGAGCCGCACTATTATTAGCAGAATTCATGAACTTTGCCGATGCCTGATTATACTTGCCCTGAGCCACATACAAATGACCAAGTGCCTCATTGAAGTTGTTCGCACTTGTACCCTTTGCTATGAAATTTTCTGCATTTACGAAATCACCATTCTGTATAGCAATCATGCCAAGATTGACATTTGGTTCTGCAGCAGAAGAATTGGTGCTCAATGCCTGACGCAGATAGTTCTGTGCGGCATCATTGTCTCCACTACGCATTGCCAATTCTCCAAGATTATTGTATGCACGATAATCGTCAGGGAAAAGTTTAACAGCAAGTTTCAATATGTTTTCTTTCTGACTTACACTTGTAGAAAGAGTGTTCGCTGCATAAAGAATTTCTTCTATGCTGAGCTTTCCAGCATCTTCATTGAGCTGAGCAATAATCTGTTCGTCACTACGACCAATCACGTCATAATTGATGACCATGCGGGCACGGCGAAGTTCAGGAAGCACTGCTTCTGCCAAATCCTTATAAACAACAGCCACGTTGCGTATCTCTTGTTCACGCTGCTCTGGATCTGTGTACATGGAAAGCACTCGAAGGATTATCTCCTTATCTTGAAGTTTTGATTGAGACACGAGTTCTTGGAATCCATCCCAGTCCTCTGCTGTATATTTTGTATCAATGTTAGTCTTTAACTGGGTTTCTTTCAGTTGCTGGTTAACATAACCTTCAGAATTCTCTCCGCGCTTCTCAGCCAAACGCTCGTTAACTGCATAGGCTCCATCAGGCGAAGCATAAGCACTGATTTCAATGTTGTTAAGGACTAAGCTCTCCTCGTCGCTTTTTATGCTTTTGAGGGTGGAAATAAAGTCCTTCACATTCTGGCCGTTCAACTCACTTCCTCTAAGATTTGCCTGACCAATGAGGAACTTGATGGCTGCCTCCTGCTTCTGACTGATCACACGCTGGAACTTATCAGGTGCAACACCGAAATTTGCGGTTTTTGCCGTCTTTGTAATAAGTGCTGCTGTACATTGTGTTCCATAACCAACCTTCACCTCAGGCATTGCCTTTGTCTTCTTGCCTTTCGTAACCACGCTATGCATGTACAGGTCGCACTTTTCCATTCCATCTTTGAAAGGCACGCTGAAACGAAGCGTTCCGTGTCCTCCATTCTTATATGAGATGATTGTATTGTTAGCCTCAACCTTTTCTCCCTGGAACTTAGCTCTTGCACCAACAACTTGTCCTCCATCCCATTTTACCACAGGAGTACACTCTACTATTGCTTTCTTATTCATGAATTTTGCAGGGATATTCACGCTGATTGTTGCAGGAATCTCACCAGCCATGTATTCAAGCGGAGTTGGTGACACTGTAAAATTATCCGATGTGAAATTCTTCATCTTGCTGCAACTTGCAAGCACTGCAGCAGCAGAAAGGAAAAGACAGATATTCTTTTTCATTGTAATATTGATTTTCTTTTTCTATTTGTTTTGTTTTTATGCATATTTTATCAGGGTCTCTACTTTCACCTCGCTAACCGTTTGCTGAGATGATGCACTGGATACCATACGGAAAGCCATCCAACCACTATGACGGTGATGAAAATGATGACAATATCCATCGGATGGACGCTCACTGGATAAGCATTGAGAATATAAGAACCAGAACCGTTTCCGAACGAGATTAACTCATACTCCTGCTGCAACCAGCACAAAAGCAATCCGATTATAATGCCAATTACGGCACCGGCAGTAGCAATCATTCTGCCTTCCAGCATGAAAATGCTCCGTATTTGGCTGTTATTTGCACCAAGATTGCGCAATATGATAGCATCCTCCTTCTTGTCAATGATAAGCATCGTAAGTGATCCTATGATGTTGAAACAAGCAATCATTATGATAAATGTCAAGAAGATGTAAGATATCAGTTTCTCTATCTGCATAATCTTAAAAGTGTCTTCTTGCTGTTCGTATCGGTTTTGAACAAGGTATTTGCTGCCAAGCTGACTCGCTATTTCCTCTTTGACCTTGTCAACATCACAGCCTTTCTCTACTCGCAATTCCACAGCAGAAACGTATCCTTGGCGTTCAAACAAACGGCGGGCAAACGCTACAGAGGTGATAACGTAGTTTGCGTCATACTTATTCTGCTTCACCATAAAACATACTCTCGGAGAAAAGAACTCCTCGTTATTGAGACTTTCACGAGGGTCGTTCAAATCGATTTGGTCACCTTTACGTGGAGCATACACCTGCACAGGTGAACTGAAGTCTGCCGCCAAGCCCAATCTCTGCAACAATGCCGACCCCATGATTCCATAATCTATGATGTCCGCATGCAATTCAAACACTCCGTCACCATAGAGAATCTTGTCAATGCGTGTCAATTCTTCAAAATTGTCATCTACTCCTTTAATAGTGACCATTGCCTGACGGTTGTTAATCATCAGCAAAGCATTATCCTCTACGGTTTCCGTATATACGGCAATGTCACTTCTCTTACGCAATTGCTCGAGTTCAGGTGCATCGGCAGGCACGAACTTTCCCTCAGCAGGTCGCACTTTAATCTGCGGGTCAAACGATGTGAACAGATTAGACACCGTGTCCTGAAACCCGTTGAACACCGACATGATGCATACGAGTGCAGCCGTAGCAATAGCCACACCACACACAGAAACACCAGAGATGATGTTAATGGCGTGGTGTGATTTCTTTGAGAAAAGGTAACGCTTAGCTATGTAAAATGGGAAAGCCATAAATCACCTGCACAAAAGCATTACTTATTCAGCAATCTATCAATATTCTCAACATAATCGAGCGAGTCATCAATGAAGAACTTAAGTTCTGGTATGATGCGCAACTGGTGTCGCTCCAAATTGCCTAACTCGTAACGGATTTCAGAAGCGTGCGAGTTTATGTTTGCAAGAATCTCCTGTGCTTTTTCCGAAGGGAAAATGCTCAAATACGCCTTTGCCACGCTAAGGTCAGGACTTATGCGCACTACGCTGACACTCACAAGTATGCCTCGTGTCTGTCGCGTCTGTGCCTGAAAAATATTGCTCAAGTCCTTTTGTATAAGGCGAGCAATCTTATTTTGTCTTGTTGTTTCCATTTATACTTTTTTTGTTTGTAAGGCATTGAAATGCCAATATAGTTCATTTAATTTTTTTTATCAAGGTTATTCCATCACGTATTGGTATGATAACCTTCTCCACGCGATCATCTTTAGCGACAAAGTCGTTGAATCGCAGAATGCCCAATGTCTGTTGGTCATGAGGATTCTTGTCCAACACATGCCCGTCCCAAAGCGTGTTGTCAGCCAGGATGTAACCGCCAAGGCGAAGGTGTGCAAGCACTAATTCATAATATTCCAGGTAGATGCGTTTGTCTGCATCGATGAACGCAAGGTCAAACTCAGTGCTTAACGTAGGAACCACATCTATCGCATTACCGATGTGCATGGTTATGTTGTTTGCATAAGGTGAGTTCTTGAACCATGGCAATGTGAAGTCCTCCTGCTCGTCATTGATTTCTATTGTGTGCAAATGGTATTCGTCGGCACTCCATCCTTCAGTCTTTGCAGCCGATGCCTGTCCTTCTGCCAAGCACAATCCGCTGTAACCGCTATAGGTGCCGAGTTCCAGAATTTGACGAGGTCGCATCATCTCCACCAGCATCTTGAGCAAACGCCCCTGCACATGACCGCTTGCCATTCGGCCATAAAGAAGATGGATGTTTGTCGCACGGTATAGCTGATGCAGATATTCGCTCTCTGCATCGCAATGCTCCTTCACATAATCGTCAATCTCGTCTTGGAAGTGCACGAAATCCGAAATCAGAACCTCGTCACGCATCGGCTTTAGCAATAAGCGCTTCCACACCTAAACGATAGCTGTCCAACCCAAAACCGCAAATCACCCCCATGCAAGCACAACTAATCAAGGACTTATGACGAAACTCTTCACGAGTGTGCACATTAGAAATATGCACCTCTACGACAGGCGTGTTCACTCCTCGTATAGCATCTTGAAGGGCAACAGAAGTGTGAGTGTATGCACCAGCGTTTAGCACAATTCCATCCCATGAGAAACCCACTTCGTGAATCTTGTTTATCAACTCGCCTTCAATGTTTGACTGGTAATATTCAAACTCTACATTAGGGAAGCGCTTGCATAACTCTTCATAGTAATCTTCAAAGCCACGAGAGCCGTAAATGCCAGGTTCGCGCTTACCAAGCAAGTTGAGATTCGGTCCGTTAAGAATGAGTATTTTCATTTGTTTTTATTACTTGATACTTTTATAATAATGTGTAATACCACATTTAAATGGCAAAGGTATGATTTTTTGGCGAGATTATGAAATAATAACCACAAAAACTACCTGCTGCGGCGAGAATTTTGACACGCTTACCTCCTTTTGACTACCAATGCGTTGTAAAACAATGGGGAAAGTATTAATAATCCACCACGACCATACATAGAGGGAAATGCAATTTGCAAGCAGCAGCAACCTGAGCCATACTGTGAGCAGAATTGCTGCATCGCGATGAAACAATTGCCACGTCGGGACAGAACAATTGCTACGTCGCGTCGCAACAATTACCGCATCGCGACAGAACAATTTCCCAACAATAATCACTGCTTTTTCTCATTACAAAAAAAAGAAAATGACTTTTATATAGTTATTTTCAATATAAAAACGTATCTTTGCACAAAATAAATTAATAAAACCAATTATATTATGAAGACATTAGAGAAGATTTTTGCTGGCAAGTTACTTGACATCAAGGCTATTAAGCTTCAGCCAGAAAACCCATTCACATGGGCAAGTGGATGGAAATCACCATTCTATTGCGACAACCGCAAGACTTTGAGTTACCCAGAACTACGCAATTTCGTGAAACTGGAAATCTGCCGCGTCATCCTTGAGAACTTTCAGGATGTTGATGCAATTGCAGGCGTTGCCACTGGTGCAATCCCTCAGGGAGCACTCGTTGCCGATGCGCTCAATCTTCCTTTTGTGTACGTGCGTTCAAAACCAAAGGATCACGGATTGGAAAACCTCATTGAAGGCGAACTCGCTCCAGGCATGAAGGTGGTTGTCATTGAGGACCTTATCTCTACAGGCGGTTCTTCTCTCAAAGCTGTTGACGCAATACGTAACAACGGATGCGAGGTGGTAGGCATGGTTGCAAGCTACACTTACGGATTCCCTGTTGCAAAAGAGGCATTCGACAATGCTAAAGTCAAGCTCATCACTCTTACAAACTACGAGGCAGTGCTCGATGTAGCCCTCAAGACAGGTTACATCACAGAAGCTCAGATTCCTGTACTCAACGAGTGGCGTGCAAACCCAAGCCAGTGGCAAGGATAGAAACAAACTCACAATTCATGATTCACAAAGTGCGTTTTGTGATGTGCAGTAAATACAAAGAGCATCACGAACCAGCGGAAAGCGTGGATTATGAATTTGAAATCATATAAAATGGCAAAGTACGAAAGCAGTATAAAGCAGGTTCCATACAGCCAAAGCGCTGTGTATGCAAAGGTGTCCGACTTGACGAACCTGGAAAAAATAAAGGAACGTTTTGACGACCCTAACATTCAGTCGCAGATTCCAGACGACAAAAAAGAGGAAGTGCGTAGTGCACTCAGTCAGATGGAATTTACAAAAGACACACTCAGTGGACCTATCGGACCTATCGGCAACATAGCAGTTGCTATCGTTGAGCGCGAACCTGAGAAGTGCGTGAAGTTCGCCAGTACAAGCTCCCCTATCAGTTTTAAGTTGTGGATACAGATGCTGCCTATAACAGAAGACTCTTGCAAAATCAAGGTGACGATAGACGCAGACATCAACTTCTTCATGAAGCAAGTTCTCAACAAACCACTAAAGCAAGGTGTGGAGAAGTTTGCAGAAATGCTGGCAATGATACCATACTAAAATACAAATGATGAATAATGAGAATTCAAAGTGCTGCAGATACAGACGCAATTTGTATCATGAATGCAACACGATTTTCATTATTCATCATTTATCATACCATTCATCATGGATAAACTTTGGACAAAAAATGCGGCAATGACCGCAGAGATAGAGAAATTCACGGTAGGACGTGACCGCGAGATGGATCTTTATCTTGCTAAATACGATGTGCTTGGCTCCATGGCACACATCACAATGCTCCAGTCAATCGACTTGCTTACAGCCGACGAACTGGATATTCTTCTCAAAGAACTAAAGAACATCTACCGACAAGCTGAAAACGGAGAGTTCGTCATAGAAGAAGGCGTTGAAGACGTGCACAGCCAAGTGGAACTAATGCTCACACGCAAACTTGGAGACGTGGGCAAAAAGATTCATTCGGGTCGCTCACGTAACGACCAAGTGCTTGTCGATCTGAAATTGTTCATTCGTGACCAGATTAAAGAACTCGCAGAATTGGTGAAAAGTCTTTTCGACGAACTCATAGTACAGAGCAACCGCTACAAAGACGTACTCATGCCTGGTTACACACATCTGCAAGTGGCAATGCCAAGCAGTTTCGGACTTTGGTTTGGCGCTTATGCAGAAGGACTTGTAGATGACATGCAATACCTGCTTGCGGCTTGGAAAATAACAAACCGCAACCCACTTGGTTCTGCAGCAGGCTACGGATCAAGCTTCCCGCTCAACCGTCAGATGACAACCGATTTGTTGGGATTTGACTCAATGGATTATAATGTTGTGTATGCACAGATGGGACGCGGAAAGACAGAGCGCAACGTTGCATTCTCCATGGCAAGCATTGCCGGCACATTGGCAAAGATGGCATTCGACGCATGTATGTTCAATTCGCAGAATTTCAATTTTGTAAAACTGCCTGCTGACTGCACTACTGGCAGCAGCATCATGCCTCACAAGAAAAACCCTGACGTCTTTGAACTCACACGTGCAAAGTGCAACAAACTGCAATCACTTCCTGTCACTGTGACGATGATAATGAACAATCTGCCTGTTGGCTATTTCCGTGATTTGCAAATCATCAAGGAAGTATTCCTTCCTGCATTTGACGACCTGAAAGATTGTCTGCAAATGGCAGCTTACATCATTAACAAAATGACGGTTAACGAGAATATCCTCGATAATCCTATCTACGATCCAATGTTCTCCGTAGAAGAAGTTAACAGATTGGCAGCCAACGGAATGCCTTTCCGCGATGCATACAAGAAAGTTGGTTTAGACATTGAAGACGGGAATTTCACCGCTGATAAAAATATAAATCACACACATGAAGGCAGTATCGGAAATTTATGTAACGATAAGATTCAAGCTCTCATGGATGACGTATTCCACGGATTCAATTTCGGGAAAATGGAAACAGCCGTGGCAGATTTGACAAAATAGACATCTCATAGCAAAAAACGCATGACCGTGCCAACCATTCACAAATATTAATCGCACACTAATCAATGTTCTGAATTATATGATTTACCGATACTCTGGAAAATCGGGAGTGCAACTCCCTGTGCTGTCACTTGGCCTTTGGCACAACTTTGGCAGTGTAGATGACTTTGACGTTGCCACACAAATGGTAGTGAAAGCCTTTGACAAAGGCATTTGCCACTTTGATTTGGCAAACAACTACGGTCCTGCGCCCGGAAGCGCAGAAAGCAATTTCGGAAGAATCCTCAAAGAGCAACTCTCAAGCCATCGTGACGAGATGTTTATCTCATCAAAAGCAGGTCACGACATGTGGCCAGGCGTTTATGGAGATGGTTCAAGCCGCAAGAACATCATTGCCAGCTGCAATCAAAGTCTCAAACGCACAGGTTTAGAATACTTCGACATCTTCTACAGCCATCGTTACGATGGAGTCACTCCTGTAGAAGAAACCATGCAAGCACTCATTGATATTGTGCGTCAAGGCAAGGCGTTATACGTGGGAATTTCAAAATACCCTCCTCATTTGCAACAAAAATGCTACGACATCCTGAACGAAGCAAAGGTTCCATGTCTGCTAAGCCAATACCGTTGCAGCATGATTGACCCAAAGGCTAAGAATGAGAATTTCCAGGTGGCAGCTGATAACGGAAGCGGCGTCATCTGCTTCTCACCGCTTGCACAGGGACTTCTAACCGGCAAGTACGACAACGGAATACCAGAAGGAAGCCGAGCTGCTCGTAGCACAGGATTTCTGCAGACGTCACAAGTCACCCCAGAAAGAGTTGAAGCCGTGAAGAAATTGGCCGTCATAGCAAAAGAGCGAGGACAATCCATCGCACAAATGGCGCTTGCATGGATTTTGGCAGATGCCAGGGTGACTTCATGCATAATAGGCACATCAAGTGTAGCGCAACTTGAAAACAATATTGCCACAATAGAGAATCTTGAATTCTCAGATGAAGAAATGACCCGTATCAATGAAATCATTGATAACCCAAGCATTTGGTTCTAATTCGTGACGATAATGATTCGTGAATATTTCACACGACTGATAACGACAGCACTATGTGTTGCAGGTTTCATATCTGCATCACAAGTGCTGTTTTCTTGTTCCGACGAGACGACTTCCACTTATTCAAAAAAACACCCAGTGAAATGTGATTTCATGGTGGTGCAATACACAGAACTTTTTAATGTGGTGGGAAACTTCGGGCAATTTGCCACGATTAGGAAATCGGGGGCTAAGATAACAATGAAAGGTCCTGCAAGCGAAAACACATACAACCTGTTGGAGACACAGAAATATTTCAACTTCGGTTTAGGGGGCATCATTGTTGGCACCAACTACAATGGAGACATGAGGGCATACGATTTATCATGTCCGAATTGCGACCGCGTGGACAAGCGTCTGGTAATAACTTCAGACTCTTATGCAAAGTGTTCGCATTGCGAGATTGAATACAACCTCAATTACGACGGCACGATTTTCAAAGTACCAGAGAAGTGTATTCATCAATCGCCGAGAGGACTTTTCAGATACAGAGTAGTGTACGATGGCACTTACATTCATATTTACAATTAACACAAAAACTATGGTCAATGGAATACAAAGAGTGAAGAATTGGGCGTGTCGTTCATACAAAAATGGATTTTCAGAACAATTCCACATGTAATAATAAACTTTTTACCCGAACAGCATGTTTTTGTAGAATAAAATTGTATCTTTGCATCAAGAATAAACTGCATTATTAAACTCTCCACAAGATTTATCCCAGATTAAGTTTACCGAATATAATACGACTAAAAATGAAACAGAAAAGATTTATCCTACCAGAAAGCGAGTTGCCAACACATTGGTACAACATCGCTGCAGACATGAAAAACAAACCAATGCCAATGCTTCACCCTGGCACTCGCCAGCCTGTGAAACTTGAAGACCTCACTCCTATTTTCTGCGAGGAATGCTGTAAGCAAGAACTCAACACAACTGACGCATGGATTGAGATACCAGAAGAAGTACGTGAAAAGTACTCTTACTATCGTTGCACACCTTTGGTACGTGCTTACGGATTAGAAAAAGCCCTCGGCACACCAGCACACATATATTTCAAGAATGAAAGCGTAAACCCACTTGGCAGCCACAAGCTCAACTCTGCCATCCCACAAGCATACTACGCAAAGAAACAAGGCATCACAAACCTCACAACAGAAACTGGTGCAGGACAATGGGGTGCAGCCCTCAGTTATGCAGCCAGCGTATTTGAAATGGATGCTGCAGTTTATCAGGTGAAAATCAGTTATGAGCAGAAACCTTACCGTCGCAGTATCATGCAGGTGTTCGGTGCTCAAGTGACCCCTTCGCCATCAATGTCAACTCGTGCAGGAAAAGACATTCTCACAAAAGACCCAAACCACACAGGTTCACTTGGGACAGCAATCTCAGAGGCTGTGGAACTTGCAACTCAAACCCCAAATTGCCGCTACACTCTCGGCTCTGTATTGAATCACGTTGCACTTCACCAATCTGTAATTGGTCTTGAAGCAGAAAAGCAGATGGCAATGGCTGGCGAGTACCCAGACATAGTTATCGGATGCTTCGGAGGCGGTTCAAACTTCGGTGGTATTGCATTCCCATTCATGCGCCACACAATATTGGAAGGCAAGAAGACTCGTTTCATCGCATCAGAACCATCTGCGTGCCCTAAGCTAACAAAGGGTGTGTTCAAGTATGACTTTGCTGACGAATCAGGAATGACTCCGTTGTTGCCAATGTACACTCTCGGACACAGATTCAAGCCAGCAAACATCCACGCTGGTGGTTTGCGTTTCCACGGTACAGGTGTCATTCTTTCACAACTTCTCAAAGACGGATACATTGAGGGAATGGACATTGACCAGAACGAAACATTCAAGGCAGGTTGTCTTTTTGCAAAGCACGAAGGCATTATTCCTGCTCCTGAAAGCAACCACGCAATCGCAGCAACTATTCGTGAGGCACTCAAATGCAAGGAAACAGGTGAAGAAAAAGTTATCCTCTTCAACCTCTCTGGTCATGGACTTATTGACATGACTGCGTATGACCAGTATCTCGCAGGAGACTTGCAAGATTATCAAGTCACTCAAGAAGATGTGAATGCAAATCTTGAAGCAGACAAGATAGATTAAGAATATTATCTTACAAAGTAAGTAAACACGAACAAACCCCGTTGCCATTTTTGGCAACGGGACATTATAAACAACAGAGAATTACATTTTATACTACAGATTTATGGCTCAGGCACCAGATTTCAAATACGCTCCTATGTTCCAAATGGGCAAGGACGAAACAGAATACCGTCTCCTGACAAAGGAGGGAGTTTGTGTAAGTGAATTTGAAGGTCACGAGATCGTTAAGGTTTCTCCTGAAGCTTTGACACTCCTTGCACAACAGGCTTTCCACGACGTAGAATTTAAGCTTCGCCGTGAACACAACCTTCAAGTTGCAAAGATTCTCCGCGACCCAGAAGCATCAGAGAATGACAAATACGTAGCATTACAATTCCTTCGCAATGCAGAAACAGCTTGCAAAGGTATCTTACCTTTCTGCCAAGACACAGGCACTGCAATCATTCACGGAGAAAAAGGTCAGCAGGTTTGGACTGGTTTTGAGGACGAAGAAGCGCTTAGCCGCGGTGTTTACAACACATTCACCCAAGACAATTTGCGTTATTCTCAAAACGCACCACTCAACATGTACGACGAGGTAAATACAAAGTGTAACCTCCCTGCTCAAATTGACATTGAAGCTGTTGAAGGTGCAGAATACCGTTTCGTGATGGTTGCCAAAGGTGGTGGCTCTGCAAACAAGACATATTTCTACCCAATGACAAAGGCAACTATTCAGAACGAAGGTACACTTCTTCCATTCCTTGTAGAAGAGATGAAGCACCTTGGCACAGCAGCATGCCCTCCATATCATATTGCATTTGTCATTGGTGGCACATCAGCAGAAAAGAACCTTCTCACCGTAAAACTTGCCTCAATCAAGTATTACGACAACCTTCCAACAACAGGTGACGAGACAGGACGTGCTTTCCGTGATGTTGACCTTGAACAAAAGCTTTTGAAAGAGGCATATAAGATTGGACTCGGAGCTCAATTTGGTGGTAAATACCTTGCTCATGACATTCGTGTAATCCGTTTGCCACGCCATGGAGCATCTTGCCCTATCGGTATGGGAGTTAGCTGCTCTGCTGACCGTAATATCAAAGCAAAAATCAACAAAGACGGTATCTGGATTGAAAAGATGGATGAGAATCCAACAGAACTTATCCCAGAAGAACTCCGTCGTCCTGGCGAGGGTACAAAGGGCATCGAGATTGACCTTGACAAGGGCATCGATGCAGTTCGTGCAGAACTGACTAAATATCCAGTAAGCACACGTGTAAACCTCAAAGGAACAATCATTGTAGCACGCGATATTGCACATGCAAAACTCAAGGCTCGTCTTGATGCAGGCGAAGGAATGCCACAGTACTTCAAGGACTATCCGGTGCTTTATGCAGGTCCAGCAAAGACACCAGAAGGCTATCCTTGCGGTTCTATGGGACCTACTACTGCAAACCGTATGGATCCATACGTAGATGAGTTCATGGCAAATGGTGCAAGCCTCGTAATGATAGCAAAAGGTAATAGAACACAGCAAGTCACAGATGCGTGCCAGAAACATGGAGGTTTCTACCTCGGAACCATTGGAGGTGTGGCAGCAGTTCTTTCACAGAGTAGCATCAAGAGCATAGAGTGCGTTGAATACCCAGAACTTGGCATGGAAGCAATTTGGAAAATTAAGGTTGAAGATTTCCCTGCATTCATTCTTGTAGATGATAAAGGCAATGATTTCTTCAAGCAACTTAAACCATGCGAAGGCTGCAGTATACTTGATTAATAATAATTGATGTTCTGTTTAAAACTTGAATAATTACAATAAAAATGCGTTGGTTTGAACCTCATCTGCAAACAGTACTACTCGAAGCAGGGACGGAAGGACTGCGTATAAACAGAATAGTACGAAATATCTGCAACATGGAACCTTCGTTATTCGGGGTACAACATCCATACGAAGAAGCATGGCAAGACATTTACCAATTTCTACGTCGTGAGGCATCAAAAGAAGAATCGCCATACGATTATGTTATTGAGAAAAGTACAGGTAAATTAAAACGTGGCTGCTTCAGCTTTAACAAAGCAAAGATTGTGGATGACCTGCAGATGAAAATTGATTTTTAATTTAAAACAACAAAACAAGAATGGACGACGTAAAAGTATTCATTTCTGATGCTGAAGAAAAAATGGAATTTGCAGCAATGCATCTCGAAGAAGCTCTCAGCCGCATTCGCGCCGGCCGCGCAAATGTACATATTCTTGATGAAATTCGTGTGGATTCATACGGAAGCATGGTACCTCTCAGTAATGTAGCATCACTCAACACACCTGATGCACGTTCTATTACCATTAAACCATGGGAAAAGTCAATGCTTAAAGTCATAGAAAAAGCTATCATTGACTCATCTGTAGGCATTATGCCAGAAAACAATGGTGAAATCATTCGCCTCGGCATACCTGCCCTTACAGAAGAGCGTCGCCGAGACCTCACAAAACAATGTTCAAAAGAAGCAGAAACAGCAAAAGTAAGTGTTCGCAATGCACGTCGCGATGCAATTGACAAGCTAAAGAAATCTGTCAAGAATGGTGTGCCTGAAGATGTTGAGAAAGATTCAGAAGAAAAGGTTCAGAAGATTCACGACAAGTTCATCAAGCAGATAGAATCTATGCTTGAAGCTAAGAACAAGGAAATCATGACAGTGTAATGCACGGACTTGTAATAAGAAATACAGGCTACAGTTATACCGTAAAATCGGATGCGGGAGATATCTTTGAATGTAAAATTAAAGGTAACTTCCGCATCCGCGGTATTCGTACAACAAATCCCGTAGCGATTGGCGATAAAGTGGAATTCACCCCACAAGATGTTGATTATGACATAGAACAAGCAAGGCAAGGTCTCATTACATCCCTTGATGACAGAAAAAACTATATCATAAGAAAATCCACAAATCTATCAAAGCAATCGCACATTATTGCTGCTAACGTTGACACTTGTTTCTTGATTGTCACTATATGCCAGCCAGAAACCCCTCTGCAATTCATAGACAGGTTTCTTGCATGCACAGAAGCATACGGAGTTCCTGTGACGCTGATTTTCAATAAGACAGATATCGTTGATGCCGAATGGAAGGACTATCTTGACGGCGTAATCAACCTATATGAAACAATAGGTTACCAATGCAGAAAAATATCAGCGAAAACAGGCGAAGGAGTTGAAGAACTACGCAAGGAACTTCAGGGTAAAATAGTTTGCTTAAGCGGAAACAGCGGTGTTGGAAAATCCACATTAATCAATACATTATTCCCTCATCTCCAATTGAAGACGTCCGAGATTAGTGATGCATATAACACGGGCAAGCATACCACCACCTTCTCAGAAATGTACGAAACAGGTGACGGATACATTATTGACACCCCAGGCATCAAAGGATTCGGCACATTCAACATGAAAAGAGAAGAAGTTGGACATTACTTCCGAGAGATATTCAAGTATTCTTCAGAATGTCGCTTCAACAACTGCACCCACACACACGAACCACATTGCGCTGTTTTAGAAGCAGTTGAGCGTCACGACATCAGCGAATCACGCTACAACTCATACGTTTCAATGTTAGACGATGAGAAGGAAGATAAATACAGGCAAGGGTATTAAACAATGACAATTCCAAGTAATACTCAAATGCAAACTACAATTTTTCAAGCAATGTCTAAATATCAAATAAAATACATAGTTGCATCTGTCCTTTTTTTCACACTCTGTACGACATCTTCATCACAAACATACGAAGAGCTGGTTGAGATTGGATTAAAAGCAGCCTCAGAGCAACGCCTGGATGATGCAGAAACAGCATTCCGTAATGCATTGAGGACTTCACCAGAAGACTATAGGAATGCTTTAATTCACGCAAACATTGGTCACATACAAGAACAAAAAGGCGATAATTTCAAAGCCCTTAATAGTTACGAAATGGCACTTGCCATAGCACCATTGAATGTACCTATCCTAAAGGCACGTGGTGACTTATATATGAAATTGGGCAACTATAACAAAGCCATTATTGATTATGGCAACATTCTTGATGTATATCCAAACAACACCAATGCACTTCTAAACCGTGCATACATTCATCAGTATCGTCACGATTATTTAAAGGCAAAAGAAGACTACGAGCGTCTTCTCACCATTGATTCCGACAATTATGCAGCATTGCTGGGAGTTGCCATACTATTCCAAAACGCAAACAAAACACAGGAAGCCTTGTCACGTTTGACAATGCTGATTGAAAAATATCCAAACAATACAGAGCTATACTCAATCAGAGCAGAAATAGAGGCAGAAGCAAAACAAACAGAACTGGCATTGATAGATTTAGACAAAGCAATTTCATTAGAGCCAGAAAACAAAAATCTCATACTTACCAGAGCATACATTCATCTTAACGCAGGACACAAGCATTTGGCAAGACAAGACTTTGAGCACGCCATCAACTTGGGTGTTCCACGAGGTCAATTGAAAGAAGAATTGAAAAAGTGCAAATAAAATCACCTTGATTGCTTACTAAAGGTAGCTTCTATACCACTCAAGCTAATTAATAGAACCTACTAAAATGCATCCCGGTTCATGGAGGAAAAGAAGAAACACAGATATTCCGAAAACGAGGCATACATCAAACTGTCTGCTCTTTGTGCAATTTCCGAACATTGTCTTTATGACATGAAAAAGAAAATGCGCAATTGGGAATTTAATGCCGATCCCGAGCAACGCTCAACAATCATAGAAAACATTCTTAACAGATTAGTAAAAGAACGTTTTATTGACGAGAAGCGATTTACACATGCCTTTGTCCGTGACAAGTTCAGATACAACAAATGGGGAAAAACACGTATAATCCAAGAACTTAAAACACGCCATATTGACGAGTTGCTCATTGAAGATGCATTGCTTGAAATTGATGACGAAGACAATCTTGACACCTTACGAGACATAATAAAAAAGAAACGTCCTTCCGTAAAAGGCAAAAGCGAATACGAGATACGTTGCAAACTGATACGTTTTGCCCTCGGTAGAGGATTTGACATTGAGTCAATAAACGAAGTATTGGATGAATAACCCCCCAACACATATAACATAATGCCACTCATTCGCGACATCATAGATTTCATGTTCCCACGCTACTGCATGGTATGCGATAAGCGTCTGGCATTAAGTGAGCAGCATGTATGCACCTCTTGTCTGGCAAAATTGCCCCGTACATATTACCACAAGCAAACGCAAGGACGCTTTGAAAGATTATTCTGGCAAACTGCCAAGATAGAGCGTGCTAATGCTACATTCTTCTACAACACGGACATACAGAACATCATTCATACATTCAAATACAGACAAAAACCATACGTTGCTGAATGGATTGCCTCAGTTGCAGCTCAAGAAATAATGGACGACGGATTCTTCAATGAGATTGATGCCATAGTTCCCGTTCCACTGCATTGGCGGAAGAAACTATCACGTGGATATAACCAATGCACGTATATTGCAAAAGGAATCAGCAAAGTCACAGGCATTCCCATATTAAACGATGCAGTAAAAAGAAAGAAAAACAACAAATCACAAACAGGTTTCAATCACGAAGAACGAAAACACAATGTCGAAGACATTTTTTGTGTAGCAAATACCAATAAGATATTCGGCAAACACATACTCATTGTAGATGATGTAATCACTACAGGAAGTACCGTGTCTTCAATGGTAAAGTCAATATTTGAAAATATTGAAAAAACAAGCAAACAATCACAACAAAACAATAAGGATACGAAGCCGGACATCCGAGTGTCAATCTTCTCTTTAGCACATGCCACCTCATTGTCCATTCCTGTCAGTGGTACATTTGAAGTGTCATCCGAGCCGTTCGGTGTACCTATTGTCAAGTGAGAAAAGAATATACACCAAGTTTTCTTATAAATGTTTGTTCGTTTCATTCTTTTTCGTTTATTTTGCATGTTTTTCAGCAATGTTAGCACAATGCTATTTTAGCAGGAAATTGCTTGCAAAACACATTCTTATAAACATTATTTAATTATTTTTGATTACATAATACTACGTAAATGGGTAAAGTTATTATCATCGGTGCAGGTGGAGTAGCATCTGTTGCTGCACATAAAGTTGCTCAAAACAGCGACGTGTTTACTGAAATCATGATTGCGAGTCGTACAGAAAGCAAATGCAAAGCCTTGGCAAAAGCCATAGAGGACAAAGGGCTTGCACCTGCAGGAAGCATCAAGACAGCTCATGTAGATGCAGACAATGTACCAGAACTTGTTGCCCTATTCAACGAGTTCAAGCCAGACCTTGTCATGAATCTTGCACTTCCATACCAAGACCTCACTATTATGGATGCATGCCTTGAGGCAGGAGTCAGCTATCTTGACACAGCAAACTACGAGCCTAAAGACGAAGCTCACTTTGAATACTCATGGCAATGGGCATATCGCGAACGCTTTGAGAAAGCAGGACTTACAGCCATTCTCGGATGTGGATTTGACCCAGGAGTCACAAGCATCTACACTGCATACGCAGCAAAGCATCATTTCGATGAGATACATTATCTTGACATCGTTGACTGCAATGCAGGCGATCACCACAAAGCATTTGCAACAAACTTCAATCCAGAAATAAACATTCGCGAGATCACTCAGAAAGGACTTTATTGGGAAGATGGCAAGTGGGTAGAAACAGAACCACTCGAGATTCACAAGCCACTCAACTATCCTGAAATCGGTCCTAAAGAATCATACCTTCTTCACCATGAAGAAATAGAGTCACTTGTCATCAACTACCCAACAATAAAACGTGCCCGTTTCTGGATGACATTCGGAGAACAATACTTGAAGCACCTCGATGTCATACAGAATATCGGCATGAGTCGAATTGACGAACTCGAATACACAGCAGAAGCTGCAGACGGCAGCGGTCCAGTGAAAGTCAAGATTGTTCCACTTCAGTTCTTAAAGGCAGTATTGCCAAATCCACAAGAACTCGGAGAAAACTATGAAGGTCAAACAAGTATCGGATGCCGTATTCGTGGTATAAAGGACGGAAAGGAACACACATATTATGTATATAACAACTGTTCACACCGTGCCGCATACGAAGAGACAGGCATGCAAGGAGTAAGCTACACAACTGGCGTTCCTGCCATGATTGGAGCCATGATGTTTATGAAGGGCATTTGGAAAAAACCAGGCGTACACAATGTTGAAGAGTTTGACCCAGATCCATTCATGGAACAACTCAACAAGCAAGGTCTTCCATGGCATGAAATACATGATGGCGACCTCGAATTATAATTTTTTGTTATTTTAATAAAAAAACACAGGCGTGTGCCGTGTTTTGACACAGTCTCGTGCTATCTTTGCACAAAAAAGTTACTTAAAACTAAATCAAAGAACATTATGGCAGATAATATCAACGCAGAAAAGCTCAAGGCACTCCAGGCTGCAATGCAGAAGATAGAGAAAAACTTCGGCAAAGGTTCAATCATGAGAATGGGTGATGACAACATTGAAAAGATTGATGTAATCCCATCTGGTTCCATCGGACTTAACTCTGCTCTTGGCGTAGGAGGCTACCCGAAAGGTCGCATCATCGAGATTTACGGTCCTGAATCTTCAGGTAAGACAACATTGGCAATTCACGCTATTGCAGAATGTCAGAAGAATGGTGGAGTCGCAGCTTTCATTGATGCAGAACATGCATTTGACCGTTTCTACGCAGAAAAACTTGGAGTTGATATAAATAACTTATGGATAAGTCAGCCAAGCTGTGGTGAAGAGGCACTTGAAATTGCCGATCAGCTCATACGCTCAAGTGCTGTTGACATCATTGTCATCGACTCCGTTGCTGCCCTCACTCCTAAAGCAGAGATTGAAGGCGACATGGGTGACAACAAGGTTGGTCTCCATGCACGACTCATGAGCCAGGCACTTCGCAAGCTTACTGGCACCATTGCAAAGACAAACACCACCTGCATCTTCATCAACCAACTGCGCGAGAAGATTGGCATGATGTTTGGAAACCCAGAAACCACAACAGGTGGTAATGCCCTCAAATTCTATGCCAGCGTACGTATCGACGTCCGCAAGAGCTCACCAATAAAAAATGGCAACGACATCATCGGAAGCCTCACAAAGGTGAAGGTTGTCAAGAATAAAGTGGCACCTCCATTCCGCAAGTGCGAATTCGACATCATGTTTGGAGAAGGAATCAGTAAAAGCGGTGAGATTGTTGACCTTGGCGTTGCCCTTGGAATCATCAAAAAAAGCGGTAGCTGGTTCAGCTATGGCGACACCCGCTTAGCACAAGGACGTGATGCAACAAAAAAACTCATGATAGACAATCCTGAACTTGCAGAAGAGATTGAGAAGAAAATCATGGAGAACATCACAGGACAAGAGTTCACATCAAGCAGTGACGACAGCGAGGACGCAACAGAAGCATAATGAAGTTTAAGCAAAAGCGACCATGTTCGCTGCATACACAAATAAAAGGAATGGAAAGAGAACGCAAGTTTTCTTTCCATTCCTTTTTTTCATACGTCATTTATGCATAACCAAAATTACAAATATGCATCGGATAGATTGGGAAATGACTGTCTCACAAAGCATTTCTCGGCAACAAAATTTTGCAAAAAACTGCCACATATTTGCTTGTGTCAATTCTTTGTTCTATATTTGCAGCGTCTTTTAGCTTTTGCTGATATGACAGACATATTATAATTTATTAGCGTTGCTAATTTATTCGAACTTTCTGTAAAATTTGGCGATTAGAAAGAAAGGAATATCGAATAAGAATAAGTTCGACGCCTGTGCCTTATTGGTGTGGGCTCTGGACTTATCTTCGATATTCGGGCTCCGCCAAATGCCTTCAGAAAGAGATAAGTAGGATGTTCACACCTCTTTCTTTTCTCTGCTCTGAATGTGTGTTTTGCTTGAGTCCGTATAGCGAAATTAAGTCATCGCGCAAACCGTATTTATTAATCATGGCGCAGGATGTTCTCACGGACACAGAATCCCCAAAAGAACAATTGCGAGTAACTGCATACCAAATGCTAAGGTTTGCTGTAGTAGGTGTCATTGCTACGGCAACCCATTATAGCATGTATTTGTTGCTGCTGCATTTGTTCTCGGAAGCAATTGCATACACTATCGGATATACAATCAGTTTCGTGTGCAATTTCATCTTAACATGCTTGTTCACATTCCGCAAAAAGGCAAATATAAAGCGAGGCGTAGGTTTTGGTTTGGCTCATTTAGTCAACTATTGCTTGCAAGTGTCATTGCTGAAGGCATTTCTGTGGATAGGCATGTCTAATATTGTTGCTCCTATTCCTGTGTATTGCATTGCTGTGCCAATAAATTTTATTTTGGTAAGGTATGTGTTTTACAAAAAAAAGTAACAAAGCAAGCTGTTTTCACACATTAAGTAAATCAGATAAAGCAATTAGCATATTCCTTTGCTTGGCTTTTACACTTTTCGCTCTTTACAAAACTATTTTAACTTGTGTCGGAAATGAAGCAAACTACTTAGGTTTTAACATTCCCGATTTAATGATCAATTATCAAGGAGGGTTTATCAGACGAGGGTTACTTGGAGAGATTATGTATCAAGTGTTTTTGATTCATCCTTATCCCTTTCATACAGTTTTGATATATACAGAAACGATCATATTCACTGCATTTCTTGCTCTGTCTTTCTATGTGTTTCACAAATTGAAAAGCATCCCTATAATGCCTTTAGCTATATTAACAGGTGGGCTTACATCATATAGAAGGGATTTCTTGATGATTATACTTGCATTTATTGTTATTCATCTCATGATACAATACGTAAAACATAACAATAAAATGTACCTAATCCTTGCGGAAGCATCAATTATAATTGCAGTGTTAATTTATGAACCATCTTTTTTCTTTATCGAACCAATATCCATGTTCATATATTACATCAACTACGACAAAAAACGAAAAAATAGATTAAAGAAAGCAATAAGCACCTTATTTGTGTTTTGTTTACCTATTGCAACCATGTTAATAGTTTGTTCTGCAAAAGGCACAACCACCCAAGCTGAGGATATATGGCAATCATGGAGTCCTTTATTCGACTATCTTAATGTGGAACAACCCAATATGCCATCTGCAATTCAGTTCTTGTCTAAATCTGAGAGTGTAAGTAATGTGGCGATGTTTCACTTAGGAATTAATTTCGGCATAGGAATTGGATGTAAGTTAGGGTTCAATATTTTTCAGGTACTTGGATATCCTTTATTTTTTGCAGGAATATATTTTCTCACCATAACGATTCCACAAAAAGTGATTTCTGTTGAAAACACAAAACTACTTAGTAGTTTGTTTTTATTCCAATTTATATGTCTGCTTCCTATGTTCACAATCTTGTCATGTGACTTCGGAAGAACCATATTGTATGTCACTTTTACAAGTTATTATTTGGTATATCTTATCAAAAATAACAATGTGGAAATACACATGAAATATATTGATTCTATTTCGGATAAAGTATCAAAAATACTGAATGGCATTTCAAGTCAGAAGAAAATCTTGTGGCATCTAATCATTCTCACAATTGTTCCGTTCCAATTTTGTATGGGCGTATCTATATCACACCCACTTATATCAGAATACTGGCCTATTGTCCTTCCTAAAATCCAATCACTTTTATCATACATCGGCCTATGATTTGCCATATTCTTAACCTTCTCCGCCTCCACCAATGGACAAAGAACGCATTTGTCTTTCTTCCATTGTTCTTTGGCAGACAACTCATGGATACAACATGTTGGATGCCATGTCTATGTGCTTTCTTTGCATTCTGTTTTGCATCAAGTGGTATATATTGCTTGAATGATATTTGTGATGCAGATTCAGACAGGCAACATAAAGAGAAATGCAAGCGACCTATTGCAAGTGGAGCTATAAACACAAGAACTGCATATTGCATTATGGCAATGTGCTGGATGGCTTCAATTGGATGTGTTTTGCTTGGGAGTCATGAGGACACATCTACAGGGATTTGTGCTATAGGCATTGTCGCTATATATATAATAATGAATATAGCATACTGCTTGCGACTGAAACATTATGGGATTGTTGACGTGTTCACAATTGCGATAGGATTTGTGTTGAGAGTTGTATTAGGCGGCGTTGTGACTGGCATTGAATTATCTCAATGGATTGTGCTGATGACATTTCTTCTTGCTTTGTTCATTGCTTTTGCTAAACGAAGAGATGATGTTGCTACGTATGAAAACTCTGGTGTGAAACTGCGTGACAATATCAGTCGTTACAACCTCTCATTCATGAATCAAGCAATGTGCATATTAGCAAGCATCACAATGGTCTGCTACATAATGTACACTGTGTCTGATGATGTGGTAGAAAGAGTTGGTAATCATTACCTATACACAACCTCTGTATACGTTTTGGCAGGAATAATACGCTATCTGCAAGTTACAATAGTGGACGAGAAGAGCGGAAGTCCTACAAAGGTTTTGATTAAAGATAGAATCATTCATGCTTGCATTATTGCATGGCTTATTACGTTTGTTTTCTTTTTGTATTTATAAATATGGAGGAGAAACGAATTATCGCTGCTTTTGATTTCGATGGAACTTTAACCACAAAAGACACCTTGCTGGAGTTTATTAAATTTGCTTGTGGAAGAAAAAGATTTTACATAGGCTTTCTCTTACATTCTCCTATGCTTGTGCTGATGAAAGTGGGACTCCTATCAAATTGGAAGTCCAAAGAACGGGTGTTTTCTTGGTTCTTCAAAGGAATGAAATACAATGAGTTTGTTAGGTTGGGAAATGAGTTTGCACATGTAATCCAGAAATTTGTAAACAAAGAAACAATATCTATTTTAAAAAAGCATCAACAAGAAAAACATGATGTATATATAATAACTGCAAGCATAGAGGAATGGGTGAAACCTTATGGCCATCTATTAAATGTTAAAGAAGTATTGGGAACAAGAATAGAAATTGTTAATGGAGTATTAACTGGTCGATTTGAATCTCGCAACTGCTATGGAAAAGAAAAGGTTGCCAGATTACTTGAGGCAGAACCAGAACGAACTTCTTACTTTTTGCATGCTTACGGAGATAGCCGCGGAGATAAAGAGTTGATGGAATTTGCAAATGAAGCTACATTTATTACCTAACAAATTATTTCCCATATAACAGATCCGAAACTTGCAAATGAGATTTAGAAGAAAATCATAGAGAACATCACATGACAAGAGTTCACAATCAAACATAACGGTCAGTTATCTCTACCAGGGAACCATTAGCAAGAGAAGCCTGAACATCAATTATACGCTGATTGCTGCTGCCCCTAAATCTCAGAGAGGTGTCACGCAAAGCGAGTACAAACGGGCTGTCAACCAACACATCAATGTTCCTTAACAATTCATCATACTCAGGTTTTCCGACAATTTGTTCCCATTTGTATCCTGTATAACACCAGATATTACGCTGCTGCTCACGTTTCAGCCGGCAAGCAAGACGAGTCACAGCTTCAAGTTGGAACAGAGGGTCTCCACCACTGAAAGTGACAGGAAAATCATTATACTCAATAATGCTCATAAGCTCATCCTCCGTCATTTCACGCCCACCATCAGCATCCCACGACTGAGGATTGTGACAACCAAGACACTCATGAGTGCATCCTGCAAAATAAATAGAGGTGCGCAATCCCGGACCATCCACACTTGTACCCTCTGAAATATCTAATACTCGTAACATAGTTATACTTATTTAACCACAATCAATTACTAAATCGATGCAAAGTTACTAATAATTCGTAACTTTGCATCGAAAATACAAAAATAATAGAGTTTAGTAAGATTATGGCACAAATTAAAGTAAACTTAAGAAACGAGGTACAAGACTATCTATTCATCACTTTCGGATTAATACTCTATGCCTTTGGCTGGACAGCATTCCTCTTGCCTTACGAGATTGCATCTGGTGGATTATCAGGCGTTAGCGCCTTGATATACTATGTCACAGGTCTTGAGATGCAGAACACCTATTTGGTGATGAATGCTTTTCTTCTCATCGCAGCAATAAAAGTTCTTGGCATCAAGTTCTGCATCAAAACCATCTATGCCGTCTTGATGCTTACGTTTCTGCTGTGGTTCCTGCAACGTATGTTCTTACAAGGAGCAGGGGAAGGAGTGACACAACTTCCTAAATTTCTTGGTGAAGACCAAGACTTCATGGCGGTAATCATAGGATCATCGCTATGCGGCATGGGATTGGCACAATGTTTCCTGCACCAAGGCAGCACAGGAGGAACGGATATCATTGCAGCTATCGTAAACAAATACAAGAACATAAGTTTGGGACGCGTGCTTCTGTATCTCGACATAGTCATTGTCGGTTCGTGCTATTTCGTGTTCCACGACTGGCGCCGGCTTGTATTCGGTTTCGTTGACATGTTCGTCTGCAACATGGTTATTGACTATGTAATGGATTACGTACAGCAGTCAACACAGTTCTTCATCGTGACGAAGAATCCAGAGGAGATATACGAGGCAATCAGCAAAGAACTCGATCGTTCAGCAACCTTGTTGCAAGGTACCGGCTGTTACAGCAAGCAACCTGTCAGCGTGCTTATGGTCTTAGCAAAAAAGCATCAGAAAGTGGCATTGTTCCGTCTCGTTAAAGCCATCGACCCGTCTGCATTCATATCCCAGACAAAAGCTCAGGGAGTGTATGGCGAAGGATTTGACCGACTTAAATAAGCGGTCGAAGATACTGACGCTCGGAAATACTCAAATAAATCTGGCTGTCGCCGAATTTAGGCGGCACCTCAGCATAAAAACAAGTTTTTCTGCATTCGGTTTGCACTAAATTTGGTATTTCACTCACTTAATCGTATCTTTGCAAATAAAACATAAAGGAATAGTATTTAGCATTATGGAATTCAAACGTAACATTGTCATCACGGGAGGTGCAGGTTTCATCGGCAGTCATGTGGTGCGTCTTTTTGTAAACAAATATCCTGATTACAAGATTATTAATCTCGACAAACTCACTTATGCTGGTAATCTTCCCAATGTAAAGGATGTTGAGGACAAACCGAATTATAAGTTTGTCAAGATGGACATCTGCGATTTCGACGCATTCTATCAGCTCATGCAGGACGAGAAGATTGACGGCATCATCCACCTTGCAGCTGAAAGCCATGTTGACCGTTCCATCAAGGATCCATTCACTTTTGCCAAGACAAACGTGATGGGAACGCTGTCATTGCTACAGGCTGCTAAGCTGTATTGGGAAAGCCTTCCTGAAAAATATGAGGGGAAACGTTTCTATCACATTTCAACAGACGAGGTGTACGGTGCATTGGAAATGACAAATCCAGAAGGTGTGGAACCACCATTCACAACAAAGGCATCATCAGGCAATCACCATGAGGCATACGGACAAGAGTTCTTCCTTGAAACCACCAAATACAATCCTCACTCACCTTACTCTGCGTCAAAGGCAAGTTCTGATCACTTTGTACGCGCATTCCACGACACTTACGGAATGCCTACAATAGTCACAAACTGCTCAAACAACTATGGTCCATACCAGTTCCCAGAAAAGCTCATTCCGCTTTTCATAAACAACATACGCCATCGCAAACCTCTCCCTGTATATGGAAAGGGCGAGAACGTGCGCGACTGGCTCTACGTTGTAGATCATGCACGTGCCATCGATGTCATCTTCCACGAAGGAAAAGTAGCAGAGACATACAATATAGGTGGCTTCAACGAGTGGAAGAACATTGACATCATAAAGGTGGTGATAAAGACCGTTGACCGTCTTCTCGGTCGTGAAGAAGGCGAAGACCTCGACCTCATCACTTACGTTACCGACCGCCTCGGTCACGATGCACGATACGCAATCGACAGCCGTAAGCTTCAGGCAGAACTCGGATGGGAACCATCACTTCAGTTTGAAGAAGGCATTGAGAAAACCGTCAAGTGGTATCTCGAGAACGAAGCTTGGATGGACAACATCACAAGCGGTGAATACGAGAAGTACTACGAGAACATGTACTCAGGACGATAATCAAATGCCATCATTATCACTCACACATACATCTCCTTAAGAGCAATTTTTCGATGAACAACAACAGCACATCGCACCCACTGATAGGCATTACGGGCAATTATGACAAAGAAACCTGCACACTGGCAGAAGGCTATTATCAATCCGTTCGCCGTGCAGGCGGAATACCAGTCATCATACCACCCGAGTATTTGCCATCGTCAACACTGCAAAGCACCGATGACTCATGGGAAGGAGCACAGCTCCTTGACCAACTCGACGGCATCATCTTCAGTGGAGGTGGCGACCCCAACCCACTGCTCTTCGGAGAACAACCCGTGAAGGAACTCCACAGCATCACGCCCGAACGCGATGTGCAGGAGTTAATGCTCGTACGCTTCGCCTACAACAGGCAGATTCCAATGCTCGGCATCTGCAAAGGCATACAAATGATAAATGCGGCACTCGGAGGCACACTCTATCAGGACATACACACACAGATGGACGGAGTGCGCATCAAGCACAGCCAAGACCTCGACCGCCGCTACCCTTCACACACAGTCAGCATTGAAGCCGACAGCATCCTTTCCAACATCTTCAAGACACAACAGCTGGAAGTGAACTCCTTCCATCATCAGGCGTGTAAAGATGTAGCCCCATGCATGAAAGTCACCGCAGTCAGCACAGACGGAGTGATAGAGGCAATCGAGAGCAACGAATACAAGAGCATCCTCGGTGTGCAATGGCATCCTGAGACATTCGTTCTCAGAAACAGCGATGCCATGATGCCAATATTCAACTGGCTTATAAAGGAGAGTCAGGAATTCAAGGCAGCCAAGAAAGTGCATAGCAGAGTCTTGACACTCGACTCACATTGTGACACCCCAATGGTGTTCACCTCACTCGACACAGGAGCAGAATGGGGCAAGGCATTTGCCATACGGCACCCAAAAGCCCTCGTTGACATTCACAAGATGACAGAGGGACACCTCGACAGCACTATCATGGTGGCTTACCTCCAACAGAACGAACGCGACGAAGCTTCATTGGAAAACGCCACAGCCAAAGCCAATCAGATACTCACACGCATAGAAGAAATGGTGGCTCACAACTGCACAGCCATCGACATTGCATACACCCCCGGCGACCTCTACCGTCTTAAAGCACAGGGCAAACATGCCATCATGCTTGGCATTGAAAACGGCTATGCCATTGGTAAAGACATAAGAAACATTGAGGCATTCCGCAAAAGAGGTGTCGTGTACATGACGCTGTGCCACAATGGCGACAACGACATCTGCGACTCAGCACGTCACCGTGTCAACACATGCCATCCTCTCGACAGCAGCATTGACCCGTCAGGAGTGAAAGGCGAGCATGGAGGCGTGTCGGCATTCGGTGCAGAAGTCATCCGTGAGATGAATCGAGTAGGCATGATGGTTGACCTCAGCCATGCCAGCGAAGAGAGTTTCTACGATGCACTCAGCATCAGCAGCACCCCTATCGTGTGCAGCCATTCATCGTGCAAGGCATTGTGCAACCACCCACGCAACCTCACCGACGACCAGATGACTGCTCTTGCCAAGGCAGGTGGTGTGGCACAAGTCACTCTTTACCACGGATTCCTCAAGACAGGGTCACCAGATTTCGTTCCAGGTGCCATGCTTCCAACAGAAGCAACCATCAACGATGCCATTGAACACCTCAACCACATGGTCAACATCATGGGCATAGAACATGTCGGCATAGGAACCGATTTCGATGGCGACGGAGGCATACGAGGATGCGCATCAGCCAGCGAACTTATAAACTTTACACGCAGACTTCTGCGCGAACGCTACAATGAAGAACAAATTCAAATGATTTGGGGCGGCAACTTCCTACGAGTCATGCGAGAAACACAAAAGAATTAAAAGTTAAAAGCATCAGAACGAAAACATAAAAACTAAAAACTCACAATCTTTTAAACTTTTAACTTCTAATTTTTAATTTATTTGTATCTTTGCACATCAATTGTCTAACTTATAAACTTAAAAAACTTAAACTATGGACTTATCTAATTTCTCACTCCAGGGTAAGAATGCATGGATTACAGGCGCATCTTACGGCATCGGTTTCAACATCGCAAAAGCATTTGTCGAGGCAGGTGTTGACAACATCATCTTCAACGACATCAACGAGGCAGCACTCGAGCGTGGCCTCAACAACTATAAAGAAGCAGGAATCACTAACGTTCACGGATACGTGTGCGACGTTACAGACGAAGTTGCTGTTGCAGCACTCGTTGAGAAGATTCATGCAGAGGTAGGCAAGATTGACATCCTCGTTAACAATGCAGGTATCATCAAGCGCATCCCAATGCACGAGATGAAGCGTGCAGAGTTCCAGCAGGTAATCGACATTGACCTCGTTGCACCTTACATCTGTGCATCAGCTGTCATCCCAGAGATGATGGAGCGCAAGGAAGGCAAGATCATCAACATCTGCTCTATGATGTCAGAACTCGGACGCGAGACAGTAAGCGCATACGCAGCAGCAAAGGGCGGACTCAAGATGCTCACTCGCAACATCTGCTCTGAATACGGCGAATACAACATCCAGTGCAACGGCATCGGCCCTGGCTACATTGCCACTCCACAGACAGCTCCACTCCGTGAGCGTCAGGCAGACGGTAGCCGTCACCCATTCGACTCATTCATCTGCGCTAAGACTCCAGCAGGACGCTGGCTCGACCCATCAGAACTCGGTGGTCCTGCAGTATTCCTTGCATCAAAGGCATCTGACGCAGTTAACGGTCACGTTCTCTATGTTGACGGCGGTATCCTCGCTTACATCGGCAAGCAGCCTAAATAACAGAACAACATACAGATTGTATAATAGCAGTTCGCAGGCGGCAACAAGCCTCCTGCGAACTTTTTTAACCCAAATAGTCCCGTAGGACACAAACCTCTTTATTTTCATCAAGTTGAGCACACAAACCACCACCTTAGCACCCTACTACAAGGAAGGTGTCATAGAAGCCGGATGCGACGAGGCAGGACGCGGATGTCTTGCCGGAAGCGTATATGCGGCAGCCGTAATATTGCCTCCCGACTATCACAACGCCATGCTTAATGACTCCAAGCAGCTGACGGCAAAGAAACGATACGAACTGCGCGGGGTCATCGAGCGCGACGCCATTGCATGGGCTGTTGGCATCGTCACTCCACAGGAGATTGACGAACTAAACATTCTTCGTGCCAGCATCACAGCTATGCACCGCGCCATTGACTCACTCAAGGTGCGTCCGCAACACCTCATCATCGACGGCAACAGGTTCTACCCCTATCATTACACCATTGGCGAAGAGAGAAACACCATTCCTCACCAAACCATTGTGAAGGGTGACGGCAAGTATCTCAGCATAGCAGCTGCCTCCATACTGGCAAAGACCTACCGCGACGACTACATGAAACAGCTGCATGAGGAATACCCTCACTACGGATGGGACAGGAACGCCGGCTACCCTACAAAAGAGCATCGCAAAGGCATTGAGATTCATGGCACCACCCCTTATCACCGCATGACCTTCAATCTTCTCGGCACACAACAACTCGAACTCCCATTTGCTGAATAACACACTCACCTTATAACCCATTTATTCCGTGCTGACGGAAATGCTTTTCCGCCCCTACGGAATAAGCGAACGAACACTGATGCCTCATCAATTCCGCACGTACGGAAAGACACGTCTATTAAGGTTGACTCCCGTCCTTATAAGGAATAAATCTGGTTCCTTATAAGCGATAAACTTTGTTCCTTATAAGGGATAAGCCACATCCATTATAAAGGATTAAATTAAGCATCTATATACTATTTTGTTTCATATTATTTAAGACTGCGTCTTTTGTTGTTTTGGACGCTTCTATATAACAAATTGTTATAACCCTATTTCGTTTGTCGTTTACGGGAATGGTAACTTTGCTC
>JAZLHP010000079.1:0-40796 GCA_045616905.1 Bacteroidaceae bacterium
GGTTAATGCATTGGTACAACTCCATGCTCTCGAACCCCTGCAGCAAGCCCTTATCATAACATATGACCAGGAAGAAGTAATAGAAAAAGACGGATTGATAATAAATGTCATGCCCGCATGGAAGTGGGTACTTTGCGAGAATTATAGGGGGTAGTCCAGAACCTAAACAAGATAGTGACGGCTACATCAGGGTAAGAAACTATACTTCTGTCAGTAGAAAAGCCATGTAGATTGGTAGCGTAAGCAGATTGTTCTTTCTGCCGATGTTGTAATCGCCCAGCTTTATGGCATAATTTCTGAGAAACAAGCATTCTGTTACATGAAAAAGTGTTGTTTTCGTTTTTTTGCTTCTCAACGCCATTACCGATGGCCAGTCATGTACTACGACCTGAACTGCCGCAAGCTCACAGCCTCCAGCGCGGTGTGAACATCGTGAAGTACGGCAACGACAATCCTTTCTTCGACTTAGCGTGAAGATAGATGGCTCTCTCGATGTCATCCTGTGTTTCGCCATCCCAACGAAGATCATTAATTTAACCCAAATAGTTTTTAATGTTTTTAAGACGAAATTGTAAGTGGAAATGGCATTTTTTGGGGGGTGGGTGATAAAACTGTTAAAATTAAGGTTAAAAACCGACAGGTGTGACTTATTTTTTATAAATAATGTGTAACTTCAAATTTTAAAAGTCATTGGAGATGTAATAATTCTCCGTGGCATCGTGGTTAGGAACGGCAAAAGGTGCAAAGAAACGCACCCTCCTTACTCTCCCACAAGAGGAGGGATGCCATGCGGAGTGGGGTGATATTGTGGGAGAGATAATAAGTCAAGATGTATAAAATAACAAAAATAAAAGAACAATGAGAAAATATCTAAATCTAATCGCATTCACATTCGTGGCACTCTTCTGTACCACAGCGTGCAGCAGTGACAAAGAAGATAAGCTGGCTCCAGAGATGGACAGTTCGCAGTTTGTACTTATCTCTGAGCACATACCCGATGTGATTCTTGAGATACGCTACTACAGTACGTATAACTTCATCGGTGAGCGAATACCGGGCTACTTGGAGCCTGTGGCAATCCTCACTCGTCAGGCAGCCGACTCGCTGAAGGCTGTCAGCGACGACCTCATGAAGCAGGGCTACCGACTGAAGATATTTGATGCTTACCGTCCGCAGCGTGCCGTGGATTTCTTCATGGCGTGGGCAAAGGACATCGACGATGTGCGCATGAAGCAGTACTTCTATCCAGAGCTGGACAAGTCTGTCATCGTGCCACAGGAGTATGTGGCAGAGAAGAGCGGTCACACACGCGGCTCAACGGTTGACCTCACCCTCTTCGACATGAAGCTGGAGAAGGAGGTTGACATGGGCTGCACCTTCGACTACTTCGGTCTTGCATCGCATCCAAGCGTGCTGCCAGGTCAGGAGATAGGTGCATACAAGCCAATCACCCAGGAGCAGTACGACAACCGCATGATCTTGCAAAAGGCAATGCTACGCCACGGCTTCAAGCTCTATGACTACGAGTGGTGGCACTTCACCCTGAAGGACGAACCATTCCCTGATACCTACTTCAACTTCCCAGTAGCAACGTGGAGCATAAAAGGTGCATAGGCAATTGTATCGTGCAACTAAAGTATGTGGAACTTAAAAACATAATCAATGAAAAAGATTCTTTTCTCACTTATGATGCTCTGCGGCATGACTGCTGCAGTAAAAGCGCAACGAGATATAGTTCAACATTATCATAAGAAGGTCAACAGCACGGAACTTACTCCGGACTGTTCTCCTGAGGATGCCATTGCCTTTTTTATTAAGAGTAGTGGCGGAAACTGTTCGCTCATGCCAGGAATGACGCCAAAGTATTACGGTAAGGGGACTGATGATTATGGCAATGTCCATACGAAATATTACCTGGAGAATGATAAAGGTTGGGAGACATACTTTCAGATCTTCTTGCATTTTCACCCAGACGGAACGCTGTATTATATAAATGGTGTGCTGCCTCTTGTTGATATGTCTGCTCCGGCAAAGAGGAATATCGCGAGAAAGAAGATTCTTGCTGAGCGTGCTTCGCTTATCGCTATGGGCGATACCACAAGCGAGGTGTCGCAGACTGTCGTGACCTACAAGGGTGAGCCGCGTCACGCATATATGGTCAAGTCCCCGGGATCGCTGCATGATGTGTATGTGGATGCTTACAGTGGCGAGGTTCTCTACACCATTCCGCATGTTCTGTCCTTCTCTCCGTGGAGTGATGTCCATGGCACTAATGTGAAGGTGCTGGGCAATACGATGTTCAACGGCAAGCAGCTGATGGATGTCATACAGACAGCCGACGGCAATATCCTGCGTGACCCTGTCCGTAATATCATCACTGTCAATGCTACCGACAAGTATAAGGATCTGCCGAGAGAAGACTTCCCTGAACCAGTGGATCAGTTACTGATGCTTGCCTCCGGCTCTGACGATTTTGTCTATAACGACGAGCAGTTGCAGACGTCTCACTATGCTACCGCTGTCAGGTCCATCTCCCTCCGATATACGCCTGCATATCTTGTAGAGGGGATACCTTCGTCAACATCCATCCGTGCCTACTATTCTGATGAAGACGACAAACCGCTTGGGGAAATCTTTAACATTGACGACGTGACATGGACGGAGAATACAGCGGGAGAGTATGAATGCGTGGTGAATCTTCCTGAACCAGTAAGCGTCGATATGCTTCATACTCATCATATTGTAGAGTTTTGGATAGATGGCGAGAAATATGCTTTTGGCGACATCATGAATGCTGGCGAGGACACTTTCATAGCGTATGAGGAAGATGGTGGCTTGTCTCTGGAATTCCTGTTTGATATTGCCACTGATGCCATGCAGCCAGCCCTTGACATACATTGGAGCATCCAGAAAGCATACGATATGTATGACACCTACTTCGGTGTTAAAGGCAGTGATGGCAAGGGAAGCCAACTCGTCAATATCGTAAACCCTTCAAACAATGTTCCTTTCATAGACGACAATAGCTTGCCTTACAATGCATGTGCTCTCCCTGGGGCGTTGCCAGATCCTTTCAATAACAAGACCTTCTATATGTTTTATGGCATGGGTGGCGTTAGAGCAGACAATAAACCTCTTGTCGAACTTCCTATCATTGCTCACGAATACACTCATACCATTACGGGTGGTAGCGGAGCTGGTCTGATGCCTCAGAACGAATCGGGTGCCCTAAACGAGGCTACTGCCGACTGTATGGCAATGGTTGTCGAAGACTTTGCCCTTGGACAGCCTTCATGGACGATTGGTCGTCATGTTTCTATCTTCAGCGAAAACCTGCGTGATCTCAAGGATCCTTGGTGTTCAGGAAGCGTTGATGGAAAGATCGATGAGCAGAAAGCCCAGCCTAAATACTATGGTGGACGCTACTGGTTTGACTATAATGCAGATCCCCAAAAAGACAATGGTGGTGTGCATACGAACAACGGTGTGTTCAATTACCTGTTCTATCTCCTTTGTGAAGGTGCATACAGCATAACCAACGAAGTGGGACAGACACATACTATCGAGCCTATCGGCATGGACGCAATGAAGGATATAGTATTCCATTCCATGATGTTCTACAACAGTGCTCTGTGTGACTACGCCGAGATTGCCGACAACCTCATGATTGCCATTGAGGACATTGCGCAGCAGGACGGGAGCCTGATGAATACGTTCCAGGAGAGGATGTCCGTCGCTTACCAGCATGTAGGCATGACGACAAGCTTCGTTCCTACTGGCATCACCACTATTGCCTCTGACGTAAAATCGCCATATTCCGGCACATACAACCTCTACGGCATGCCTGTTGACAGTAGTTACAAGGGAGTGGTGATCCAGAATGGCAAGAAGGTGCTGAGGAAGTAATTCAGTCACGTAGCTCGCTACGCTCCTTCTTCTCATTGCTTTGAATTTGGTCGTTTCACATGAAGAGAACAAGAGCAGTTTGCTCAAGTATGTTGTAAGTGTCGAACGGTTGCTACTACCTTCGTGTTAATAATTTTGTTGATTAATACGTTGGTGAAGTGGCTACACTATCGTGTACCGTTCTTCTTGCTGTTTTCTTTATTTCTGCTTTGTATTGTCGATGCCGTAGCAAAGACTAAATCATGTGTTTAGGAGTTAGACTTTATTTATATTCTCTGGTGTCTTATTGCCGATTTTCATGAGAAGTAATCCGATTGTTGTCCATACAATTTCTCGTACTCGGCAGATGATGCTGACAAACATTCCTGTTCCCCCTTTCATTCCCATTTGTGCAACGGACATTGCGAATCCACCTTCACGACCTCCGATTTGTAGTGGCATGAAGAATAGAAGGTTAGCAAAAAGGCTTGTGAATGAGAGTATTAGGAATGAATACACGAATGTGATTATGTATCCATCGTGATTTTCTCCAAAGAGCAAGAGCATGAAGAAAATCTCAAAACTCTGGAAAATTCTTCCGATGTATTCAAGAAAGAAACTGCCGAAGAAACTTCGTTTGTTTTGGGATTGAAGCTGAGATATTTGGTCATCTATCTTGTGCAGATCCTCGCTGTGTTCCTCGCTGTAACGCTTTGCCCAGTTTCTCACTCCTGGAACCTTTGTCAGTAATCGCATGAACTTCACAACCATTCCGTTCTTGTATCCTTTGACAAATAAATAGATGCCACCAAAACAGAATAGAAGCATGGCGCCAAGTATGATTCCCATTGCTATGTCAAGAGGAAGATAACCGAGTAAATATAATGCTACGTAGGTAACTATTGATGTTGCCCAGAACCAGAAATGTGCGAAGATGTGCATCATTGCAAACAGCAAAACAGACGATGCTGCTCGTTGAGCTCCGATGTATGGTTTTACTTCCATTATCTTATATGGCTCACCACCCATAAGACCTGCGGGTGTGGCATAATTGAGGGCAAATCCTGTAACCGTGATTTTAAGTAGTTTCCAGAATGGGATAGGGCAGTCTCCAGAACCTTTAATTATGACTTTCCATGTACATGCATTCATAATGTATAGTGGAATCCATAATGTGATTATAGCAACTAACCAGTACCCGGCTTTGGTGATGTCATACCATAATTCTTTGAAACTCACTTTGAATGTGAAGAGCATGATAATGACAGCAATGATGCCAAATGCAAAAAATATGTTTCGTGTCTTATTCTTCACTTTAATCTTCCTCGTTTATTTGGTCGAGTTTGAGTTTGTCTGAGTCATCTCGTTTCTCGAAATACTGCTTGCGCAACTGATGCTGGCGTGCATTGTCATAATTACGGCGATTGCGTAATGTGTCGATTGCTGTGTAAAGAGCTTGGTGGAAAGGTATTTCTGACGCATCATCTTTACCGGCATTTTCAAGGCATGCGCCATGTGCTGTTGTCGTGAAAATGATGTTTGTGCCTGCTATGTATTGAATGCCTTCGTTCTCGCAAATTGCCTTGAATGGAATTAATCCCTGATCGTTGTACATTGCAAGTATGGCGTCAAAATACTGGTAAGTTTTCGATTCGAAAAATTGTGCAGCTGAATATGGCCCCATACACTTCACTCCTCTTTTGAAGAGTTCGTCAATGACTGGTAAGACAATCTCTTGTTCTTCTGTTCCGAAATTTCCCTCTTCATTAGCTGGATTAAGCGACAGAACGGCAATTCTTGGTTTTTCAATGTTGAAATCGCGACGAAGAGTATTGTGCATGATGGCAATCTTTTCTGCAAGTGACTCCTTAGTGATGCAGCTGCTTATTTGATTTACAGGAACTTTGTTGGCAACTGTGGCAATGCGTAGATTCTCGTTCATTAAAATGTTTAACGCATGTTTGCCTTCGCCAAATTCTGCTTCTATATACTGAATTACGGAATCATATTTTTTATCATCTATCTCAAACGAGGCACCGTTGAATGGAGCGCACACGATTGCGTCAATTTTACCATCCTTGACATCAGACACAGCTGATTTCAATGTGTTTGCAAAGTATTTTGCATTGTTTTCATTTGTGGTACCAAGTTCTATCTTTATCTCTTCTTCTCCGAAACAATTAATAAGATTAAATTGTCCGTCTTTCACATCGTCTGCATCGTTGTGGGTCAAAAAGTTTGTTGTAAGGTTGAGTGCTTTTCTGTGATAAATTGCAACTTTAGGTGAACCGTAAACAACGGGAGTACAAAGTGTCATCATCTCCTCATTCTGGAATGTCTTTAAGATGACCTCATAGCTCACTCCATTAATATCACCTTGTGGAATTCCTAATCTTATCTTACTCATATTTTTTATTGTAATATTAGAAATATTAATTTGTAAATATCGTTGTGAAATTAATATAATTAATGACTGTTATTATAGTTGTACAATTCCTATTCGGGAATTTCAAGAGTGTATAATGCTGCTTCGAGTCGGCGTATCATAGTTCTCTTCATTTTCTGAGGAGCATACACAAAGCCTTCTACGACGATGACGCGATTGTTCTTCTTGTCAACTCTGCTGTGACTTACGAAAGGTCCTCCCATGTCATCGTTGCGCATTTCCCATAATCCACGTGCCTCCATGCAGAACTCGCCATTTACGTTAATGATTTTTGTCCACACGTAGTCGCCATTCGTTTGCATCCATGACCCAGGTTCTCCACCAGGTATGTTACGTTTCATTATTGTGTCGCGAAGTGCCACGTAAGGTCGTTTCTCGAACATCTTCTCGCTCACATAAGGCAATGAGTAGATGCAGATGTTTTGTATCGTGTTTAATCCGTTGTTGCTTGCCCAAATGAAATCATCCCCGATTTTCATTTTGTTTATGTCTGTTGGGATGTAAAGGTTAACTCCGAACATTTCTTGCACTTTTCGCTCAAATGGGTTGTTGTGTTCATACACAAGATCATTTGCTGCACGGTTAATCTCATCGGCTGTTATAAGCGATTCTATTTCTTTTGTGTGCTCGGTAATGTATGTTGACACCTCAAATTGGTTTGGACCAGTAACAGTAAGGATAATCTGAGGTGCAGAGTGCAAGTCTTTCTCAACCGTAATGTTTGCCTTTGTGTATTCAGCTCTTGATATTTTTATGTGAATGATATTTCTGAAGATATTGGTGATACGGTCGTAATGCTTTTCTGTCACATGACTCTTGTGAAACTGTTCCTCATCTTGTGGAAGTCCTCTCAACGGCTTGTCCAAAATCGTCTGAACGGCAAGACCTGCGTAACCGTTCCATACGGAATCCTCACATACAACCATAACTTCGTATGGATTGCCACTGGATGCAGGAGTAAGGATGCTACCATGTCGTGGACGGCTTTTCTCTGTCAAATCACATGATGACAGCATTAATAAGGAAAATATTAAGAGTAATGTATGACGTAATTTCATGGGTGTGTTGTTTAGATAAGTTGTTATTATTGAGATGCTTCAACTTGTTTCTTTGTTGAAAGCAAACCGCATGCTGCCCAAATGTCTTGTCCGCGTGAAGCACGTATCGTACAAGTTATTCCGTGCATGTTTAGATAGTCACGGAACGTTTCCATTGATTTGGTTTCAACCTCTTCGAGTTCCACGTTTGGAATTTTGTGCCAACGTATGAGGTTCACTCGGCAATTAAGGCCTTTTAGCATCTTGACCAACTCGCGCGCATGCAGCATGGTGTCGTTGCTTTTGCCAAACATTGTATATTCGAAGGTGATGCGCCGCTGGTGGCTCCAATCGTATTGTTTCAGCAGGTTTACAATTTCGGCTATTGGAAACTGCTTCTCTGCTGGCATCAAGTTTAGTCTTTGTTCGTGTATTGGTGTATGTAAACTTATTGCCAAATGACACTCTGATTGCTCAAGATAATTCTCGAGATTTTTGCGTAACCCTACAGTCGATAGGGTTATACGCTTTGGACTCCATGCCCACCCATAATCAGAGGTTAGTATCTCAATGCTCTTCATAACAGCATCGTAGTTATCCAATGGTTCGCCTTGACCCATGTACACAACATTTGTCAGTTTGTCCCAGTGCTCAATAGAATAAATCTGGTTCAGAATGTCAGTTGTGGTCAAATTGCCGTTCCATCCTTGCTTTCCGGTTTGGCAGAACATGCAATTCATCTTACAACCAACTTGACAGCTGACGCATAATGTAGCACGTTCGCCATCTGGTATGTACACTGACTCAATGAACTTTCCATCTGATGTGGGAAACAAGTACTTGATAGTCCCGTCTTTACTTTTAACAACCTCAATTGGTTTGCTGCATCCCACACAAAATAAAGAATCCAACTTCTCACGATTGCTTTTTGAGAGGTTGGTCATTTCATTGATGTCGGTTACATGCTTGCCATAAGTCCACTGAGCAATCTGCTTGGCTGTGAATTTAGGCATACCGAGTTGCAGGCAAATATCCTGCAACTCGGCCAATGTATTTCCTAATAAAGGTTGTTTCATGTCAGATTGAAAATAGTTGCTCTAACTTATTTGCAGAGCAGTTGCTATTACCATGCAAAGAGTGGGTAGTTCTTCATTGTAGCGTTAACTTCGCCACGAACCTTAGCGATTACATTCTCATCTTCTGGTGCATTGAGCACTTCCTCAATCCATGCTGCAATCTGTACCATGAGGTCTTCCTTAGCACCACGTGTTGTGATTGCAGGAGTACCAAGACGGAAACCTGATGTCTGGAATGCACTACGAGTGTCGAATGGAACCATGTTCTTGTTGATAGTGATGTCTGCAGCAACAAGTGCGTTCTCTGCTACCTTACCTGTCAACTCTGGATATTTGCTACGAAGGTCAACAAGCATTGAGTGGTTGTCTGTTCCTCCTGAAACGATAGTGAATCCACGCTTTACAAGCTCCTCTGCGAGTACTGCTGCATTCTTCTGTACCTGTGATGCATATTCTTTCCATTCTGGCTTGAGAGCCTCACCGAATGCAACAGCTTTTGCTGCAATGACATGCTCAAGTGGACCACCTTGCTGTCCTGGGAAAACAGCTGAATTGATGAGCTGTGACATTTTCTTTACAACACCCTTTGGAGTAGTGTATCCCCATGGGTTGTCAAAGTCTTTACCAAGAAGGATAAGACCACCGCGAGGACCACGAAGTGTCTTGTGAGTTGTAGTTGTGACGATGTGAGCGTACTTAACAGGGTTGTCCAAAAGACCTGCTGCGATAAGACCTGCAGGGTGTGCCATGTCTATCATGAGAAGAGCGCCAACCTCATCAGCAATCTTGCGCATGCGTGCATAATCCCACTCACGGCTGTAAGCAGAACCACCTCCGATGATGAGCTTTGGCTTGTTCTCTTTAGCGAGAGCTTCCATTTCGTCATAATCAACACGACCAGTTTCTTTGTTAAGATTGTATCCAACTGGCTTGTAAAGAATTCCAGAAGTGTTTACGAGTGAACCGTGTGAAAGGTGACCGCCGTGATCAAGGTTAAGTCCCATGAATACGTCGCCTGGTTTCAGTACGGCAAGAAGCACAGCTGCGTTTGCCTGTGCGCCAGAGTGAGGTTGAACGTTTGCGTACTCTGCACCGAAAAGTTCACAAGCACGGTCAATAGCAAGTTGCTCAATCTGGTCAACAACCTGGCAACCTCCATAGTAACGGTGACCAGGATAACCTTCTGCATACTTGTTTGTGCAGTAGCTGCCCATTGCCTCCATGACTTGGTCGCTTACGAAGTTTTCAGATGCGATGAGCTCGATACCTTTGAGCTGACGCTGGTGTTCATTCTCGATGAGAGAAAAGATTGCGTTGTCTCTTTCCATTGTTTATTTGTATTATGTGTATGAATGTTTTCTATGTAAATTAAAAGCCCATTTACGTAGGTAGGCACAAATTTTGTGCAAATTTACTATTAATATTCCTCTTGGCAAAATTACATAAGGAAAAAGTTGTATCTTTGCTCTCAAAAAGTGATAAGATAATGCAACCATTAGCAGAAAGACTCCGTCCGCAGACATTAGATGATTATGTGGGTCAGCGACACCTTGTCGGTGAAGGTGCTGTTATTCGGCGTATGATTGACCAGAAACGTATTTCGTCATTCATACTATGGGGACCTCCAGGTGTAGGCAAGACAACTCTTGCTGGCATCATAGCAAAAACGCTTGAAGTGCCGTTTTACACATTGAGTGCGGTGACAAGTGGTGTCAAAGATGTGCGTGAAGTTATTGATAAGGCTAAGTCAAATAGTTTTTTCGGTAATGTCAGAGGTGGAGTGTCGCCAATATTATTCATAGATGAGATTCACAGGTTCTCAAAGTCGCAACAAGATTCGCTTCTTGGTGCAGTAGAGCAGGGCATTGTCACACTAATTGGTGCGACCACAGAGAACCCGTCCTTTGAAGTCATCAGACCTTTGTTAAGTCGTTGTCAAGTTTATGTGTTGAAAAGTCTTGAAAAGGATGATTTACTCGGTCTTATTGAGCATGCACTTAAGAATGATTATGTGTTGCGTGAAAGAACCATAGACGTTCAGCAGACTTCTGCCATTTTACGTTATAGTGGAGGTGATGCTCGTAAACTCCTGAACATTCTTGAACTTGTCACCGAGACTTCAGACATTATTAATGATGAAATAGTCACCGAGACTTTGCAACAGAACCCTCTTGCATACGATAAAGATGGTGAGATGCATTACGACCTCATATCAGCCTTCATCAAGAGCATTCGAGGAAGTGATCCTGATGCAGCCGTTTATTATCTTGCCCGTATGATAGAAGGAGGTGAGGATCCTGTCTTCATAGCACGACGGCTTGTCATTTCTGCAAGTGAAGATGTAGGACTTGCTAATCCTAATGCTTTGCTTCTGGCAAATGCCGCCTTTGATGCTGTCAGCAAGATAGGAATGCCAGAAGGACGGATACCTCTCGCAGAGGCAACGGTCTATCTTGCCACTTCTCCTAAAAGCAATTCTGCTTACGAATCCATAAACTCTGCTCTTGACTATGTACGTGCTACGGGCAACCTACCTGTGCCACTTCATCTGCGCAATGCTCCGACAAAACTTATGTCACAACTTGGGTATGGCAAAGATTACAAGTATGCCCATGCATACAAGGGGAATTTCGTTGAACAGCAGTTTCTTCCTGATGACGCTACATCCATGCGATTCTGGAAAGCGCAAGATAATGCTCAAGAAAATAAGATTAAAGAGCATATGAGTCGCCTTTGGGGACAAGGTAAGAAAGGGTAGTATTATAATGTTTTTATTGCAACATCGCGATGTAGCAATTGTTACATCGCGATGCTGCAATTATTTTATCCTGTTAATAGAGATCATGTGCAATGAATAAATGGTTTACTTGTCTATGTAGTCAGTTTTTGTGCAAACGAGGTTCACCTTTTCGCTACCGCATGAAGCAGTAAATTCGCCTTTCTCAAGAATCCATTTGTTTTCAATGCCGACGAAAGCAAGGTCAGTAGCAGCTACGCTGAGCTTTACTGTTTTTGTTTCACCTGGTTCAAGCTCAATTTTGTCAAATGCACGTAAACGTCGATTGTCAGGTGTGATGCTTGCCACGAGGTCACTTACGTATAGAAGAACTGCTTCTTTACCTTTTATAGTACCAGTGTTGGTTACATCAATTGTAAATACAAGGCTATCGGAAGAGGTAAATGTTTTTTTATTCACTTTTAAGTTGCTGTACTTGAATGTCGTGTAACTCATACCGTACCCAAATGGATAGAGTTCATCAACCTTTGCCTCATAGTTGTAGTTGCCCTCCATTGTCTCACGCACTTGACATGGTTTGTAGTCGTATGTTGCGAAAGAACCGTGGTATTTTGGATAAGTGTAAGGCATTTTACCACAGAAGTTAACGTCACCAGCAAGAAGATTAGCGAGTGCTGCACCGCCATGATTTGCAGGAAGGAAAGTGTGAACTACAGCAGATGCAAGAGGTTCGATTTCTGTTATGATTCGTGGTCTTCCTTCATTAAGAACAAGAATAACAGGCTTTCCAAATTCTGCCACCTTTTTGACAAGCATCTGTTGCTCAGCATGCAGATTGAGGTCATTGATGTTACCAGGTGTTTCGCAATACGAGTTTTCTCCGATGAAAGCAATCACCACATCAGCATCAGATGCCTGTTGCTTGAGTTTGTTCCATGCATCTTCAGAGAAATCTTTGGAATGTTCTTCCCAACTTGCACCTTTGACCGTTCTGTTGCGATAAGTGAGAATATTGTTGTAAACCACATTCTCTTTGCCGAAACGATCAGTAAGAGCTTGTTGGAAAGTGCTGTATTTACCTATTTTACGAGCCATCTCATCGGCTTTATCACCTTGCCATGAATAGCTCCATCCTCCATTCATTGCAGAGAAATCATCAGCGTTTGGTCCTACGCATAGAATCTTAGTTCCTTGTTTGAGAGGTAGAATGTTGTTGTTATTCTTGAGAAGAACCATACTTTCTTGTGCTATTCGGGTTGCCTCTGATGCATAGAGTGAAGAGCCAAAGTCAGGATATTTCTTCTCTAATTTCTTAAAGTCAACATCCCATGTCTTCTTGTCAAACAAACCGAGGCGGTATTTCAGGCGGAGAATGCGACGTACGGCATCGTCAATGCGCGACATTGGAACTGTGCCTTCGTTAACGAGTTCTTTAAGAAGGTCGCAGAAAGTAAGGTCGTATGGATCCATCGCCATGTCTATGCCTGCATTGATGGCAAGTGCAATTGCCTCCTTTTTATTTGCTGCCACATGGTCACGTTTCCATAGATTGTCAATGTCTGCCCAGTCAGTAACAACCATTCCGTCCCAGTTGAGCCCTTCCTTAAACCATTCTGTTATAAGTTGATGGTTTGCGTGTGTTGGTATCCCATTAATAATTGCAGAGTTGACCATTATTGTCAGAGCACCTGCATTTGCACATCGTCTGAATGGTTCAAAGTAACGCTCACGCAGATCTCGTTCTGAAATGTAAGCAGGTGTACGGTCTTTACCTGACGCCGGATTTCCATAAGCCATGTAGTGCTTAAGCGATACAGCAACATGCTTGTCATCAATATGATTAGGATCGTCACCCTGGTAACCCTTGGTGAACGCAACACCCATTTCTGCATTCACATACGTGTCTTCACCGAAACTTTCCCATAAGCGGCTCCACAACGGATTCCTGCCAAGATCCATGACGGGGTTGTAAACCCAAGGTATGAGGCATGCTCTTGATTCGTATGCGGTTATCTCGCCAACGCGTCTTGGTATTTCTCTGTCAAACGAAGCTGCCATGTTTATTTCCTGAGGGAACAACGTGCCTCCGTATGTGTAAGTTGAGCCATGGTTTTGATCAACACCTATTATCTGAGGAATGCCTTTGCAAGCATCCATAGAACGCTGGTTAAGTTGTCTAATAGCCTTTGCCCATACAGATGGCTTTTGTGCCTCTGACAACGGTACATTCAGTATTGAACCTGTCTTGTATTTGTCAAATACCTTTGATAGAGACTCTTCGGAGAGCGTGAATTCTGTCTTATTGGTAAAATCTGTCACGACATCAACCGTGAGTTCCAACATTTGTCCTACCTTATCGTCAAGTGTCATTGAGGCAAGTTTCTCTTCAACTTTTGCCTCTATTGCCTCGCCACGTGGAATAGCAGGTTTTTGCTGAGCTATTGCACTAATTGACGAAAGTATGTATGTACAAATTAATATGAATGACTTTTTCATAATAGTGTTTATGGTTATTTTGAAAGGTTGTTATAGATACAGATAATCACAAAATAATAGGTTATTGATACTTGTCACAGTAGATGACCAAAGCATGTCTTAATAGACGACCAATGCTTGTCTTAATAGATGACCAAAGCTTATCATAATAGATGACCAATGCATAGCATAATTGACTATTATGTATTATGATTGTCCTTACCAATTATCCGTACGGAATGGGAAGCATGGGAGCTCGTTACCACCGATGAGATTTCCCACTTGGAAATCCTTGAAGCAATAACGTACAGCTACAGGTGTTAAAACGGAATCGCTTGTGAGGTGTACTTCATTATTTTGCCAATGGAACTCTGCTTTTGCTGGGTAGAATTTCTTATCTTCTCCTGCAATTTCAAAGCCTTCAAGACCCCAGTTGCGGCAAATACCAAAGTTGTTTGTTATGAAACCAACGATGGCTTTGTTTGCCTCTATTCGGAATGACTCTTTGCGGAAACGAGGTCCATGGCATGCAATCTCACTCATTCCGTAAGTTTTATTGAGGGCAAGGTAACACAATCTTTCACCAACGCCACGTTTTTTTGAAGGGTGAATGTTATGAACCTCACTTGGTAATATAAGGTCGTTTATGCATATCAAGTCGCAATTTGGAATGATAGTGGTTGCCTCTTCCTGTGCTTCACGAATCAAAGCGCCAAGTAAGTCGTTCTCGTCGTTTCCGAAGATGTATGGAGCCAATTGAACCTGATAGAAAGGAATGTCGCCAAGTCCGATTTCCTTTCGCCAATCCTTCACCATGTCAGCAAGTCTCTGAGCATACACATCGGCATGACCAATGTTGCTGCATCCTTGATACCATATTATTCCTTTATAAGTGTAGTTCTTGATAGGGCAGAACATTGCGTTATACATGAGCATTGGTCGGTCGAAATCCCACGAACCGAAGTTATACGCTCCAATGCTGTCAGTCGGAATGTCAGGATAGGTTTCGCATAGCTGTTTGCTTTCCCAGCTCTCAACGTGAGCACCTCCGTAGCTACTGTTTACTATGCCAACAGGAACCTGTAGAGCGCTACTTAACGATGAAGCGAAATAGTATGCCGTTGCTGAGTACTCTAATGCGTTCTTGAACGTTGGCAAATCCCACGTTCCCTCGCATTTGTCTTGAGGTGTATAGGTTTGGCGCTTTGGCACCTTAAACATACGCACGTATGGTGATTCAACTTGTGCGCGGAGAGCATCGCGAGTGCCGTTCTCTACGCAACATCCAGAGAATCCCTTAAGTGGCATTTCCATATTGCTCTGTCCTGATGCCAACCACACCTCGCCAATGAGAACATTATTAATTACGATTTTTTCCTTGCCGTTTGTGAATGAGATAGACACAGGGTCGAAACTTGCCTCTGGTGTGGCAATGTTACGTTCCCATTCGCCATTTTCTTTAACATTGGCAGAATAAATAGTCTTTGTCCACGATGGAGCAATCTTTATGACAGAACCAGGAGTTCCCCATCCCCACACTCGTGCTTCGCTTTTCTGCTGAAGAACCATGTTGTCGCTTATGAGCGAGGAAAGTTGAAATTGAGCCTTTGCCGTAACCATTGCTAATACCGTTACAATTAAGGCAGAAAATAGTCTTTTCATTTTATTTGATTATTTTAATGTTCTTTTTATTGGATTGATGCATGTTATTTATTGGTTTGACACATGCTAACTTGTCAGATTTCAGGACCTTCGTAAAGTAGCGATGGGTCAACTTGTCTGCTCTTGTCGCCGTTTGATTTTTTCTGCTTGAACTGACGCAGATACTCCGATGGCGACATCCCATATTCCACCTTGAAGTTCTCGGTGAATCTCTTTGGTGATGAATATCCTATCTTGCTTGAAACATCAGAGATAGACATGCTGCCTGTCTCGAGAAGTCTTGCTCCACGCTTGAGACGAATGCTTCGTATGAAATCGCCAGGACCTGTGCCAGTTATGTTGACAAGTTTTTTATACAAGTAAGTGCGACTCATGTTGAGCTCTGCTCCTAATGCCTCTACGCTAAAGTCAGGGTCAGACATGTGTGTCTCCGTTATTTCTCTTGCCCTCTGAAGTAATTCCTTATCGGCTTCTGTCATTCCAAATTCTTCAGAACCGTTATTTTGTTGCACAACTTCATTATTAACGGCACGTTTGTTGTCGTTGTTCTCAATAAGTTTCTGAATACGAAGACGAACAATTTCAAGATTGAAAGGTTTGGTGATGTAGTCGTCAGCACCAATTTCAAGACCCTCCTGAACAGATGCGTCTGCGGTTTTTGCTGTAAGCAGCACCACAGGTATATGCGAAGTGTTAGGATTTGACTTTATCCTTTTGCAGAACTCAATACCATCCATCTTAGGCATCATCACATCGCTGATTATCAAGTCAATTGCATTATGCTTGACCTTATCCAATGCATCCTCTCCGTCATGAGCTGTAATGACGTTGTAGTCATTTATGAATGAATCGCGCATGAAGTTGACCATGTCGGTGTTATCATCAACAACGAGCAACGTGAACTTGTCACTCTCGTGCATAGTGTCGTTCTCATCTTGTGTGACTTCGTTCTCGTCGTCTATCTCAACGATTGTCGCATGCACCTTAGACTTGTCAATTTCCTTTGGGATAGAGAATTTGAACACAGCACCATGTGGCTCGTTGTCAAGCAAGGTTATCTCTCCACAATGAATACGAACATACTCACTAACTATATGAAGACCAATGCCGCTACCTGATTGCGAACGGTCGGTGACAACCTGATAGAATCGCTTGAACACGTCGTCCTTTGCCTCGTCAGGTATGCCAGGTCCATTGTCTGCCACCTCTACATACACGTATTTGTCATCGTCATAAACATTCACATCAATCTCACCCTCGTCAGGCACGAACTTAAACGCATTACTTAGAAGGTTATACATGATTTTGTAAACCTTCTCAGCATCGTACTTGATGTAAACGGACGAAATCTTCGTGTTGAAATTGAACTTAATGTTACGATCTGTTGCGTAGTCAGAGAAAGAGTTTGACAACGTATGCAGGAAGTTGACAATGTTGTCTCTTTGAAGACGCAGAGTGTCTGTGCCTGAGTCAAGCTTACGGAAATCGAGGAGCATGTTTACCTGTTGCATGAGTATCTGCGCATTCTTGAGCATCATCTTACATCTGTTCTTTACAGAAGCAGGTAATTGCTCGTTAACCATGCTCTGCAACGGGCTTATTATCAAGGTGAGAGGAGTGCGCAAGTCATGGCTGACATTAGTGAAGAATCTCAGTTCCATGTCAGCAATCTTCACGAACTGCTCATGTTCAAGTTTCGTCTTCTCGTCTGCTGCATCGTCATGATTGAGCGACTTATGATATTTCCACAAGAAATAAGTGCCCACTAAAAGCAATGAAATGTAGAATAATATCATCCACCACGAACGCCACATCGGAGTCGATACGTTAAGCTCAACCTTCGTAATGTTGCCCCATTCGCCATCCTCGCCGCATGCTTTAATCTCAAGCGTGTGATTGCCCGATGGTAATGAGTAGAATGTCACATGGTCGTCATCAGTGTAAACCCATTCGTCAATCAAGCCTTCAACACGATATGCATAATGAACTCGTCTTGCGTAAACAAGATTGCCTGTGCAGAAGCGAATGGTTATCTGGCGGTTGTTGTAGTCAAAGTCTAACTCTGGAATGATTTCTTCGCCATTCTCGCCCTTCATGAGAGTAGGGTCGGAGAGGTAAATACTATCGCCAACAAGAATATCAGACACAACAGGTGTAGGCGATTCAAGGTACATGTTCATCATTTGCGATGGGTTAATCAGCACATAACCGTCTGGACCTCCTATGGCAAGGTTTCCGTATCCCACGTTACAAGATGCATACTGGTTTGTGTAGCTCTCTGACATACCATCGCTTGTGTCGTAGTTGTGTACAAGCACCTTGAAGCTGCCATCCCAAATTGGCTCTATGCATGAAATTCCCTTGCCCGTACTTACCCAAATGTTGTCGTTTGAGTCAATAAGCAGATTTTTTATTGAGTTGTCGGCAAGTCCGTTCTTGTTATCTATGTAGTAAACGGAGTCATTCTGCATGTTCCAAACGGTAATACCTGTGGTGTGTCCGAGCCACATTATATTCTTCTTGCCATCATGCAGAACCGACAATATTGAGGTGTGCAGGAAACTCTGACTTCCAGAGTTGTTTGACACAATCGAAGTGCCTTTGCAGGTCTTGATGTCGCCCTTCCACAATCCGTAGAAAGTGCCTACGTAAATGCTGCTCTTCTTGTCATAGAGAAGATACATTCCCCTTATTTCTGAACCATCTTCACGTTTCACCTCTTTTATCGTGCCGTCATTAGGGTTTATCCTTACAAGGGTGTGGAAAGCAGAACACATCCATACATTTCCGTTGCCGTCCTCTGCAAGACGCCATGCCGAGTTTGTAGGGAGCTTACCGTTCTCCTTCGTCATCTGAGTTACAGACCCATTAGGGTTTATGCGGTAAATGCCATTGTTATAAGTGCCTACCCATATTTCACCATTACGCGACTCCATCACACATGAGATTGTTATGTCGGGCAATACCGACTTCACTATGTTGCCTGTGATGTCCTGTTTGAAGAGTCCATTGCCGTCTGTTCCGAGCCACAGGTTGCCCTTCGAGTCGTTGTAAAGTGTTGAAATGTCGCCACATTGAGTTGCTTCGTTATGGAAAAGGCGGTACTTGTCATTAGTGTACGAGATGCCTTTCTTCATGTGACCTACCCAAACTGTTCCGTGATTATCCTTGTACATGCAAGTTACATTATTGCTTGCAAGCGTACTTTGGTTGTCCTTCAGGCTTTTTAAGTTCTGAATGTTGCCAGTGCTTTTCGTATAAACAAACACACCTTCCCTATCAGTTGCAATCCATATATGACCCATCTCGTCATCGATGATGCTTCTGATGGCATTGCTCTGAGAACTAAATGCCTCAGGAAGAGTGAAAGAAGGCAATAGTGCGCCGTCCGACCTCATCCTTACGATGTCTTCACTCATGGTTGAAAATAACCAGAGCGTGTTCTCACTATCAACGTATGGCTTGAGTCTCAGGTAGCTCTTGTTCATAGACTCAGGAAGCTTCACTTTGTCCATCCTGCCGTGCTGCTTGTGGAACTGGTAAAGATTGTTTCCCACGCACACATAGATTCCCTGATCAAAGTTGGCAACATTGCAATCAGCAGATTGTATGAAGTCAATGTCGATGTTCCATTTACGTGTTTTCTTCTCTTTGAAGTTATGGTGATACAGCACCTTTGGTGTAATAACATACAGGTTCTTATTCGCGTCAGCAACTACCTTATACAGCATGTCCACCTCAATGTCTAATCCCTTCAGGTACGTCTTCACATCTTTGTTGAAACCATCCTTACCACCCTTGTAGATGGCGTAGGGTAGTGTGCCTTCAATCCAAAGCTTGCCTTCAGCATCTTCAACCACCGATTGTACATTGCTTATCTGCTCATCGCTTGCACCGCCGTAATTGGTGTACGACCTGAAAGAGTATCCGTCGTATCTGTCCAGTCCTCCTTCCGACGATACCCACAGATAGCCTCGGCTATCAACGAATAGTGAGTTGATGCAACTTGACGAAAGTCCGTCCTTTGTATTCATTCTATAAAAGACGTACTGGTCTTGTGCAGACAAGTTTACACAAAACGCTATACAAGCTAACAATAGAAATATACGGTGTTTTATACTCATTTTGTATTTTCTTAATGACGTTTCTATATTCAATGTTGCAAATTTATACAAAAAAATACATTTTAGACAATAAAACAGCACAAAATGTTGACAAATAATGCCATTATTCAACAAAATAAGCATGATTAAGCATTCTTTCGTGCTTAATCATGCCAAACGAGTTAACAATCTATACCTATAATTACTTATTTACTTCATTGTTGAAAGTGAGATCTCACGATTTATGATGGTCGTTTATAAACACTTCTTTTCTACTACAAGATGATGATTCTTTCAATCACCACACCTGGGTCAAGAGGACTTACGCTTATCACGTGCTTGTTCTCGTTGGTGTTACCCAACTTGAAGTTCATTTTCTGCTTGTTGATACGCGTTTTCTCCCATTCGTAGTTTTGGTCACGATAACCGTCACGTATGTATTTACTTGCCTCGTTGATGTTGATTATTTGTGGCTCTCCACCATCAATTGCGACCTTGACTCTTTGACCCTTGCCTCCGTTGAATGGGAATGTAGGGGCGAAACAGATGTTAACCTCTGCATCTGTTGAAGACAACGTGAACTCATACTCAACGCTTGCTCCGTCTGTTAATGATGTGTATGGGAAAAGAGCAATGGCAGATTTGTAAATTCCGAAATCTGGTATTACCTGCCACTTTGCGTTAGCTGCATCGGTTTTCTTCATGTGTTTATCTGCATCAATGACAATCTCACTATTAACGCTCTTTGCATCAGCATTACCTGCATTCTGAGGTCTCTGAGGAGCATTTTGACCCCTCATCCATCTATTGTTTCCACCACCCAATGTTGGCATGATGTTTCTTGGAGGGCTGTTCCATGATCTGTAACCAATGTGAATCTCATCAGCAAAGTGGTTCCACTTGCCATTGGAAATCTCATGATTATAATGTGCACATAGCACTGAGTCTTGCTTGAAGTAACGCGCCACACCAACACTATCGCCTTGAGCCAATGCATAGTACATGTCATAGAGGTTGGTCATTGCTTGTATTGGGAATCTGACGAGCTGGTCGTATGCGTCCTTTGTCTCTGCTGGCAATTTGCTATAAAGCATTTCGGCATCTTTCTCAAGCATGTGGTACTCAGCAACCCTTGTTGACCATTCGCCATTCTTTAGTGAATAGGTGAATGCATCGAGCTGCTCTGGTGTGCGTCGGTGTACGTACTTGCCATGAAGGTTCAGTATGCGTGCCGATTCTTCTGCGTACTCCTCACCGAACTGCTGACGGCAGAAAGATTCAGTATATTCCTGGAGGTTTGAGGCATTGAATTGGCTTGGATTCCATGCCATGCGGAACCAGAAGTCGATAGGGAACTCCATTGGCTTGAGGTCTCCCACGTTGAGAATCCAAAGCTTGTCAACTCCGTACTCATAGGTAAGTTGCATCTGTTCCCATATTCGTTGTATTTGGCTTACGTTAATGAACTTTGAGTTACGAGGTCCGCCAACATAGTCAACGTGGTAGTACATACCGTAACCGCCTGGATGACGCGACTCCCACACGTTAGCTGGTTTTACAGATCCTTTCTTTGCAACCTTTGCTCCCAACTCAGGCAGAATGCGAACATTGCCCCAGTTGTCGTCACACAATAATAATATTACATCGTCAGGAACGGTCATTCCCTTTTCGTAGTATTCCTGCACCTCTTTATATAACGCCCACACCTGTGGAGTCTCCTTGGCTGGTTTGCCAGTTGCTTCCTCAATGAGTCGTCGCTGGTTGCTCACAATCTTTTCAAGAAGAGCCACATCAGCATTCTTACCCATTGGCTCATCACCATTTCCACGCATGCCTATTGTAACAACATCCTCGGTGTTCTTCATTCTTTCCACACCACTTTTCCAGAAATCATCGAGCTGCGCCTTGTTCTCGTCGTAGTTCCATGCACCATGACTCTTGTCGCGTGTCCACTCCTTATGTGCTTTTGCCATAGGTTCATGGTGACTCGTACCCATCATAACGCCCATGTCGTCTGCTGTCTGCATGTTGAGTGGGTCGTCAGCATAGAATGAACTGTTCCACATGGCAGGCCACATGAAGTTACCCTTTAGGCGAAGTACAAGCTCAAACACACGTGCATAGAACTCATGATTGTAAACGCCTCCGTAGTTCTGACCAACCCATCCGCTTAGAGCAGGTGCCTCGTCGTTGAGGAAGATTCCTCTGTACTTAACGGCAGGTTCACCGTCTGTGTATGTTCCTTTGCTCACGTATATCTTATTGTGCTTTGCAACAGGCACATCTGCCCAATCGTACCAAGGACTCACGCCAATTTGCTCACTCAGCTCATACACTCCGTATATGGTGCCACGCTTGTCGCTTCCTGCAATCACAAGCGTGCCATCAGAAACCGTAATGATGAACTTCTCGTTCTTCCCCTGCAATTCCTTCTTAACCGAAGGACATTTCTTTATTGCCTTCTCAACAACCTTGCTCTTGCCAAGAGTGCCGACAACAATGTTGTAATTGTTTCTTCCAGTCACCTTCACAAGGTCTTTCTTAAGGTTCTCAACTGCTATTAGCACACCCTTCCAATCAGCAGGGTCGCATGTCACTTCACCACGGCTTTCCGTAAGGCACCAGCTGTCGCTACCACCCTCGAAAGAAATGAACTTAGGTGCCGCATAAGTACTTGCAATAGCGAACACCAAAAGAGATAATATTGATAAAAACTTTTTCATGATGCAAAGTTAGCGATTCACCTACACATCAGTTTCATTCATTCGTCCATAAGTTTTATCGAATGTATCGTTTCTCAAATTTGATGTATCATTGATTTGCTAAAATGTAACATTCCCGATTTTCAAAGATGGTTCTACAGGATTTAGTGTGAATTAACACACGTATCCATTGTTAATTGATAAAGCTTCTTTCTACCAATAACCAGACAAAGACTGCGCGTCTGCTGAGACTAACGTTTGACCAGGTGAACGGAGTGATGTCCAGAGTTGTTGTGAGCATGATGCTTGAAGACGGGATCAAGAACAATGTCACGACTCTTGTAGCCAATCAAGTATTCATCGTATGGATCTATCAGCAGGTATTCGTCTTTGCGAACGCCCCTTGCTCTGCCTCCAACTTGTGCTGACCATAGATGTTGACAGGTTGAAGCACATCCTTCTCTTTGAGAGCACCAAACATTGGTGTACCATTATACACCTGGTCACTGGACATGAACACGTACTTAGCACCAATTTGCTTGCAAGCCTTTGCCTGCTTGACTGTTCCCTGTACGTTCACTCTATGCGACCTGTGCTACCTGTTATCAGTATCTTTTTCATTGTTCATGCTGTTTGCCAGATTTGAATACAGATGCCTTTTTTGCTGTTTTGGTTATACCACCTTTTCCACCTATAACCTGTTGTCCCCACCATGTGAGGGTTTTCCAATCGCTGGGTTCAACAAGATCAAGCCATTGGTTTTCTTTGTTGTTACCTGTCCATGACCATGGCATATAGCCATAATCCAGAGCGTTGCATACATCCAATATGACATTGTGATTAACCTTGCAGGTCAGGTTATTCTTTCCGTCATCATAGTTGTAACCAAACTCACCAACGATGATGGGCAAATCCTTTTCGTGACAGAGGGTAAGCTTTTCCCTTATTCTATCTGGTTTGTTCCAACTTCCATACATGTGGATGGAAAAGAGAATGTTGTGCAAAGGATCAGAATCTATCAACTTTTGCCCATATTCGATTATCGGGTCAATGTTCTGTCCCCATCCAGGAGCATCAATGACAAGAGTTGTTGTATATCCTGCTTTACGCATGATGTAAATACATCTTGCGTATGATGATTGCCAGTAATTGGCCTTCGTATTATGAGCCCCCCATTCATTGGCTATGTTAAGCAGCAAGTATCTCTCATATTTCAATAGCATTTCTACACGATTGGGTTCTGCATACCATTTCGCCATATCTGTCAGACGGTCGCCTGATGTATTGCCTGTAACATCATGTAGTTCTACCATAGGAATCATTTCCAACTCAATGCAACGCCTTATAATACGTTCAAGGTCAGCATCCTTACCTCTGGTACTCCATACAATGCGGATAGTATTGCTTCCTACGGCCTTTATGTCGTCAAGTGCTGCGTAAGCCTTTTCTCCAAACCACGCATGTGGATTGTTTATGCCCCTTATAACAAACACCTGACCGTCTGCATCAATGAGTTTGCTCTTGTCAATTGAGAACACACCTTTTTGTGCATAGGACAAAGCGCATAATGCTCCAAAGAGTATCAAGGTAAATATTGATTTGCGATTCATTGAGCTAATGTCTTTTGTGGTTTAAGAAATTCCTCTACGTATTGATTGGATTTGGCACGCTCTTCAGGATTGAATCCATGACAGATAATTGCAATGCCATGCTTTTTTTGATTTGAAGACGGTTCGCTGATTATGCCATAGATGCTTTTGTTTGATGAATATGGAATACTGAGAACCTTATCCTGAGCCTTGGCTGTAATGCAGACAATAAGCGAAAGGAGTAGTAACACTTTTTTCATTGCTAGGTATGATTTCTTAATATTAAAGATTATGCTTTACTTCTTCAAAAGTATGCGAGAGATGAATGACTTGATAGCGGCGGCAGCCTCAGAACCGAGATTTCCATGTGGTGCTCTGTCATTGAGTATCAGTTCTGCTTCTACACCAGCTGCATACAATGCCTCATACATCTTGATGGCTTGGGCAGAGGGAACACGGATGTCCTTCTGACCATTGATTATCAAGATTGGAGGATCATCGGGAGTGACATGAAAGATAGGACTGCCTTGCTTCACCAATTCATATTGTTGGGGAAATTTCTTTGGCTTGGCAGTAACCGTACCTAAATTGCACTCATCGGTCGTCAAGCCAAATAGTTGTGAGCGGCTGGAGTTCTTGTCTTCCACCAATTCATAGACCTGCCCATCTGTACGACCTAAATCTTTGCGTGCATAAAGGTCAGAAGCAAGGGTGAGGAAGTCTGTCATGCCGTAACAATCGACACAACCGATTACTTTGCTGTCAACATCCAGGTTTCCACCAATACTTCCTTCCATCGCCTCTTCGCCGTTTGATACTGCTGCGAGTAAAGCCAGCTGTGCACCTGCTGATTCGCCCATGGTCATGATACGGGTAGGATCAATGCCATACATGTTGGCATTTGCCTTCAGGTATCGTATAGCAGCCTTGACATCATGAATCTGTGCCGGGAAAATTGCTTCGTTAGAGAAACGGTATGTAGCAGCAGCAATGGTGATGCCTCTTTCACGTAACTGCATCAGTGCCTTTATCTGTTCAGATCCGGATGCATCGAGATTGTTGTCGCCCGATATCCACGCTCCGCCATGAACAAATAGTACAACAGGATGAACACCCTGACCCTTTCCTTTCCAGATGTTGATTTTAAGATCTTTCGTGCCTCCACCAGAAATAGGTGCCTGAGCAAATGAAATGTTAGCGAATACTTCATCCTGAGCTTGTGCAGTAATGACAACTGACACCAGGGTAAACATTATTAGGAATAACTTCTTCATTTATATAATATTCCAAAAGTGTTGCTGTTTTGGGGACATTTACAGACAGTCAACAAGTATTGCCTTGATGTCAGCTTCAAGCAGAGGAGCCCATGCATGTTCAAGTCCCTCATTGTCGGCAATGTGCTTTGCCATTTCATCAATGCGACTGTCATCAATACCTACCTCACGAAGATTCATAGGTATGCCTATCTCCTTGTAGAAGTCATGGATTGCCTGGATAGATTCCTCTGGAGTGTTCACGCCAAACACATTCTTGCCGAATGAAGTGATACGCTCAACAACCTGTTCGTGAAGTTCGCCCTCAGAAGTGTTGAGAATGTGCTTCATCCAACGTGGAGTTACGATGGCAAGACCTTCGCCATGGGTGATGTCGTAGTATGCAGAAAGTGCGTGCTCGATAGAGTGCATAGGCCATCCGCCTGCACTGTTACCAAGAGCATAGATGCCATTGCAACCCAGCGTTGTTGCATAGAATATCTCGGCACGAGCATCGTAGTTCTCAGGATCGTTGAGTACAATCTTAACGTTCTTGATGAGCGATTTGATAGCACCTTCCATGAAGACATCGTTCATCATGATGTGCTCACCACAGAAGTACTGCTCCATGATGTGATTGATGCAGTCAGCTACACCAGCAAGTGTCTGCTTTACAGGGAGTGAGAATGTATAGGTGGGATCAATGAATGAAACAGCAGGGAACACGTATGGCGAGAAGTATGCCAGCTTGTCGTTGGTCTCTGTGCGTGAGATTACGCCACCGCAATCATACTCTGAACCTGTAGCTGCAAGTGTGATGATGTCAACGATAGGTATTGCACGCTCGTTGCGCACCTTCATTGTCACAACATCCCAAGGATCAGCATCCGAGCAAGCACAACCGGCAATAGCCTTGGTGCAGTCTAGAACAGAACCACCACCTACAGAGAGGATAACATCAATCTGCTTCTCCTTGCAAATCTTTATCCCCTCCAGTACGCTTGGGTTGAACTTAGGATTTGGCTCAATGCCAGAGAGTTCATACAATTCCTTGTCCTTGAGGATTTCCTTTACCTGGTCGTAAAGACCACTGCGCTTGATGCTGCCACCGCCCCATGTCATGAGTACACGGTTGCCAAACTGAGCCATTACGCTCTGCAGTTTCTCTGCTACTACACCCTTACCGAAGATAAGTCGGGTAGGGGTCTGATAATCAAAATTCTTCATATTTGTATTTTTTTGTATTAACTTTATGCTTTGATCACGCTTAATATCTGTTCAGCATGAATCTTTGTCTTGATTTCTTTTGGAGTAAAGATACGCTCGATGATTCCTTCCTCATTGACCAGATAGGTGGTGCGAAGCGTACCAATGGTTCTGCGACCACAAGCCACCTTCTCGCCCCATGCACCAAGCGACTGGAGCAGTTCTGTGCTTGTGTCGGCAATCAGTGGAAATTCCAAGCCCTGGGCATCTGCAAATTTCTTCTGCAATTCCTGTTTGTCCTTGCTTACACCGATAATCTCATAGCCAAGTTCTGCCAACTCCTGCTTGTGTGCCTGTAGCGAACATGCTTCGGCAGTACAGCCGCTTGTGTTCGCCTTGGGATAAGTATAAATCACAATCTTGCGACCACGATAATCGCTTGACTTAATTTCATTTCCGTGCTGGTCAATGCCAAGCACATCAGGTATTCTATCTCCGATATTCATAACTTTTATGTATCTTGTTGTTTATAATTCTCTTACAAAATGAGGGAATAGACATTAACGGGCTTGTCTGAAAAATGAATTTGCATTTTTAGCAAATTGCTTTCTTCCTCAAGTTCTCCATCCTTGAAGATTTTTGCAATGTGACGTGATACGCCAGAGACATCCTTGCCGAACAACTCTGCTATCTGTTCTTGCCTTAGCCAAACTGTTTCGCCAGCTTGCTTCACTTCAAGTCGTACATGTCCGTCCTGACTTGAAAGAGTACTATATTGTTTTGTTCCATTTTTATTATTTCTTGGTTTCGAACTTACGAATTTCTTCTTTGCATTGAGCAATAAAGTCTTTACAAGTGCCTTCAAATCCTAATAATTGTAGTTTATATTTCAGAGTAAATCAGTTGACCTGTCGGTCTTCTTTCTTCGCACCTCGGCAATTCAAGCGAGCTTGATTGCACTCGGTTTGGCGTCAGTTCACCGTCGATGCGTTCAGCCTTCATGATGTAAATTTGTTCAACTCGTATGGTCGCATCTGGAACTGCAATATCCGTGATGATTTCCGACGGATGCTGAACAAGCGAAATGTGAGGAACGAATGCAAGTGCGCTGAATGCCACCCCATTTGCTTTAAGCCGTTCTCGTAGATGGTTTGCAAGGGATGTAGCTGCTGTTCCATCCTTCACTCCACACCATATCACTCCTGCCTTTGTTGGGAATGTACCAAGGTTGCCTAATGACATTTCAAATGGGTCAAACTCAACTTCGTTCACAGCCTTTCGTATGGCTGGAAGGTCGTAGTTCTCTCCGATGAAAGCGAGAGTCATGTGCAGATTGCCGTATGAGCAATAGTTTCCCTTGACTCCTCGTGATATCAAGTAGTCTTGAATTTCAATGAGCTTTTCTTTGAACTCGTCATTGAAACGTATTGCTATGAATATACGAGCCATTATTCAATGTAACGAACCTTTTCTTCTTTACGAGGCTTTGCATCAGGTGTTTCGTCTGGATAACCGAGTGCAATGCAATAAAGGAGTTTGTAGCCTTCAGAGAAATCGAACTTCTGCATATAAGGTGCTGCTGACTCTGAAGTATTGAGCATTCTTGCCGAACTGCCCAAGCAACAAGAGCCGATTCCCATTGACCAAGCAGAAAGGATGATGTTCTCACCAAGCAAACCACAATCCACCTGCGAGAGGTCGTAATCATCGTATGCCGCAATGAAAACAACACATGGTGCATCAACGAAGATGTTCTTGAATCCTTCACGTTGACCAACCTCTGGCATGTCCTTCACAACTGCTTCCGACATTTCTTTCAGCAACTCTGGCTTGTCAATCACTCGTACTTCATACGCCTGAATGCCTTTGCCGTTAGGTGCATTGATGCCATGCTTCATAATAATGTCGAGCGTATCACGACCAATTGTCTTGTCCTGCCATTTGCGGATGCTACGGCGTGACATAATCACTTCATCCATAGTAGTTTGTTTGTCCACGACGGATTCAACCTGCTTATCCTTACTTCCGCAGGACATCATTGAAAGTGCAGCGAATGCACCTATGAATAGTTTCTTTATCATTGTAGCATTATATCAAGTTATTCATAGCAAAGTACTTCCATAGAGGTGCTGCCATCATTGCTTGATGGAACTCATCGTTCTTCAACATTCGGATTACCTCGTCTTGCTCCATCAGCACAATCTTTATGTCTTCTGACTCTTCAAGGTGCTGACTTGACAGTTGTTCGACACCAACAGCAAGGAATGTATGGCTATAATTTGTACAGGCTCCAGCATTAGGGCTTATGGTCATGAGTTTACTCCATTCTCCACCGCCAAAGCCAGTTTCCTCATACAGCTCACGCTTGGCTGCCTCCATTGGATTTTCGCCTTCCTCCACACATCCGGCAGGAATCTCGATGCCTGTCAGATGCTGAGCGTGGCGATACTGACGTTCCATCAGGAACTTCCCGTCCTTCGTTATGGCAATCACGTTGCAGAACTCAGGATATTCCAGAACATAGAAGTCCTTAATCTCAGCACCAGTAGGCAATTTTACATGCTCACGTCTTGCCGTCAGCCAAGGTCTTTTGTAAAGGTACTCACTTTCGAGCACTTCCCATTCCATTGGGTCTTTATGTTGATTGGTCATAATGTTATTTTAGTAGATAGCAAAACAATCAGTAACAATATTACAGACAGTACCAGCTTGGCCACTTTCGACCATTGAAATTGCTGTCATTTCAGCCTCTTGAGGTGATGAAGCTGCAACCTGCAATACCACAACTTCACCCAAATCCGTCGTTATTTGTACATCATAAAAATCCATGTGTGTATTTGTTTTAGAAAGAGTTTATTGATTCTCCTGATTAATCAAATTTACCACTACCTTCACCATTACGTCCTTCTCCTCCGTTCGGCTTTCAGCGATCATGAGGGTGAGGGCAACGAGGGTGTTGTCGGCGATGCGCTTGTGACCATCGGGGGCGTAGAGGATGCCGTTCTTGGAGAGGAACCAAAGGAAGAGCATGGCGGCGATACGTTTGTTGCCATCGCTGAACGAGTGGTTCTTCACCACGAGATAGAGGAGCATAGCAGCCTTTTCTTCGACGGAAGGGTAGAGCTCCTCGCCACCGAAGGTTTGGTAGATCTGGCCGATGCTGCTCTTGAAGGAATCGTCTTTCTCGTTGGCAAAGAGAGCGGAACCGCCAAACTTCTCCTTCAGTCCGTTGATAGCCTCCATGGCATTGTCGTATGTGGCATGGAATGGTTCGTCCTTGGTTGTCTTGTCAACGGCAAGTTCTTGATAGTCATAGCGGTCGAGAGTGTCGAGCGCATAGACGTAATCACCGATGACGTTGAAGAGTCCTCCGAACTCTTCTTCCGAAACCTTGTCTTGCAGAGAGATAGCACGCGACATCAGCTTCACCACATCCTTCAACTCGTTGTAGTGGTCAAGGCGACGCTGGTCAATAGCATAGCCCTTGATGAGGTATTGCTTGAGGATCTTGTTTGCCCATTTTCTGAACTCAACACCTCGTTTGCTTTTCACACGAAAACCTACAGACACAATCATGTCAAGGTTGCAATACTCAATGTCCTGCATCTGTACATGTCCTTCTACACGACCATATTTCTTGGGTGTCGCAAATTTTGCGACTACCGGTTCACCTGCCAATTCTTCTTTCAGGGCGTTGTTGACGTGTTTCGCAATCGTCTTATAATCACGTCCAAACAGGATGGCCATCTGCTCACGAGTCAGCCACACTGTCTCATTCTCCAATTTTACGTCCAGTTGTGTCGTGCCATCTGGTGCAGTATAGAGCACCACTGGACAGTTGTTGTTTTGCATCATCATACTAATAGTTTTGGTTACCTATTTATATAGTATATGAATTAGTTGAATTGTTACACTTATATGTTGATGGATTTATGAATCGCTATGTGACAACGTAGATTTATTTTCATTATCAATCTCAGTGAATCTGCTGAATGTCTTTCCGTCTCTTGTAACCTTTTCAAAGAACATCTTTTCTGGACGTACCCAGTACTTCTGTTCGCCATAAAGTGCTTGATAGACCACCATGCGTTCCTTTGTCTCGCTATCAAATGCAGTTCTCACAAATCGATACTTACCTCCCTTGAAGTGCTGGAAGTAACGTTCTTCTGGGCGCTCGTAAGTCATCAGCATCTTCTTGATAAGAGGCACATACCAAGTCTTCACTTCTTCTGCTGTTGGTGTGTGACCACCAGGGAAGTCGAAGGCTTTGTTGTAATGCTCCAAGAACAAAGGTTTGTAATGTGCCAATGTGTCTTGTTCACCGAAGATGCCCCAAATCTTATCTTTCCAATACGGATTGCTGTAGTTGAACTGCTCCTGCTGTAACTCCTTGAACTCCTTGATAAGCTCTTCGTCAATCACGAAATCCTGTTTGCCGTCCATTCGTGGAGCCTTATACTGATGCTCTCCGATGCGAGGTTTCAGAAACTCCGTCATCTCCAGATGTGGATTACCAAGCAAGGCAGGAACGCCAACGATGGGCGCAATAATCTGGGCAAGGAACGAACCGTTGCTGTTGCCAACCAACAGGTCGGGCTTCTCTTTATCGCAAAGCTGATGGATGAACTCCAGTGCCTCTCTTGGGTGCATCGGAAGGTCAGGAGTGAGCACACGCACCTTGCCCGAAAATGCCTCTCGTAAAGCATTTGCAGGTGTGCAGCTTCCGCTTGCAAAAAATCCGTGTAAGAACAATATTGTCTTCATTATCTGCTGAGAAGTTGGGATGTTTTACGAATTACTTTGTGTAAACACTCTCAATCTCGACTACATAAACGGTATGCATACCTCCATGTGCGCATACTGCTCGATTTGTGCTATAGAACTTACTCCTTATCAGGGTCATAAGCATAATCGAAACACTGGTTCAGCATTTCGTTGAACTTGTATGTTCGTTTCAGGTGCGAAAGGGCATTCTTTATAAAGTCCTTGGCAAGCACATCACGTTTGGTGAGTGGCTTGTACATCTCGTATGTCTTCAGGCGATAGTACTCGCTATGCTTGTCTGCTTCGTTATACCCTGTAGGCATACGTTTCAAAGCATTATCCCAATTCAGGTGATAGTCTTCTCCGCATGAAAGTACTGCTTCGTGGAATGCATCAGGTTCAAGCATAATCTGCTCACGGACACTTGCCAGAACCTCCTTTGTTGGATTATAAAGTCCACCACATACAAAGTAGAGGTCATTGATAGGCTCGAAGTGAATGTAGTAGCCAGCCATGCCAGATTTCTTGCCTTTCGGACATACATAGATGCCATGCCAATCCTTGTATGGACGTTTGTCCTGAGAGAAACGGATGTCACGATTGATACGGTACGTGCAGTCCTTCACCTGAAGTCCCTTGCATCTCGGGTCAAACTCCTCAATGCCTTTGATGAACTCCTCTGCAACGGCATGGAGCTTCTTCTTTGTCGCCTCGTATTCAGGACGATGCTCGTCAAACCAAGGTTTATTGTTGTTTTGCGAGAGCCGCAGATAAAAGTCAAGTATTTCCTTCATAGATCACATGATAATTCTATATTTTTCATGATTTTATGTCCCACTCATCAAGACCGATGAACCCAGAGCCTCGATAGACTTCTTTTCGTTTTACATTTATTAGGGTACAAATATACTAAATATGACTAAATATTGATATATTAATGACAGGAAAAATCTCAAATAAACCTGAAATATTAACAGTTTTTATGCATTGGAAACTGTTAATGCTGCAAAGTTAAGAAATATTTTTGTGTATCCCCAACCCCGGCACTTTGATGTCGGAATTGGGGGTGAATGTTATGCTTTAGGGAAAGTCCACTCCTTTGGGCTTCTTACTTCCACCGTTACCGATTCGCCATAGTCGAGGGCTTCGGCAATGAGGTTGTAGAGGAGGTTGAAGGTGGGTCTGGAATCTTCCAGGTTGAAGGGTTCGGTGCGAGTGGCACGACCTACCAGGATGTCGCCTCGCGATTGTTCTTTTGTCCTTCCAGTTCGCAGTACGATGTTCTTGAACTCGGGTACGCCAATGAACTGGGGCATCTGGCGCTTGTAAGTCTTGCTGTCACGTAGTTCGATGCGGTATGTTCCTTCGGGAATGGCTGTCTTGCCGGTGATGCGCTTGCCCCTGTGCTGACCGATGAGGGGCTTGTCCTCCCATGGGATAGCATGGGGCTCGAGAGTGTCGCAGAGCGTCGTCCACACCCCACCCAGTGGGTGAGGCTTCAGGACGGATGCATCAATGTGTTCGCTTTCGTACTTTCCGCTGAGGATCACTTGCAGGCATCCCAATGTGCATTCCTCGTGCAGGTAGGTTCGCTTAATCAACAGTTTCATGGGTACAGTCACTCTTTTTTGTAACAGTTACTATGTTACCTCCGCTACTCTTCCTATACACTCCACGTCCCACACGCTCCAACTTACCATTCTTGCAGTATCGACTCAGCAGCATCTTCACCTCTGGGCTCTGACCATCACGCACGCGCATGTCCTTGAATTGCTGCATGGTGAACACCTGTGGCATCTTGTCCAGCAGCGGTTCGGCAGTCTTACGGGCATCCAGATGCTGAGCCAGCAGTTCGTTGGCGCTGGTGATGTCCTTCTGCACGCGGAGACCGAAGATGCGGCACATGGCGTAGTGAGCCGTTTCGCCCACCCATCGGCAGAAATCCACAATTTCCTTTGTCTCCCTGCCATAGAGGGCAATCAGCGGAATGGCGGCACGCAGCATGAACTCACCGCAGCGGTGACTGAGGTCGGCTTCTGCCTCGGTCAACTGACCATCATTGTAGCGCTCCTCCAGCGAGTCAAACCACTGTCCGATGGCACGGTTCATGAGGGGTGTTTCGAGCCATCGCGTCTCTTCGCCCAGCGCCAAGTCCTTCTGATAGAGTTCGATAAGCAGAGCATCGCGTTCCTTCTTCTCATCGTCTGTGAGGAAGTTCTGCCGTGGAGGACGGAACGTTCGCTTCGCCTTGGGCACCAGCACCGGAATGCAACGCTGCATGAGGCCGCCCTCGCAGTTGTTGTCCGAAAACATACGCTCCAGCATCGCCTTCACCGTACCTGCCATCAGCAGCGAAATACTCATCTGTGTGTAGGTGTTGCACGTAGCATCGCTCATGTAGAACTGACGGTGCATGTCCATGTCCCAACCCTTGCGCAGCAGCACGCTGATGTCCGAATAGGCGGCACGCGAGGCACTCGACAATCCATCCACCTCCGAGAACTGACCGAGCAGCATTCCGTTCTTGCCGAGGTTCGTCTGCAGCTCCAGAATACTCGACTTCGAGGTCGTCTCGAACAGGCGCAACCGAGGGTGATACTTCGGCGGACGCTCCTTGGCATTCGCCTTCTTGTCGCGCAGCTCAGCATTCTCCTTCACCTTCTGCCACTCGCGCTCATCGTTGTCCTGCAGGGTGTATTGCACCATCTCCTGGTAAAGCGAGGTACAGTTGCCTTTACCCTGACCACTACCACCGATTACCGACACATACTGCTGAGGGCCAATCACTTTGCCGTTCAGGTAGGTGGCACGGAAATGACTCGCATGAGCCGACAGTACAGGCAGAGCCGACAGTAAAAGCATCTCGCGGAAACGTGGGTCGTAGTTGCTCACCAGCAGCTCCATCAGGCGAGGAATCTTCTTGGGCAGGGTGGGAGGTGTCCAAGTTTCTGCCAGTTCGTTTGCCATAGGATCCTGGTTATCGTTATCGTCATCGTTTTCTTTAGTTTGGCTCGCCATCCTTTGCGCCTTCGCATTGATCTCCCTCAGCGTAGTGCTCATGAAGCCCTTGTCTGCCGTATAGTTCTCGTAGAAGTACTCGATGAGTTTCTGGCAATCCTTCGTCTGCGAGTAGTTCGGCAAACGCTTTGCCACCACCGCCAGCAACTGGTCTTTACTCATCAGTTTTGGCAATCCCACACTCAGCACTGCCATCAGGTTCGAGTGCCAGTTGTGCTCGCCCCAGATGTCCATCTCCTCAGCCTTCAAACCGGCATTCTGCACACAGAGGTCGAAGGCGTGGAGAGAGTGAGGGTTGACGGAATCAAGGTTTATGGTGGATGGTTTATGGTTTATGGAAGAGTCCTCACCGTCGTGGCTGGAAGCCACTATCTGAGTAACCGGTTGCATACTCGACGAAGGAGAGGATGCTGCCGGATTTACGCCTCCGCTCTCAGCACCTGCCTGGAGGGCAGTACCATGCACGCAGCCTTCTGAGGTAGTGCCTTCCAGGCACATTTCGGTGGGTGAGCTCTTAGATCCGAGGGCGTTGCCCCCGGTTACTGACCGCTTCGCTGTAGTGTCTTCCAGACACGACCTTTGTTCGAAGAGTGCATCATCCAAATACACCAATTTATCAGCTGGTGTATAAAACACCCTCGTGATGTCCTTTGCACCCTTGTCGTACTCCACACCCAGTACCTTCGATGCCCAACGCAGATTCTCCTCCTGCGTCATCTCGGGGTGACGGCGAAACACGATGTGGCAACCCTTCGTAGCCGAACGCTCCAGCATCAGCAACCCGAGTTCGTCCTTCTTTGCAAGCACCTTCTCTGGAATGCTCACAAGAGCCTGTTGGTACTCATCTTCGGTGGCAAAATCGTTACGGTTAAGATCCACGTCCATACCTACGGTATTCGAAGGCGTAGTACAACCTTTCAGAGGTCCACAACCCGGATGTCGGTTATCGTTATCGTCATCGTTATCGTTTGTTGTCGGCAGACAACTATAATTCATCTGCACCATGTTCCGCTTCTCAGCCCTCCGGTTCTGTTCGCTGTCGCGCAGAGCCATGTACTCTTCGCGTGTCAGGACGGGACGCATCATCTTGCGCCCCTCCTGCATATAAATTACGTGTACACTCATAGTCGTGTATTATCTTTTCAGTTGATACTCGCGGATAGCATCCACAGCCACAACTGCCTCTTCCAGAATTGTCTGACTGATGTTCACACCCTCGTTCTTATACACCTTCAGCGTCAGCTGAATGGCATCGTCCTTTGTCTCAGAGGCACGTCCGTGTGCCAACTTCTTGATCAGTTTCGATTGCGGACGCAACTGCGGCTTAGCCACAAAATCGAATGTCCCGTCCGTCATCTGCTGTGCCGTACCCTGACGGCGAAAACCCTTCACTCTGCCCGGAACAGGATCGTCCGGAGCAAACGAAATAAGGTTGATATTCTCACTGATAAAGGCAACTCCCTCAATGGTCACGTCCTTTATCTCCTTAGCATTGTTGATAGTCTTAATCTCTGCCATAATTTACTTGAATCGAAAATTTAGCGAGCGAAGAAGTGTCGTAAGTTTTAGTTTGCGCAAATTGTCCCGGGACATTTCTCACGCTACTGTCTTCAACTCAAGTGAATAATGTTACTGTTTGTTTGCCATTTCGTAAGCCTCTTCGATGAGCTTCTTGTCCTCGATGATGCCACTCTCCATGTGCGCCATGCTTCGTACAATCTCTACCAGGTCGTCCTTGTCCTCCCAGCGTAGTGCATGACTCGCGTTGATGCCGGTGGTCGAACTCACGTAATTGATGTAGCTCTGCGTATTGTTTCGATCAGAGGAAGGTGCCCACTTGGCAATGATCTTGCGGATGGTGTCCTTGCCCTTCGTGATGTACGTATGCAGAATCTTGAATGCTGCACGATAGCCATACACACGGCTCTTGAACTGCACAAAACTCTTATCCGTCTGCTTCAGGGCCTTGCCCTGCCACTGATCCTTGGAGTGACGGATGTTCAGTGGATTGTTGTTGCGAATACCTCTTGCTACCATAGCTTCTTATCGGTTAAGTTTTACGATGTCCGTTACCAGAATGTCCTGATACGTCTGACCGTTGTAATCACGTGTTGAGAACCGCAGCGAAGCCGCCACCACATCCCCAGGGTAGAACTTGCAAGTTGCTGCATTGCCCAGCATAGCACCCACAAACTGGTCCTCAAACTTGCCACCAATCTCCTGAAGCACGATGTTGCACTTCATCGTCTGACCGCTGTCACTCTTCTGACTCTGTACAGCGAAAGCCTCGCCCTGCTGCACCACTTTGAAAATACTCTTCATTTTAGTCGTTCTTGCTTAGGTTGCAGTTGAAAGTCACCTTGAACTTCCAAATGCGGAAACTGAAATAAATACTCATATTATTATATAATGTGTCTGTTATCATGCGCCTTACTGCATGGGTCTTAGAGTTCGGGGTGGTGCTCCAACAGACAAAAGCACCGAGACTTTCAGAACTTGTTTGTTCCTCAATCTGAGCGCAAAGGTATAGGGTCACTTTGAACTCGCAATAGAACGCTAAAAATTATTTCATGAAATGTTGAAAACAAAAATATCCGTCTGCAACTCAATATGTTACAAACGGATAAACATAAATAAAAAAAGGTGAATTTTCACTGCGGTCAGCGAAAGTTCACCATTAGTTCAGTAAAAGTCAGTAAGTCGGATTATTCCATGCTTTCAAGGCGAGGAAATTTCTCCTTCATCTTTGTTCGGAAGTTGTCAAAAGAGCCTTTTGCCGTAAGGTTGATTACTGGCGCAAAAAAGGTTGTGTACGCTTTTCGGGATGGAATAAGCGTCAAATCGTGAATAGCATAGTAGTTCTTCAATACCGAAACAAGTGTATCGTTACCTGGTTTCTCGTTTCGCTTAATCACCTTTGCAACCTCATCCTTCAGATCATCAATAACGTCTTTCAGTTTCTGCTTTCTTGTGTTGATGTCATTGCCTGCCACGAACTCAAACAACTGAGCTGGCAAGTTCTCAAACTCACAAAGCGCGATTGAAGGCATCGCTGGAGGCAGTTCGTTGAAGATAGATGAGTTGTCCTGCAAGTGACGCTGAATAGCATAAAGACGGCTATCGTACTTGCCATCCTGCATCAGTTCCAACAGCTCCACAAGCATCTCCTTCTTATCTTCGTTTTCGTCAGCATAACGAGCAAATGCAATCTCGATGTCAGAATAAGAAATGCGTTCGGCAAGTTCTTCGTTCTGTCGGCGTATGCGCGAGATAAGCCCTGAAGCATGAGCACATAAAAGCCAAGAACCCTCTTCATCCGCTTGATCGATGATGGGATAACTTTCCTCCTGTAGTGCCCAAAGTGCTGCTCGGGTTTCGTGTTCGTCGTAATTAAATATCTTATTCATACTTACCAGTCGAAATTGTCGTTTTGTTCCTCGATTATTTTTCTTTGCTTCACGTCTTCTTCAAACGCATTAGTGATGATCGGAAGGAGGTTGTACCTTTTGTTATCAATGCATGCCAACCAACTCTCTACCATCTCTAAACTGAAACCATGGGTAATGGTGTTCCAAGTAGAATGTGAAAGCGCAGAAAGATTATCAATGCTAGGGTTGAAAGATGCCCAATCAACCTTGTACTGCTTTGACTTCTCTGTTCGCAACGAGCAGAAATACTTATAAAGTCGGGAATCGAGTGCTGTCTGTGCACAATACAATTGCATCAAGTCGGCAAACTTGTATGCTTCATGCGTAATCTCTTTCTGCAAGGAGAGGATGTGCATAGCCAAACAAAGAGCCATCGAACTTTGCTCGTTTGACGTTGTGTAAATCCTTATTGATTCAAGGAAGTCATTTATCGTCAACCATTCAACACTACTCTTCTCGGTGTCTATCACAAGGGGAGTTTCGTACACCTGCAAGCAAATGCCGTATGCAAGTTGCAACAAGTCAACCTTGTCAATATCGTGATTGGGATTGAACTGCGCCTGTTTCAGCAAGGGTGTCAATTCCTTAACTAAGAGTTTGTTCAGCTCCAGTTCATCACCATTTACATGCTGAAAGGCTGCACGGTCAGGACGCATTGCAAGCACGCGCTCTACGTAAAGTCCGTTCATCGCTTGCCTCCTTTCTCCTTCGGCAGTTCCTGACAAACCTTACCTTCAAGCAATTTGCCGTTTACGTGCTTGTTGCTCTTCACTCCGTCCTTGCTCCAGGTTCCCCATTGCTTAAAAAAGAAAGGTACTTTGGCAGCATTCGCCTGACGTTTGATATTCAGCACCCACGCCTCCTGCATAGGACGAGCCTTCACGCCACTCTCGCCACCAACAATCACCCATTCAATGCCTTCGAGATTCATTTCTCCAAGGTCGCTGAGCAATGGCTCGCAGGAAAGGAAATGTACGGTTGCAGGAATCTGACGCAGATAATCCATGCGGAACTTTGTGCGTTCTTCCTCAACCGTCACACCAAGCCAAGCATTAGCCGGAGCCTTGCGTGTAGCAAAGTATTCTGCCATACGTTCGGCTCGTTTGGTCAGAATCTGGTAACAATGCTGAGGCGTTTCGCTTATCGTCTGCATCACTTTATCTACGAACTCAAAAGGAACATCCTTATGGAAAAGGTCGCCCATTGAGCATACAAATACCATCGACTTCGCACGCCACTTCTTTGGTTCGTCAAGGTCTTCGGGGTGGAGCGTCAAAGCAAAACCATTCTGATACTTTGGCTTGTGCATACCCTTCAATCTACGAGCCATCACCTCCGCGTAACAGTTACGACAACCCTCTGATTGCTTCGTACAACCAGTAACAGGGTTCCATGTCTTATCTGTCCATTCTATCTTCGATGTAGCCATACTTAATCGTGATTTACAAAGGTGAGTATGCAGTTATCGTTGATGAGAACGCTTACCACGTGTTTCTTGTCATCGGTAAATCTTGACTGCAAAGCTCCCTTGCTGTAGAGTGAGCGCAAAGCCATTGCATAGTGCATACGGCAGAACTTGGTTTCCTTCTGCTCATCGTCAAACAGCTTCTGAGCACTTATCGTTTGATTAGCGTACTTCTTCCAAAGTTGTTCGGCAAGAGTGTCGATTGATGCTTGTCGCAATTCTTCTTCAAACATGCTCGGTGGACGGTTATCCATCTTCGCATCGAAGGTATAGGTGTTACTTTCGGCATCAAAGGCTGCACCCACATTGTCAAAGTCGTTATAAATCTGCTTTATCAGTTCGTAACCCTTAGGCCCCTTAGTGATGTGCAGAATGAAGTGACTCGTAGTGTTGATGTCCTCCTCCTGGAACTTGAAGGCTGTATAGAAAACGTGTCCTAACTTACGTTTGAACTCTTCGCCTATACCATTGATGATAACCTGAAGCCTTTCGCCAAGTGTCCTCTTTGTGCGTATGTCAGCCTTAACTTGATCAAATGTAGTGGGGAGAAGGTTGCGAAGGTCTTCCTCAAATTTGGGGTTATCAAGTGCAGGATTGATTCTCTTTGAGTTTATAAAGATGAACACCTCATTGCCCCAACTTTTCATGAAGTCGGTGAGCACGTCTGTATGTATTGCCTTGTAACCAAAAGGGTCGATGAACAAAACCGAAGGGCATTCGTTGAACACTCTGCCACTTTGATTCTGCTTCATCCAACTTCTGCGCAGGAACTTGTCAATCTCTGGCTCTTTGCCCACCTCGCTGTGACCGAAATGAGGACGGAACCCAAAGTCAGAATCATTGAAACGCTGATAGAAGTTTTCTCTCAGCTTTTCCGACCAATTCACATCGTTGAACACCATCCACAAGCGTTGGCGCAGAAATTCCATACGATGACAGTTGCGAGCCAACAAAATAGGTGTTGACTCCTGACCGTCCTCATACACACCAGGGCCTGAGAAAAGGTCAAAATAACCGAAACGCTCAGGCATGTGCTTCGAGGCAATTATCTGGCAGTAGTGTGGGAAGTACTCCGACACAATCCTTGCCTTAATCCTCGAATTTGCCTTCTGCTGGTCAAAGAAGTTTATATTGTCGTTTGATGCCATTTATTTCCTTTCTTGATTTATTATTTCCTCCATCGTGGTGTCCGTAAATGTACGCCAGATTTCGAGCTTTACCTTCTTGTAATCATCGAAGAGCTGACCGACACGTTCAATCTCGAACACCAAGCGCAGGTCGTTCTTATCCTCATTCTCTTGCCCTTCCTTGCGGTAGCCGAGACGTGCGATCTTGATGTAGTAGAGATCGCGGATGCCCTTACCCGAGAGGTAAGGCATGAAATAGTAGAGCTTGTTGAGCGCAACCGTAGTCGGGAACTTCTTGCCGGTATAGTAAATCTTGGCAGAGCCATCAAGGTACTGCTCCCAATTGTCCTTCTTTACGTTACAAATAAGGAGGTTCTTGGTGAGGTCAACAGGCAATTCACGATGAGCACGTTTCGTACCGTATTCAACCTCAATGTCTTCGCGAACCATACAGTTCTGAGTGATTGGTTCAAGCTCGTACTGGTCGAAGAGGTCGAGGAAATTAAGTTGTGTACAGACGGCTTCAACCTTTGACGTTTGTGTTTTATTGTCTTTTACCACTACCAGTTGAGATTGCTTGCGCATAATCTCTCGAACAGCCGACGCACAATCTTCTGTCTCGCTGGGGAACTCCGTTTGGATATCGTTGAACAAGCGAATCAGCGAACGTCCTATTGCCCATGCAAGGTTCACGGGAACAGCATTGCCAATTTGTTTGTACTTTGCACTCATTGTTCCTTGGAAGTCCCAATAATCAGGGAAAGTCTGGATGCGTGCATATTCACGAATGGTTAGTGGTCGAGTTTCGAGCGGATGACAACGC
>JAZLHP010000080.1:0-34846 GCA_045616905.1 Bacteroidaceae bacterium
AAAATTATTAAGAATATTTCGGAACAACAAATTGTTTGTTCCAAGTGTTAAAAAAGAAAAGTGCCTCAAAATGAGGCACTTATTCATAAATATTCCGAAATGTTCAGATTTGTTCAAACAACCCTACTTGCCGATGCAGAAGTGCTTAAAGATGTTGCCGAGGACTTCGTCGGAAGTGATTTGACCTCCTGTTATTTCTCCGAGGTGTGTGAGACATAGTCGTAGGTCTTCTGATATCAGGTCACCGCTCAGGTTCATCTGCATGCTGTCTATTGCTGCTCTGATTGATGTGAGGGCAAGGTCGAGTGCTTGTTTGTGACGCATATTGGTGACGAGGACACCTTCATTCGATATTGGTGCTACAGCGCTGAGGAGTTCTTTTTCGAGCCAATCCATTCCTAATCCTCCTAATGCTTGGAATGCATTGGATTTGTTGAGAATGTTTATGACCACCTGATCCTTGCGTGTGATGATTTCGGGATATGGTACACCTGGCTCTGTCATCAGCAGAATGATTTGCGCACGCTCTGCTGCCTTCATGCTGCGTTCAATGCCTATCTTCTCTATTTCGTCATCGGTGTGACGGATGCCTGCGGTGTCGATGAATCGAAAGGTTATTCCGTGAAGTGTCATGGTGTCTTCAATTACGTCGCGTGTGGTGCCTTGTATGTTGCTGACTATTGCTCTGTCGTCTTTCAACAATGCATTGAGAAGAGTCGATTTGCCCACGTTAGGTGCTCCTATGATTGCCACAGGAATGCCGTTCTTTATGGCATTGCCTGCTGAGAAACTGTCGGTGAGTCGTGTTATCTCATGTTCTATGGTGTTGGCAAGATGAAGGAGTTTCTCGCGGTCGGCAAATTCCACGTCCTCCTCGCTGAAGTCGAGTTCGAGTTCGAGAAGCGAGGTCATCTCAAGAAGTTGGTCGCGAAGTTGTGACAGTTTGGCGCTTATGCCACCGCGCATCTGCTGAAACGCCACTCTGTGCTGAGATGCATTTGTGGATGTTATGAGGTCGGCAACTGCTTCTGCTTGTGACAGGTCCATCTTGCCGTTGAGGAATGCGCGTTGGGTGTATTCGCCTGGTTGTGCCATGAGGCATCCATTGGCAAGCAGAACCTCTACGATGCGCTGCTGGATGTATTGAGAACCGTGGCATGAAATTTCCACGCTGTTCTCGCCCGTGTAAGAGTGTGGGGCACGGAACACGGTGACGAGCACTTCGTCAATCTTCTCTGAGGTGGCAGGGTCGTTCACTGTGCCGTAAGTCACCTTGTAGGGTGCTGCTTCGGAGAGGTCTTTGCTGAAGATATTGTTTACGATGGTTATGGAATCGTCGCCGCTGACGCGTATGACTCCTAATGCTCCTCCTGGAGAGGTTGCAAGTGCGCAGATGGTATTCATGTGCTTATTTTGACAATTCTGCTTTTCTTATCTGTTTCTCAATTTTGTGAACCTCTTTGGCAAGTTCTGCGGTACGACTCTCAAGATTCAGAATCTGATTCTTGGTTGATTTGTTCGCGTTGTAGTTATCGCGCATTGCCATCAGTTGACCTTTCAGTGATGCCAGATTCTTGTTTTTCTGAATCCATTCCTTGCAGAGTGTCTTTGCCTGATCTGTTGACAGTTCGGAAAGTGAGTGTATGGTCAAATCGTCATTTAGTATGAATTCAAATTCATGCCGTACAACTTGCTCAGAGTCAATAACTATTGAAGAGAGTCGATTGCGTGCTTCTTTATACTCTTGAATTTCAGAGTCACTGAGGTTTTTTATTAAAGTTGATATTGAAGATAGTGTCGCTTTTGAACGTACTTGCTCAATATCGGTGTTTTCGTAGTCGATGGTGTGTCTGGATTTGTTTGGAACAAATACGTAGATGCACACTTTGTCGCTTGGCTGGTAACGGTCGCTTGCAAACCATCCTATATTGTTGACTTCGTCAATGACCATCATGTAGTCGTTGGCGTAGGAGTTGTATGGATAACCAATATTGTCGGCTCTGTAGAAAGCCTTGCTGTCAGAGTCGTATCTTGTTACGTAGATGTCGTAGTTTCCATAACCGTCCGTACTTTTTGCCGCAAAGTAGAATGTCTGTCCGTCAGGCATGAAATATGGGTAGTTTTGTGTGCCGTCAACATTAAGTCCTTCAATGACTTGTGCGTCGATGTATTTACCACCTTCCTCGTATCCCTTCATGAGTCGTTGGCATATTGTGCTGTCTTCAAGCATCACGTTTGAAGGGAAAATCACCATGTTACCGATTTCACTTTTGTATGCCATCTTGCTCCCGTTGTCAGTAAGTAACAGCTTGTCTGAACAAGAGGCTGGATATGCGGTTAGAAAACTTGACTTGTTGACAATCATACTGTCAAGTATAATCACATCATCTGTCCCTTTAAGTCCTGCATTTCCCTTGTGGCAGATGCAGAGAGCTTTCTCGTAGGCAAATGTTGATTCTTTCTTGCGGTTGGCTGCTGTTATCTTCTTCTTGAGAATGGTCTCTGCTTGAGAGTATTTGTAGTGTATTATCAAATCGTTGATTTCAGCATCAGTTGAAGGCTGTTCGCATACAGGATAGCACAAGCTGTCCTGCATGACGGATGATGATGCAGAACTCGTTCGTGAGAATAGCATTAGTGTGAGCATTGCAATCAGTGACTTACGCATGTCGATTGTTGTTTTTACTTTGTATAAGTTGTATAATGAAAATATTGATATTGTCGGGTTGATGTTCCGTGGTGATTCATGTGTGCTATTGTGCCTTAAGGGGGGCAGCACTTGTTTGTTAATTATCCTGTGTCACAAGGCTATGTCAGGTTGACAACCGTGATGCCTGCGCCACCGAAGCGGATGTCCTCGTCGTGAAAGGATTCAACAATAGGTATGGTTGCAAGCAATTGACGAATGAGAGTCTTGAGTATGCCAGACCCTGTTCCATGCAGAATCTTAACTTGACGAGCGCGTGCCACGCATGCGTCGTCTATGAAATAGGTGACCGCTTGTAGTGCTTCGTCGCCTCTCATGCCACGAAGGTCTATTTCATGCTTGAAGTTAAGGGTTGTGTTACGTATTTCTTCTTGGGTGCTAACGCTTACGAACGTGGAAGCAACCTGACGTTCTTTCTTTGGTGGCTCTGAAGGAATAAGTCGTGACAGCTTCACGTTTATAGTTATGCTGCCGAATACTACGGTTGCTTCGTTGCCGTTGACTTTCTGGATGTTTCCTATGGTCGTCTGTCCCTTGATCTTCACATGGTCGCCAGCGACGAATGTGTGAGTTGCGTTTTGTTGTGTTACCGATGGAACTAAGACTTGAAGTTCGTTGCGTGGAGTGGTTACGGCATCGGTGCCGTATGGATTGTTTTTCTTGTCCTCCTTGCGTTTGCGTCTCGCTATGAGCTTCTCCATCTGACGGCGAATCTTCTCGTCAGCGAGTGATGTGTCGAGTTCATTAACCTCCTGCTTGTACTCGTTGAACTCTTGTCTGATGAGCCGTGTGCGCTCTTTCTCAGCCTGCGCCTCCTTGATGTCCCTTATCGTCTTCTCTATGCGTGCATTCGACTCCTTCAGCAATTGTTCTGCCTCGTCCTTTGCTCTTGCGATGATATGCTTGCGCTCGTCATGGAGTTTCTGAATCTCTGCCTCGTATCGTGCGATGGTTTGTTCCATCTGCTTCTCGTGCTGATGAATTGCTTGACGCTTGTTCTCCCAGTAGCGCTTGTCGCGTACGATGTCTTGAAGGTATTTATCGCTGTTGATATAATCTGTGCCGACTATATCGCTTGCGTCACGAATAACCTCGTCAGGAATGCCTGTCTTTCTTGCAATCTCAATGGCAAATGAACTGCCCGGGTTTCCGATTGCCAACTGGAACAGAGGCTTCATCATCTGGCGGTCGTAGAGCATGGCACCATTGATGACTCCTTCAGTATTTTGTGCGTAATGCTTCAAACTCTGGTAGTGTGTTGTGATGACTCCAAACGTGCGTTTCTTGGTGTATTGACTTAGCATTGCTTCCGCAATGGCAGCTCCGATAAGCGGTTCAGTGCCGCCTCCGAATTCGTCAATGAGAATAAGGCTTTTGCCGTCGCAATGCTTCATCATGTTCTTCATGTTCAACAGATGCGAAGAATAGGTCGAGAGGTCGTTCTCTATGCTTTGCTCATCTCCAATGTCAATGAATATGCTGCCAAACATACCAAACACGCTGCTTTTTGCCACTGGTACAGGCATGCCGCATTGAAGCATGTATTGCAGCAACCCTGTGGTTTTCAGACAAACCGATTTTCCTCCGGCATTAGGTCCTGAAATGATAAGAAGTCTTTGCTTTGTGGTCAGTTTGATGTCAAGAGGTTCAACCTTGCGAGGTGCTTCTTCGGGGTGCCGCATGTTGTATGACTTGAAGCTGAGTGCTAATATTGGGTGTATTGCTATGCTCCAATCTATTATCTGACGGTTCTCAATCTGAGGTTCACTGGATTCGGTTATGATGGCAAACTTTGCCTTTGCACGTATGAAGTCGATGATTGCGAGGAACTCGTAGCTTTTCAACATCTCGCTGATTTCGGGACGAACCAATTGTGTGAACTCCATGAGAATGCGTCTGATTTCCTTGCGCTCTTCGCTCTCGAGTTCACGAATCTTATTGTTTGCCTCGACGACCTCTGCTGGCTCTATGTAAACAGTCTTGCCTGTGTCCGACTCGTCGTGTACGATGCCGCCTATCTTGCGTTTCATTGAAGGTGCAACCGGTATCACTAATCGTCCGTCGCGAAGAGTAGGTGACACGTCTTTGTCTATGAGCCCGTCGCTTTTTGCTGATTTAAGTATGTTGTTCAGTGAGCGTGAAACGCTGCCTGCTGTCGCTGCCAACTCACGGCGAATCATCATTAATGTCGGTGATGCAGAGTCTTTTACATGACCGAACTTGTCAAGAATGTGGTCGATACGCCTTATTAGTTGAGGGTAGATGGCAACATCGGTTGTAAGTTCAAATAACGAAGGGTATAATGGAATTTGCTTTTCGTCGTCTTCATACTTGTGAAGGTAGCGTACAATGTCGCAAATGGCATTTAATGACCGCTGAAGGTTAAACAGCTCTTCGACATCAAGGCATGTGTTCTCGATGCGAATGCGTTGTAGTGCTGGTCGTACATCGTAGAAGTTCTGGTCGGGAAAATCGCCATCAGCAATAACCTTAACGAACTCAATTGTCTGGTGTACCTTGCTTTTCACCTCATCGTAATCAACAGAGAATGACATCTTGTCAACGAGTTCCTTGCCTAATGAACATAGGCAGTACTCGGAAAGATGATCTCGTATCTTGTCAAATGAAATCTTTTGTTCAAATGTATTTGGGTATATCATTGAATATTAATGTTCTATTAAATAGAGAATAGTTTGAGGCGACGGTGTTTGCTTTACAGATTCAGCATCGGTTTCAGAAACCCGCTTGTTATTCCTTTGCCGCTTGTGGCAACCTCCTCGGGTGTGCCGTACGTAACTATGGTGCCTCCGTCCTTGCCTCCTTCAGGACCTACGTCGATGATGTGGTCTGCCATCTTTATCACGTCGAGATTGTGCTCAATGACAATTATCGTGTTGCCCTTCTCGACGAGTTTGTTAAGTACGTCCATCAAAACACGGATGTCCTCGAAATGCAATCCCGTTGTGGGTTCATCGAGTATGTACAGGGTTTTGCCTGTGTCACGCTTGGCAAGTTCTGTGGCAAGCTTAACGCGCTGGCTTTCACCTCCAGAGAGAGTGGTGGATGGTTGCCCTAACTTGATGTATCCTAATCCGACATCTTGCAACACTTTTATCTTGTGCAGTATCTTAGGTTGGTTTTCGAAGAACTCTACAGCTTGGTTGATTGTCATGTCCAGCACATCGGCAATGCTTTTGCCCTTGAACCTGACCTCTAATGTCTCGCGATTGTATCTTTTACCGTGGCACACCTCGCATGGTACTGTGACATCGGGCAGGAAGTTCATCTGTATGTTCTTGTAGCCATTACCACCGCACGTTTCACATCTTCCGCCAGCAACATTGAATGAGAAGCGTCCTGGCTTGTATCCTCGCATTCTTGATTCAGGAACAGCTACATAAAGGCTTCTGATGTCGGAGAATACTCCTGTGTATGTGGCTGGATTGCTTCGTGGTGTACGGCCAATAGGCGACTGGTCAACATCTACTACTTTATCAATAAATTCAACCCCGTCAATGCCATCGCAATCGAGAGGCTCCTTAAGTGAATTGTAAAAGTGCTTGCTCAGGTATGGTTGAAGAGTCTCATTTATGAGAGTTGATTTTCCACTGCCGCTCACTCCTGTCACACAGACAAGTTTGCCGAGGGGGATGTTAACTGTTACGTTCTTCAAATTATTTCCTCGTGCTCCTCGTATCGTGATACATTTACCATTGCCAGCACGTCTGGTTTCGGGTATGTCAATGTTAGACCTTTCAGCTAAGTAATTTGCTGTAATGGTGTCATGCTTAATGAGTTCCAATGGTGTACCTTGAAACATGACCTCACCGCCGAGACGTCCAGCCTTAGGCCCCATGTCAACAATGTAGTCAGATGCCAGCATCATGTCTTTATCATGTTCAACCACAATCACGGTGTTGCCTTCATCACGTAACTCTTTCAGAGAATTAATCAGTCGGACATTGTCGCGCTGGTGCAATCCGATACTTGGTTCATCAAGAATGTAAAGCACGTTGACAAGTTTTGCACCAATTTGTGTGGCGAGTCGAATGCGTTGGCTTTCACCTCCTGATAGAGTCATAGCACTACGCGAGAGTGACAGGTAGTTCAATCCAACATCAAGAAGGAATTTCAGTCGTGATGATATTTCTTTTATTATCTCATGCGCAATCTTCTGCTGCTTACCGTCCATTTTTGTTTCTGCACCGTTCACCCATTCGTAAAGTGTTGACAGTTCCATGTCGGAAACTTCGGCTATGTTCTTTCCTGTTATGAAGAAATGAAGCGCTTCCTTGTTGAGTCGGGTGCCGTGGCAATCAGGACATACAGCCATGCTTTCATATTTATCTTTCTCGTCGCCATCCGTTCCTTGCTCAATCTCCTTCTCAATGTCATCTATTTCAATTCCTGCTGACGGAACTCTGCCAAGACCTTTGCAGCAAGGACATGCTCCTTGAGGTGTGTTGAATGAGAAATTGTTTGGTGCTGGATCTTGATAGCACAATCCGGTGGAAGGACACATGAGCCGCTTTGAATAATGCTTGAGTTCATTTGTGTCTTTATCCATAACCATGACTTGCCCGTTGCCAATCTTCATTGCCGTCTCAAGACTTTTATTTAGACGTGACGAATCCTTTGCGTCTATGGCAAGTTTGTCAACTACCACTTCGATGTCGTGGTTTTTGTATCGGTCAACTTTCATCCCTTCAACAAGGTCAACGATTTCTCCATCGACTCTCACATAAAGATAACCTTTCTTCAGTGTGCTTTCAAAAAGTTCGCGGTAGTGTCCCTTGCGTCCTTGCACAAGTGGAGCAAGAAGAAAAACACGTTTTCCTTCATACCGTTCGATGAGAAGGTGCATGACATCTTCTTCCGTGTACTTAACCATCTTTTCCCCTGTGTTGTAACTGACGGCTTCGCCAGCACGTGCATAGAGAAGTCGGAGGTAATCGCTCACCTCCGTCACGGTGCCCACAGTGGAACGTGGATTCTTGTTTGTAGTCTTTTGTTCTATGCTGATTACAGGGCTTAATCCGCTTATCTTGTCAACATCGGGACGTTCCATGCTGCCGAGGAAATTGCGGACATACGCAGAAAATGTATCGACATACCTGCGCTGCCCCTCAGCATAGATTGTATCGAAAGCAAGCGACGATTTGCCGCTACCGCTTAATCCTGTTATGACTGTAAGGCTGTTTCGTGGAATCTCAACATCAATGTTTTTAAGATTGTGTGCTCTTGCTCCCTCTATCTTTATCATTCTTCAATAACTGTAAATCAATTAGAACCGCCACCAGATTCTCCGTTCTCATGGAAGCCTTTCAGCACATTGACGGCTTTTTTAATCTTGTATTCTATTCCGTCGCTGCCTACGGCATTAATGTTCAGGAAGTAAACCCCATCTTTCACGTATTTGCCGTTTACCTTGCCATCCCACAATATGAGCTTGTTTGCTTCGCCTTCGGCATGTTGCACATTGTCCATGCTGACTGAATGAAGTTTCTGTCCCCATCGGTTGAAAAAGACAGCTTCCATCTTAACTATGCTTTGTGCTGTGATGCGGAAATAGTCGTTGATGCCATCGTTATTAGGTGAGAACCCGTCAGGACATGTGAGTTTTGACTCGCTTATAACCACGTTGATTGGTTCGCTTACATATTCGATGGTGTCATTGCCAGAAGAAAACGTGATGTATAGTTTTATTCCATAACCTCCCGATTTTGTAAGCGTGTAGCTTGTGTTCTCCTCGTATCTGTTGACCAACGGTTTGCTCTCGCCTTCATCGCTGCGATACAAACGCCATTCGCAAATGTATTTATACCCGTCAGGATTGCTAAGGTTAGCATCCATTTTTATTTCCAGTGGTGCTTGTGCTGTTGCTGACTCACCTCCGGTAAGCTTAATCTCTGCTTCCTCGTCAATCGAATAGAATGTGACGGTTGGATTTGCCTCTTGCGCCCATGACACACTTGGCAGCAAGCATATTATTATAAATAATAGTAATTGTGCGATTCTTTTCATGTTGTAAATCTACTTATAATTATGCAAAATTACTTAATCTAATCAAGAAAACACATTATTTTTAAATAAAAATGTCACGAATGCGAGTAAAATTTGTTTTGAATAATGTTTTTTTAGTAATTTTGTAAATTGAAATCAAGTCAGATAACAAGTACTACAATGAAAAAGATAGCATTTTTGTTGGTTGCTCTTATGTTGACAATTTCTGCAGGAGCACAGACAAACACACAAAAGCATGAAGTGCAATCGGGTGAAACTCTTACCAGCATTGCCCGCTCATACGGGGTTTCGCTTGGTGAGTTGAAGAAACTGAACCCAAAGTTAGATGCCGACCACATCATGGCTGGTCAAAAGATTAATGTACCAAACACTGGTAAGAAACCTGTTCAGCAGAATGCACAGCAACAGCAGGACAAACCTGCTTTCAAGTTGGAAAAGGTTGGTGAAAGGGAGTCTGTTCCTGCAACGAACATTTTACCTGTCCGTCATGTAGTTGAAACAGAGAATAAGGTTCCAGAAAGACCTAAGTACAAGGCAACTCATGAGGTTAAGAAGAAAGAAACTATATATTCGATATCGCGTGAGTACGGATTAACCGAACAGGAGCTTATTTCTGCAAATCCAAGTATTGCAACTGGCAAGCTGAAGAAAGGAACAATTCTCAACATCCCTTATTCTGCAGAAGAAGATAGAGTTTACCAGCAGGAACTTGCTCGTAAACGTGAGGAGGAAGAGAAGAAGAAAATTAAGATTTACAATTCTATTAAAGTGGCAGTGATCTTACCTTTCAATGCAAGCGCAAGCACTGTGTCTGTAGAGTCGCAAAAGATGGTGAACCTGTACCAGGGTTTCCTTTTGGCTGTCGATTCATTGAAGTCACGTGGAGTTAATGTTGACATTTCTGCTTACGACGAATCGTCTGCAACCATTGACAACATTCTCCAGAAACCGGAGATGAAGCAAATGACGATGATTGTAGGACCAGCCCGTCAAGGTAACGTATCGTCGGTAGCTTCTTATGCACACAAAAACGGTATAATAAATGTGGTGCCATTGAGTAGTGACTTATCAATTGTGAATGAACGTCCAACAACATTCCAAGTGAACGTGGCTACATCATCAATTTATAAGCAGGTGTACAATAGATTCATAGCTCTCCATCGCAACGAGAACATCGTATTTGTGGGAATGAATGACAAGGCGGATAACAATAATTATATTGTTGATTTCAAGAAGTCACTTGACGATGCGAATCTTTTGTATAACAGAATAAGCATAAGTGAAATTTCCACACTAACATCAATGCTTAAAGAAGGCACCAAGAACGTGATCATTCCATCGAGTGGAAGTTCGGCGGCTTTTGACAATCTTTGCAAGGCACTTAAGAAATACGTACCTGAAGACAAGTATGACATTCAGTTATTTGGATTCCCAGAATGGCAGACGCTGGCAGGAAGACAAGATGAGAATCTTGCTAAATACCGTTGCCAGTTCTTTGCTACGTTCTACACAAATCCTTATTCTACACGTACAAGTTCATTTAATTCTCTGTTCCGCCGTTGGTTCCATCAAGAGCAATACCAGAGCTACCCACGATATGGAGAGCTTGGTTACGACATCGGCTGCTATTTCCTCAAGGGAATAGCTGACTACGGAGACAAGTTCACTGATAACATACATTCTTATGTGTACAACTCGCTTGAGTTCCCATTCAATTTTGAAAAGAAGAACAGCTGGAGCGGATATCAGAACAATGCCATTGAGATAGTGACTTACAACTCACTCGGACGTACGACAGTAAGATGATTCAGTACTACAGACAATGAGATTATTGTATAAAATATTATCTGTTCTGTTGCTTTTGCCGATGAATGCTTCAGCACAAGTGGGTGAGCATCGTAACGACTTTTCGTTCGGAGTGACTGCAGGTTACACAATGAACACAATGGACTTTAACCCACGCATCAAGCAATCTTCAAAAGGTGCTCCGATGTTTGGTGTTGCTGCTCGTTATGTTTGCGAGAAGTACTTCACTGCGGTGTGTGCCGTTGAACTTGAATTGCAGTATGCAAATCTTGGATGGAATGAGTTGATAGATGACGGCTCGATGAACACGTATAGCCGTGACCTTCATTATGTGAACATTCCAATGCTGATGCAAATGGGATGGGGAAGAGAGCGCAGAGGTATGAAGTTCATTTTTGAGGCAGGACCTCAATTGGGCGTTTATATGAGTGGTGCTGAACATTTTGGTGGTGAAGGTTCTTGGGATATTTCAAAGCGACCTAACAATGTAACAGGACAGTATGGCATGACCCCAGACAATAAGATTGATTATGGTATAACGGCTGGTGCAGGTCTTGAACTTTCAACCGGAATAGGTCATTTCTTATTGCAGGGACGTTATTATTATGGTCTTGGTGATGTGTTTGACAATAGTAAAAAAGGATATTTTGGAAGATCAGCAAACCAGACATTAAGTGTAAAACTGACTTACTTGTTCGATTTTGTAAAAACAAAGAACGACGCAATAAAATAAACGTGTAAAAACAATACAAAGTTCTAATCCGAGGATAATACATTATTGTAATAATAAATAAAGGAATTCATCTCACCTGAGATGAATTCCTTTTGTCATGTAAAGAAAAATGTAAAATCATAGCTAAATGTGAAAAATAATGCTCAATGTGCATTTTTACGTTATTTTGTCATAAAATTTAGAGTTTTTCTTTCATTTTGTAAAATAATTTGTAAAAATATCGTGTAATGTCAAAATAAAGTTATAACTTTGCATTGAAATAATTTGATTTTAGTCAAGTTCGTTTGATAAGATAAAATTATTTTCAACACAAGCATGGAAATAAAATAATCAGAAAAGAAAATTATATTTAGATATGAGCAAAATTATAAAGGTTGAGGGATACCAACAACTCCTCAATCCTACACAAACAGAGCAAGGAATCAAGAAGATTAAGGATTTCTTTCAAGCTAATCTGTCCACAGCATTACGTTTACGCCGTGTGACAGCTCCTTTATTTGTATTAAAAGGTCTTGGACTTAATGATGACCTTAATGGAGTTGAGCGTCCTGTAAGTTTCCCAATCAAGGACATGGGAGATCAGGTTGCTGAGGTCGTGCATTCACTCGCTAAATGGAAAAGAATGATGCTTGGCGAATATGCTATTCAGCCAGGTTATGGTTTGTACACAGATATGAACGCAATACGTGGTGATGAGGAACTTGATAACCTGCATAGCTTATACGTTGACCAGTGGGATTGGTGCCGTACAATCACTGCTGCTGACAGAAATATTACTTTCCTCAAGAAGATAGTACGTTGCATATACGCAGCTATTCGTCGCACCGAATACCTCGTATGCGAAACTTATCCTAACATTAAGCCATTCCTCCCAGAAGAGATTCACTTTATACATTCTGAGGAATTGCTGCAGATGTATCCAGACAAGTCACCAAAGGAGCGTGAAGATGCAATTTGCAAAAAGTATGGTGCTGTGTTTATCATGGGAATTGGTGGAAAGCTCAGCAATGGCGAGAAGCATGACGGACGTGCGCCTGACTATGATGACTGGACAACACCAAATGAAGACGGTTTCTACGGTCTTAATGGTGACATCATGATTTGGTATCCAATTCTCAACCGTGGTTTCGAATTGTCTTCAATGGGTATCCGTGTTGATAAGGAGTCACTTCTTCGTCAGCTTCAATTAGAAGGCAAGGAAGAAAGAAAAGAATTGTACTTCCACAAGAAACTCATAAATGATGAGATTCCACTTTCAATCGGTGGTGGTATCGGTCAGAGCCGTTTGTGCATGGTACTTCTTCATAAAGCTCATATCGGTGAGATTCAAGCTTCAATATGGCCTGAGGAAATGCGTAAAGAATGCGCAGCTGCAGGAATGCCGCTTATCTAATCACCAACAGACATGTGACAAAAATTATTAATAGATCTGTGAACGATTTGTTCTGTGTATAGAAACCACCGTTGCAAAAAGCGACGGTGGTTTGTCCTTATTTTTATACATAAGTAAAAAACTTAGTGGGTCATGATTCTTCCAATGAAGCTGTTCATTGCGAGCAAAACTCTATGCGATTACGTGACAGCATAACTGAGACGATGAGGAATGTGTTGCAGAAAATCAAAGAACGAATGGTTTTGCGGTGTGTATGGCGTGGTGTTATTCTCTCGAATGTCTTCCTGACACAGAGTGAACATAAAACATAGGGTACATTATCTTCACAGATAATGTACCCTAATTTTTACTAACTATTAACCTAGCAGTTCTGCTCGCCTAAGCCCATAGTAGTTATTTATTATTAGTGTGTATCCATCACGGATAGTCAGATAAATAGAATCAAACAGTCTTTTCTTATTAAACAAGCTAGGCGTAAAAATGCATATTCTGCTTTTATGATGCAAAGGTAAGAAAAAAATATTGAATAATTGTCCTTTTGATGTATTTTTTTATTCATGAAGTACTTTTTTAATTACTCAATGCCTACATTTTATGGTTGTTTTGAGATAAACTCACTCTGTACCCCTTACATATACCGTCATGTTCTCGTAGCGGTCGAATGCTATTGCCGTATTCCCTCCTAATGTCCTGATGACAGAAAGGAACCTTTGCTGTTCAGATGGTGACAACCCTTTTTCTCCACGATAGTAACGGTAGTAACTTGATTTGCTGCCAAGATTTGCCTTGTACATGAGCCTGCTTAAATTGACATGAGGAACGGAACCAGCAAGTGCCTTGAAGCCATAAGCATAGTTCTGACTGGTTCTGATGAGGTAGTACGGACAGTTGATGCCTGTCAGAGTCACTTTGTCTTGGTTGATGATACTTATTGTGTCACTTTCTGCAAGCTGATACTGATAGCTTGCGTAATGGACACATTTGTCTTTCTTTGCACATGTTGATAATGTGCATCCTGTTGCTGGTGTAATCATATTGCGTTATATTTAGTATGTGATGTTGTTTTACTCAAGTATTGCTGTAATGAATAGTTATAGAAGACAACCAGGCTCCCTGAGAACCGTGCCAGTGCCAAGCGAGGGAACTGTAGTTCCTAAGTGATGGCACTATGGTGTCATCTACTGGAACTGGCTTGGGCGTAATAAGGTCTTAATGATTGCCTCTTTAGGGAGTGGTGTTTAGTTTTAATCAATACTACGAATTACTCTTCACTCTACACGGAATGGTGTTAACTGAATGGTAGCCACTCTGTTAAGTGCGTGTAGAGTGGTTTTAACACTACGCGCACTCTACACGCATCTTTTTTATTTGAATATCAGCAACATAAAGTGTAGGCGTGTAGAGTGAAGAGTGTTTTGTATCATGATGCAATTGATATTAGTTTGTACTCTGTTCCTTTATGTGTGCGTTTTGTAGAACACCCTAAATATCTGAGTGTTTGTCCGATCCGTATCTTCACGTTATTCCCGTTTTTGATTGAAGGATAGCACTTGCTGATGTTTTGGCACACCTCTTTGCAAGTGAACCATTCACCATCTTCATTGTTCTGTGGCAGGGAATAGCAGAGCTTTATCATACTTTCCATGTCATCGGAATGGAAGAATTGGAGGTTTGCCTGCTGAATACGATGAACATCGTCGTTACTGAACCAATATGGGATGCCGTCAACTTGCAGTTCATGAACCACTTGCGCATAGAGCTGCTCGTAGTTGATTGGAGTCAGATTGTCAATAATCTGACCTTTTCGTATGCTGATGCAGATATAACGACGGCTGCCCGTTGGGTCGCAGAGTGGCTGCTGGTCGTTTGTCGTGGCGATGAACGAAGCAAATCGTTGGCGGTCATCCTGCACTTTGCCGAAGATTGGTCGTCCGTTGACCTTTGCCTTCGATAGTGTCTGCTTCAGTTTACCTTGTTGTGCAGGTCCCATGTTGGCAAACTCATCGATGTTGACAATTAGATTGTTTGTGAGTGCCATCTCGCAATCGAACTTGTTAGCGAAATTGATGTGGTCGAGGTAGTAAGTGCGGAGGTGTTCAGGTAGAAGGCGGGAGGCGAATGTGCTCTTTCCACATCCCTGTTCACCAATCAGCACGGGAACACTCTCGTTGCCATGAAGAGAGTCCATCGCCAACCAATGAGCAACCGTTGAACGTAGCCACACAGCACACCATGACAACTGTTCGCTGGTCATTCCTGGAATCCGTTCGAAGAGCGATGCAACGTGGTTCTTCCCGTCCCATACTGGTAGAGATTGAAGGTAAGAGGTGATTGGATTGAAATCTTTAATAGCATCTGACCCGATGTACTCCTCAATGTTCTTTCGTGGCGATGATTTTCCGCCGATTCCCTCCTTCTTGGCATGTCGCACAATGCTGTTGACAACCTCAGGTGTGACGATGTTCCATGTTTTGTCGCTATCGGCAGCTGTCGGCACGAACTCTGTCTTGCCGGATAGAATGTTTCTGCGAAACTGATAGTTCTCACTCATGAAGCTTTCTACCTCGTAGATTGCTTTCTGCATCTCAGTCATTGTTAGCAATGATTCTGAGAGATTGAAGTTTGCTTGTTCCATTTGAAAGTGTTTTTATTTGGGTTAAGTAATAATGTTTTCAGGTGCAAAGTTATTATAAATGAATACGCATTTGTGGTTTTTCCCGTAAAGTGACCCTCATGTTATTCTTGTTTACGGGAAGAAATGAAATCTTACGGGAAATCTTACGGGAAATTTTTTTGTAAAATATTTGGTGTGTATATTTGAAAACGCTAAATTTGTAATATGGATGGATTGGATTACGGTATTTTTGACAGACAGATGCGGAACCTGATTGATGCGCAGTGTGCATTCGTGAGTGGATGGGACGACTTGACGACCATTGAGATTAACATTGACTTGAAATCACTTTGTCTCAAGGCTTCCAGATTATGTGCTATGGCTGACATTGATTATGCTCTTCAGCAAAGCAACATAACTCACATGCGTGTCAAGGAGAACACGTTCTGGCAAAAAAACGTAGACGACTGTCTGTGCGGTGTGCTGTCGCCTCTCATTGTTAGGGTGGTCAAAGAGGTAAAGGGAAACGGCACCATTACGGGACACACATCTCCAATTATTCCTGGAGGTGTGATAAGTCTGTTGCCGCAGTTGTCGGAATTGCTCGTCAAAGAAGGTAAAGACCCTGATGCCACGAAAGAACTGATAAACAATAGTGCCATATTGGACCACATAATGCGCAAGAAGTTCGCTACGCCTAAATATCCGGGACTTGACTTCCGCGAGCGTTTCTGGATGCTGTATGAACTGTACGTAATGAACACCTTTCTGCTGTTTCACTTCGACAGAGTGTGCGACCTGAGTGCAAAGCGCATCAGTAAGGAAGACGCAGGTGCAAATCTTCGTGAGATGGTCAAGAACTACTATGCCTCACCAGAAGGAGAACAGGAACTGCTGCGATTTATGCATGCCCTGAAATTTGACAATGGCGGCAAGGTGAATCTGGAAGTGCTTGAGAAAGCACAGATTGATCTCCGTAAGGATGTGCCTACATCTCTTCAGACATGCTTCATGAAACACATTGGCGATTATGACAGCATGGCAATGGAACTGACGGATATTGTAATGAAGCAAGAAGAAATCTCATCTTTCGTTGACGCACTTGCCAAATGGCAAATGCTTGACATGGAAATACACAGGTTCAAGCATCCAGAATTAGCAAAGTCTGAACTGTTCAATGAAGTGTTCGTCGTAGTTCGCAGGTCAACCCCTGTTGATGTCAATGACCTGAAAAGACGCATCGGCAAGATGGTGAATCTCGTCAATCTGAAAAACCAATGGTTCTGCGTGTGGTGTGTATTACGTCATCGTGGTTACCTTGCAAACAACAGCTTCGCAGCCTTTGCCCGTCAGATGATGAATAAAAGCTGGTTCGGAGGTACAGCAATAGAGTTCTCGGCAGATACACTCAACGAATACTCCGGCTATTTCACAGAGCGACAATATACACTATGGACAGAGAAGGACTACCAGATATATCGCGAAACTCATAAAAAGAAGAAATGGGCAAAATCGCTATGCACCAAGTTCTCTCGTCTCTGCTACGAAATGGATGCTGTGTTTATGGAAGAATAGGAATATTAGAATAGAAGAATATCAACTGAACGAGAAGAACAGACCTGTCAAAATACATAACCATGAGAAGTAGCAACATTTGTATTTAACATTCAAAATAATCAATACCATGAGACCTGACACAACAGACATTTACACAAGGTTAGTGAGTAGAGAATTGAGAGAAGAGGAGAAGAAACCACCTTTCCCTGAACCAAAAGAGATATTAGATATGACCATTATTGACAAAGATAACTTAATAACAGCGGAACAAAAAGAACTTCTATTGAAAGCTGTTTCTTACTGAACTCACCACCGCACGTTATTCGTGTAAGAAGTACAACCCTGAGAAGCAGATAAGCACAGAGCAACTTGCTGCCATTCTTGAGGCAGGTCGTGTGGCTCCAACTGCCAAGAACCTGCAGGAGCAACGCATTTACGTGTTACAATCGCCAGAGGCATTGGCGAAGATTGACGAACAGACGCCATGCCGTTATGGAGCGCCTACTTGTCTTGTCGTTGCCTACGATAAGGATAATGTGTCCACTTATCCGGGTGACAAACGCAACTCTGGCATAGAGGATGCTACAATCGTTGCTGCCCACATGCTTCTTGCTGCCAAGAATGTCGGTGTTGACAGCAGTTGGGTTAACTTCTTTGATCCTGACAAACTGCATGCTTCAATGGGATTGCCTGAGAACGAGGAGATACTCATGATCCTTGATCTCGGTTTTGCTGCTGATGGTGCGGGACCTCTGCCAACACATTCTGACTACAAACCGTTGAGCGAGACGGTTACTTATCTTTAATTCAACTTTCACAAGTTGTTAACTTGCTCAGTTTATGTACCATTTCATGTACCTGTACATGTCAACTTGGGCATGCGAAACTTGAGTAATGACTGATTATGGTTATACGCACATCTGATGATAAAGGAAAAGGTTCGCTGGGTCATTGACTCGGCGAACCTTTTTTAGAGTGGTTTCTATTAATTGTCATCCAAGATAATCAATATGGTTTTAGTGATTTATTGAGACCACATGAAATGAAAAGAAGTGTTTAGAGTACTTTCTTGTAGAGAGCAACGATGTCGTCGCGAGTAACCTTGCGAGGGTTGCCTGGAGTGCAGACGTCTGCAATTGCTTGGTCGGCAAGGGCGTCGATGTCTTTTTCAAAGATACCAATCTCAGAAAGGTGCTGAGGGATACCAACCTCGATGGCAAGGGCACGAACAGCATCACATGCTGCTTGGGCTGCTTCTATCTGGGTCATTCCTTCCTTGTATGCACCCATTGCCTTTGCAATCTCAACGTACTTCTCACGGCATACAGGGGCGTTGAACTCCATGATGGTTGGGAGGAGCAGTGCGTTGGCAACTCCGTGAGGGATGTTGTGAAGTGAGCCCATTGGGTGTGCCATGCCGTGTACGACACCAAGTCCTACGTTGGAGAATGCCATACCTGCCACGTACTGTGCAAGTGCCATTCCTTCGCGTCCCTTAGGATTCTCTGGGTCAAACACAGCAAGGCGGAGGTACTTGTTGATAAGGCGGATTGCCTCAATCTCGAACATGTCAGACAGTTCCCATGCTGCCTTGGTGATATAGCCCTCGATGGCATGAGTGAGAGCATCGAGACCTGTTGCTGCTGTTGTTGCCTTAGGCAGTGAATACATCAGCTCGGCATCGATTATTGAGCAGCAAGGGATGTCGTTAGGGTCAACGCACACCATCTTCTTGTGGTTCTCCTCGTCAATGATCACGTAGTTGATGGTGGTTTCGGCTGCTGTGCCTGCAGTAGTTGGGAATGCAATGATAGGTACAGTCTTCTTCTTGGTAGGAGCGACACCTTCAAGACTTACTACATCCGAGAATTCTGTGTTGTTAGTCACAATGCCAATACCCTTGGCTGTGTCCATAGATGAACCGCCGCCTACGGCAACGAGGAAGTCAGCACCTGCCTTTGCGAATGCCTCCACACCACGCTTCACGTTTGTCACGGTTGGGTTAGGCACCACCTCGTCATAAATCTCGTATGGAATGCCTGCTTCGTCCATCACATCAGTCACCATCTTGCACACACCGAACTTCACAAGTCCTGCGTCAGTTACAACGAGTGCCTTCTTGAATCCGAGACGCTCCACTACGCTTGGCAACTCCTTGCGGGCGCCAGCACCAAAATACGATAATTCGTTAAGGATAAATCTGTTTACCATAATAGATGTTTTTAGATATAATTAGTTATTGGTAATTATTCCGGCTCGATCATAATAATTATAAAATCACCTGTTGCGACAATGATCGATTTGGGATTATCATTATGAATGCAAAAATAAAATAAAATTAGTTTTTTTACAAATAATACAGAAGCTTTTCCACTTTTACCCCTTAATTACTCTTCACTTTTCATCTTTTTTATAGGAATGGATAGTCCCTTTCTTGCCTTTGAACATGTTCTGAACTAGTCCGAACGGAAGGTTAGGGTAGTGGAGATATGTTTTCTCATTTCTTTTGAAAAAGCACACGAAGAACGAATTATTTGATAGCGGCTGCTGATTCAGAGCCAAGGTTACCATGGGGTGCTCTGTCATTAAGTAGCAGTTCTGCTTCCACTCCTGCATCATAATGTGCTTGATACATCTTGATTGCCTGAGCAGACGGGACTCTGCTATCGCGCTGGCCATTGATGATTAGTACTGGTGGGTCGTCTGGAGTAACATGATAAACAGGGCTGCCGGATTTCACAAGTGTGTGTTCGATGGGAAATTGTCGGGGTTGGCAGTCACTGTACCGAGGTTGCACTCGTCTGTGGTCAAACCGAATAGTTGCGAACGGCTGGAATTCTTATAATCTACTAACTCATAAACCTGTTTGTCGGTTCATCCTAAATCAGGACGTGCATATAGGTCAGAGGCGAGGGTGAGGAAATGTTATTTAACATAACTGACATTATAGCCAGTATATGATGTGGTAAAAATATATTTATGATTACAGATTTGTGAGTTTATTTATTTATTCTTAAATTTGTAAAATAATTCATAGTATTATAATATTTGATTACACGATTAATTAATAAGACGAAAAACAACTAATTATGCTAATGGATTACTTAGATTATAATAATATAGAACAAAGTACTGCAGATGTTGAAAGACACCCATTACTTCCATTTATTCCAGATAATTGCAAAGTGTTGTTTCTTGGGAGTTTCCCACCTCAAAGAAAACGATGGTGCATAAACTTTTTCTACCCAAACTTTATAAACGATCACTGGCGAATTGAAGGGATTGTTTTCTATGGTGACAAGAATCACTTTGTTGATATAGAAAATAAAACATTCCTACTTGACGAAATTATTTCGTTCATTACTGAAAAAGGCATAGGGTTTTACGACACAGCTACAGCTGTTCATCGTGTACAGGATAATGCATCTGATAAGTTTCTTGAGGTTATTGAACCAACAGATATAGTTGCTTTGTTGAGAAAAGCACCATGCTGCACCACTATTGCAGTTACAGGAGAGAAAGCAACAACTACAATCTGCCAACATTTCAAAGCAACCAATGTTCCCAAGGTGAACACACACATATCTATATATAATGAAGAATTGAACCGAAAGATTAACATATACCGTCTGCCTTCTTCATCTCGTGCCTACCCTCTAAGTTTGGACAAAAAAGCAGAAGCGTACGGTAATATGTTTAGATTCTGTGGAATGATTGACAATCAAAATTTGTGATTTAAATTATTTTTGATTGAATTGAATTAAAAAAGGTGGGCTCGCTTGCCCACCATAACTTCTCGAGTAAAATTATATAACTATTTATAAAATAAATTAACTAACCATGTTTGTTAAGTTTAACATTAATACAGCTAATCCATTTGGTTTAATATAATTAATATTTTTTGCCCATGATTTCACAACCATTAATAGGCATTTAACCAATCATTATTTTCTATTAATTAACATTATGATCGACTTAAGTTTGTTTGAAGGATAGTCAGTTAAATAGAAGTTAGATAGTTTTGTAAGTTTCTCTGTTCTCACCTTCGTTACTGATGCAAATTAACTGCTTTTTTATAAAAGTAAATGAAACAAATGTCCAAACGAATAGTAAATTTATCTATATTTAGACATTTTGGACTTTATTTGTATATGAAGGCACGATTTTTTTATCTATTTTTGCATTCGAAATAGGAAATAGTCTATTTATAAACAACTAATAATGTTTCAACGAAGAGTAAAAATAATTATCATTTTTTTTGTGCTGCTTAACGCATTGACAATAGCAGCACAAGGTGGTTTTACCGACGGGCGTCAGTCGTTGGAGTTCTCGCAATACTCTGTAAACAAAGGACTTTCGTCTAATACGGTAAGGGCTCTGGCACAGGACAAATATGGTTTTATATGGATAGGTACTGACAGAGGCCTTAACCGTTATGACGGGCATGAAATGAGAACTCTGAATCATGCTGGGGGTAACATAAGTGTGTATTCGTTGTGTGCTGATGACGACAGAATATGGGTGGGTACAGAGTATGGACTTTTCTATTATAGCATTCCGGCTGATACAATTATACGATTCCAATCAAAAAACACTGACATTACATCTACTGTAATGGATGTGGTGACAGATAAGAAAGGGCGTACATGGGTAGGCACGATGGGACAAGGTGCATTCATTATTAATAATAATGGTGGTGTTCAGCAGGTGCTTATGCCTGAAAATGGTGAAACGGTGGCTAAACTTGTGACAGATGATAAGGGCAGGGTGTGGGCATGCAGTAATTGGAACAAGATTAACTTTGCCCAATGGGACGAGAAGAAAGGTGCATTTGAGGGAATCAGCTCGTCAACGAATGTGATGGGTATAGCAGCCACTTTCACAAAAAAGGGTGTATTGGTTATTGGTTCATGGAATGGCGACATTTTCACGTATGACCCCAAGAGCAACAAGACTGAAGTAGTGAGCAGAGGTGTAGAAACGAAGATTCACAACATACACAGCATGGAGGAGGTTGACCCGAACAGAATAATGCTCGGAAGTGATGATGGGCTTGCCATCATCGACTTAAACAGTAGAGATGTGAACCGATTCCGACATGATGAGCTGCAATCATCATCGCTCAGCGACCAGTTTGTGTACCCTATTCTGAAAGACAGAGAGGAGAGTCTTTGGATAGGAACCTACTACGGAGGACTTAACTACACTAACAAGCAGATGAACAACTTCGTGTCACACAACCACTCAGATTTCCGTAATTCGGTAGGAGGTCACATAATTAACAACTTTGTAGAGGATAGTAAAGGAAACGTATGGATAGCAAGTGACGATGGCGGATTGACAAAATATGACACAGCGGCAAAACGATTCATTCAGATAGACAACATTCAAGGATTATCTTCAAAACTAAACATTCACGGACTCTGCATTGATGGCTACAACCTGTACGTTGGCACGTACGGACAAGGAATATACATTTATAATATAATAAATGAGGGTACACAGCACATCGAACATCTGAAAGATGATAAAGACAACAATGTAGATGTCAGTTCGTATGCCATGCACACAGATTCAAAGGGCAGAGTTTGGATAGGCACGTACAATGGCATAGGTGAATTTGACAAGCAGACAAGATTAATTAAAAACTACAAGATATTGGGTGCCATTGTGTATGACATTGATGAAGCAAAAGACGGAAGTGTGTGGGCAGCAACTGATGGTGCTGGTTTGTGGAGAAGAGGCAAAAACGGTAAGTGGAGACAATATGCATGCGTGACGAGAGGAAATTCAAACAATGGCAACAAAACCTCTGCAAAGAGCATGTACATTGACCGAAACGGCATAATGTGGGTGGCTTCATCGACAGGTCTTTACGTGTATGACAAGAGTGCAGACGCATTCGTGCCAGAAAATGTGGGAGGTCTCAACATAGATGTGATGGGTGTGACTGGTATGGGAGATGACTTGTGGATGACGACATCAAGAGGATTAATACGCTACAGCACCAAGGAACACAAGGTGTTGCAGATGTTTCATAACACAGATTTCAGAGGTGCAGACTTCATTCCAAATGCCATCTACAAGACAAAAGACGGCAGAGTGTTGTTAGGAACGACCCAGGGATACTTGCGTTTTCAACCAGATGCGATGTATTTTAACTCATTGTCACCTAAGGTAGTGTTCACAAAACTGCAAGTATCGGGAAAGGATGTGAATGTAGGTGCTGATATTCTGCCAGAAAACATCTGTATGACAAAGGAACTTACTCTCAATTATGATCAGAACAGCATAGCAATATCGTTCTCGGCAATGAGCTACCAGACGACCGGCATTGCCCAGTACCGCTACTGGCTTGAGGGATTTGACAATGGATGGAAAGAGCCAAGTATGCTCAACAATGCCTCATACACTAATCTGGAACCAGGAACATACACGTTTCATGTTAAGGCGTCTAACAACGATGGCGTATGGGGCGAAGATGAGACAACTTTGCTCATCACCATCACCCCACCCTTCTACTGGAACACAACGGCTCAGATTGTTTATCTGCTAATTATCTGTACTATAATCCTTTATGTGGAGAAGCGAGTCATAAAGAAGAAAGAAACTCAACATAAAAATGAGATTCAGATGATTAATTCGCAGAAGGAACAGGAGATTAAAGAGGTGAACGAGCAGAAGGAAGAGGAGATTAAACAGATTAACATACAGAAAGAGCAAGAGATAAAGGAGGTTAATGAACAGAAGGAACAGGAGATACATGATGCCCGCATAAAGTTCATGACATTCTCGGACAAAGATAACGAATTCCTGAACAAACTGGAACATGTCATAGAACAGAACTTCAGCAATCCTGACCTGTCGGTTGACGATCTTGCTGATAACATGAACATTAGCCGCTCAGGACTCTTCGCAAAGATAAAGACATTAGCCGATGTCACTCCTAACGAGATGATTCAGATTATACGACTGAAGCATGCGGCTGCACTTCTCAAACAAAAGGAATACAGAGTGAATGAAGTGTGCTACATGGTGGGATTCAGCAGTCCTTCTTATTTCAGCAAGTGCTTTCAGAGAATGTTCGGAACAACTCCTGCAAAATTTGCAAAGTGAAGGATTTAAGGAAACTATTTAATACATATAAAGATAAAGTATTTATGGACAGATTACCAAACGACCCTATCATGCTTGTGTCAGCTATAAACATGCTGTTGAGAGATGGTGAATACGAGTCACTTGAGTCGCTATGCAAAAGTTTTGACCGCGATGTTGAAGAAGTAAAAGAATATCTCCGCCCATTTGGCTTCGAGTATAACGAAGAACTGAAACAAATGAAATGACACATTGGTAAGTAATTATGACCCCCTACTTATTTTTTTACCACGATATTAATCATATTTAAATTATATTGATTAACTTTGCAAAAATTTACGTATAACAACCAACATACAAGAAATGAAACAGAAACTTACGAAGGTGCTCGTGCTTGGCTCGGGTGCATTGAAAATCGGACAGGCAGGTGAGTTCGACTACTCTGGTTCTCAGGCTTTGAAGGCTTTGCGCGAAGAAGGGATCAGCTCAGTTCTCGTAAACCCTAACATTGCTACTATCCAGACGAGTGATGGTATCGCAGACAAGGTTTACTTCTTGCCAATCACTCCACACTTCATTACAGAAATCATCAAGAAGGAACGTCCTGACGGCATCATGCTGGCATGGGGTGGTCAGACAGGTTTGAATGTAGGTACTGCTCTCTATCAGAACGGAGTGCTTGCAGAATATGGTGTTCAGGTTCTTGGCACAAGTGTAGAGGCTATCATGAACACAGAAGACCGTGACCTCTTCGTGAAAGAACTTGACAAGGCAGACCTCAAGACTCCTGTTTCACAAGCATGCGAGACAATGGAAGATGCTATTGCTGCGGCACGTAAGATAGGTTATCCTATCATGATACGTTCTGCATACGCACTTGGTGGCCTCGGATCTGGCGTCTGTCCTGACGAGAAGAAATTCAAAGAAATTGCAGAATCAGCATTCACATTCGCTCCACAGGTACTTGTTGAAGAATCACTCAAGGGATGGAAAGAAATAGAGTTTGAGGTTATCCGTGATGCAAACGACCACTGTTTCACGGTTGCTTCAATGGAGAACTTCGACCCACTCGGCATTCACACAGGCGAGTCAATAGTTGTGGCTCCTACTTGCTCGCTCTCTAAGGAGCAGGTTGAGTTCCTACAGGACATCAGCCGCAAGTGTGTTCGCCACCTCAATATTGTAGGTGAGTGTAATATACAGTTTGCATTTAATGCCGTAACTAATGACTACCGCATCATTGAAGTTAACGCACGTCTCAGCCGTTCTTCTGCACTTGCTTCTAAGGCTACAGGTTATCCTCTCGCATTCGTGGCAGCTAAGATAGCTCTCGGATACACTCTCGACCAGATTGGTGAGATGGGTACACCTAACTCAGCATACGTAGCTCCAAGTCTTGACTACATGATTTGTAAGATTCCTCGTTGGGACCTCACAAAGTTCGCTGGTGTAAGCCGTCTTATCGGTTCGTCAATGAAATCTGTAGGCGAGATTATGTCAATCGGTCGTTCATTTGAAGAGATGATTCAGAAAGGTCTTCGTATGATTGGTCAGGGAATGCACGGATTTGTTGGTAACGACCACACACGTTTCGAGAATCTTGACGAAGAACTTGCCAATCCAACTGACCTTCGTATCTTCGCCATTGCTCAGGCGCTTGAGGAAGGATACACTATCGAGCGTATCGAAGAGTTGACAAAGATTGACCCATGGTTCCTCTCTCGCATGAAGCACATAGTTGACCTTAAGCGTGAGCTTCTGTCATACAATAGCCTCGATGAAATCTCAGACGAGAAGATGCGCGAAGTTAAGGGTGCTGGTTTCTCTGATTTCCAGATTGCACGTTTCGTCCTCAAACCAGAGGGAAATATGGAGAAGGCAAACCTTGAGGTTCGTCGCACTCGTAAGCAACGTGGAATACTCCCTTCTGTGCGTCGCATTGAGACTGTCGGAGGTGAACACCCTGAACTTACTAACTACCTTTATTTCACTTACCTTGGTGAGGTTGAACCAACAAATGCTGACACTCTCACTACTGAAGAGTGGAAAGCACGTTGCCTTAAACCACAAGGCCACAGCATAGAGTGGTACAAGAACGAAAAGAGTGTAATTGTGCTTGGTTCAGGTGCTTATAGAATCGGTTCGTCGGTTGAGTTTGACTGGTGTTCAGTTAATGCAATCAACACAGCACGTAAACTTGGATACAAGTCAATCATGATTAACTATAACCCAGAGACCGTGTCAACTGACTATGACATGTGCGACCGTCTTTACTTCGACGAGCTCTCTCTCGAACGCGTTCTTGACGTAATCGATCTTGAGCAACCTCGAGGTGTTATAGTATCAGTTGGTGGACAGATTCCAAACAACCTTGCAATGAAGCTTTATCGCCAGGGTGTTCCTGTACTTGGTACTTCACCTGTTGACATCGACCGTGCAGAGAACCGTGACAAGTTCTCAGCAATGCTTGACAAACTCGGCATTGATCAGCCAGCTTGGCGCGCACTTACAAGCATGGACGATATAAAGGACTTCGTTGAAAAGGTTGGCTATCCTGTACTCGTACGTCCATCATACGTACTCTCTGGTGCTGCCATGAACGTATGTTATGATGACGAGCAGCTTGAGCGATTTCTCGGAATGGCAACAGAGGTCAGCAAAGAGTTCCCTGTTGTTGTGTCACAATTCATGCAGGACACAAAGGAGATTGAGTTCGATGCTGTTGCTGACAAGGGTGAGGTTGTTGAATATGCTATCTCAGAGCATGTTGAGTATGCAGGTGTTCACTCAGGTGACGCTACTATGGTGTTCCCAGCACAAAACATCTACTTCTCTACAGTACGTCAGATAAAGAAAATTGCTCGTCGCATTGCAGCAGAGCTTAACATTTCAGGTCCATTCAACATCCAGTTCCTTGCAAAGAACCGTGAGGTTAAAGTTATCGAGTGTAACCTCCGTGCATCACGTTCGTTCCCATTCGTCAGCAAGATTCTCAAGCGCAACTTCATTGAGACTGCAACTAAGATAATGCTTGACGCTCCATACTCTCGTCCAGACAAGAGCGAGTTCGACATCGACCGAATTGGTGTTAAGGCAAGCCAGTTCTCATTCAACCGCCTTTCAAATGCTGACCCTGTTCTTGGTGTTGACATGAGCTCAACAGGTGAAGTTGGTTGTCTTGGTGACGACATGAATGAGGCAATGCTTAATGCTCTCATCGCTACAGGTTACCGTCTTCCGAAGAAGAACATTCTCATCTCAAGTGGTGGTGCAAAAGGTAAGGTTCAGCTTCTAGAACCTGCTCAGCAACTCGTTAAGAATGGCTTCAACATCTACGCTACAGGTGGAACTGCAGCATTCCTTAAGGAGAATGGTGTTGAGTGTAATGCTGTCGCATGGCCAGATGAAGAAGGTGACAACAACGTAATCGACATGATTGCTGCTCATCAGTTCGACCTTATCATCAACATTCCTAAGAACCAGACTAAGCGTGAACTCACTAACGGATACCGTATTCGCCGTGATGCTATCGACCACAACATCCCATTGATGACTAATGCACGTCTCGCTAAGGCATTCATTGAGGCATGCTGCTCTCTCAAACTTGAGGAAATAAAGATTAAGAGCTGGCAGGAATACAACGCATAATATCCTGTGTTTAAATACACATTAAATAAGTATTTGAGTACTAATAAATAAAAATGGGTTATTGCAATCGATACAATAACCCATTTTTTGTTCCCAAATAATTCATTATAACACAATACTACTTGTTTTAGGTTCTCGTATCCATTTTGATTATTGGTAAGTGCATGCTAATAATTGATTTAGAATGTCTATCAGTCAAAATTCTTTGGTGAAGGGTTACGCATGCATAATCGTTTGAAATCGCAATACAAGCAAGCGTCCTCTTTTTCACATGGATCGTACGAGTCGGTTGTGAAGATGCTTTCTATCAAATTCTTCAACAAAGGTTCAAATTCATCACGACAGTATTCATCGTATGACAATATAGGAACACGCTTTGGCTTTTTACCATCATAAGAAGGATCGCAGACTTTTACTACAGACGATTTTCTTGCAATGTTATTCTTATAGTACATGACTACAGGAACCACAGGATATTCCCCTGCTCCATGCGCTTTCTTCTCAGATAATACTTTACAATAGTATAGTGTCTGCAATATGTGGTAGTTATGCAGAGACTTATCTTTGTTGAATAAGTCTCGAATGTAAGTTATCATCTGTTCGTTATTTGATGTCTTGTAATCAACGACACGTATGGTTTTTGTGTGCCCATTATCAACCATGTCAATACGGTCAATTATTCCTCCAAGTCTTATTCTAAAAGCGTCCTTGTCGACATGAGGCTTAATGGTCGTGATAATGTTGAGTTCTTCTTCAATAGCAAGTATTTTCAATCCACCACCTTGTTCTTCGTATGATTCTGCCTCATCTGCATCAGCCATCAACTGAGCCTTTATCAATGTCTGCAGCACATGGTGTTTGATGAGTTGAGAACCTGAAAAAGACAGACGATTGAGATCAACACACTCTATGTTATCTTCTGCTGCCAAATTAAACAGTTTAATGGCAAATCCCTGGTCAACAAGACTTTTTATTAATTTCTTATCATTGGCAACAGACCTTATCCACGAAGACATAATAGGTCTGCCCACTACCGGACGATAAACTTGCTCCATGGCATAGTGGAATACATTACCGAATACTGCATCGTCCATGTCCTCGGACACTTCGTTGTCTGGCAAAATCCTTGCTATGTAACGGAAGAAGAATTGCAGTTTGCACTTCTGAAACGTGTTGATGGCAGAAGGCGACAACATCAGTTTGTAATTGTCAGGATGATGCTTTTTCCACTCTTCGTCTTCTTCCGTGGCAATGTCGAATCGGTTGTGTAATCTTTCTTGGATATTCTCATCGTTCTTCATCGACAGAATATACGGCTTTGCCATCTCTGACTCTGGCAACAAGGTCTTAAGATCTATTTCTTGTCCTGGAGCAAAGATGTTCTCCTTCTCAACAAGAAGTTGTAACATGAATCGTGACATTTCACCGTTAGTGCCCTCGTTGGCAGATGAGTTCCACATAATAGTGACATTCTCAGCTCGTTGGAGAAGACGGTAGAAATAGTAAGCATAAATGCTCGTCTGCTTTTCTATAGTTGTCATGCCAAATGCCTTCTGAAGCGTATAAGGGATGAGGGATGGTCGTTTGTTGTCACGCGGCATCTGCCCCTCTGCTGCAGACAACAGCAACACATTCTTAAAATCAAGGTTGCGTGTTTCCAGAAATCCCATCACTTGAAGTCCCTCAGCTGGTTCTCCGTGAAATGGTATGCTTATTCCACGAAGCAAATGAGTTATGAGTCGTGCCAATGTATGTTCGCTTAGAGCAGACATGACAGGCATCTTCTCTTTCATATTGCTTAAACGGTTGAGTGCTGTGTGAGTTTCAAATACCGATTGTTTATATAGCTGAATATCAAAGTCATTATTCTGCTCATCTATAGCAATGGATTGGGCAACCATTTCTGTCAACTCAGACAAATACGGCAAGAATTCATGCGGCCTAACACAACAGAACACTTTGCTTAGTATCGGGTCATCATCGAAAAATGAGAATTTAGGGAAGATTACATTGTCAGATGTCAGCTTAAGTAATGTGTTTGCTGAAGTCCCTTTGCTTATCTGCTCGATGTATGGATGCTTCAACACATCAGACACGTATCTGTAACGCCATGTGTTAGTCTTTGATTTACCCTGTAATTGCAATTCAATCAACAGTTGAATAAGATTGTATATTGGTGTGAGTATCAATGGATAACCCATAGTTACATTGAGAATAGTCTTGCCAATAGCACACTCTGGTGGAACAGCATGTAATGTTGGCATGAGAATGTCCTCATTACATAGCACCACAGCTGATTCAACAAGACGGTCACCTTCCTTTATTGTGTTTTCAACCCATTCGTGAGTGTAACGTGCTTGTGCATCTTCGCTTGATGACTTTATGAATGTCACCGACTTCGGCTTTGACATTTCGCGGTACGCTTCCGAATCTTTCTCAAATGCACTGCCGAAGTCGCGAATGTTCTCCTTGATGAACATGCCTGCCTCAAAACCATGCTGATTCTTAAGTTTGTCCGAAAATGCGACAGGGCAATATGACACGTCATAATCCCAATAGAAATATGATTGTCTGTTGCGTTTGCAGAATGAGAACAATTCATGCTCGCATCTGTTCAACACGTTGAATCCAACGAAAACAAATTTTCTATCAGGCAACTTTTCTGCCAGTTTGTCTGCATTAGCTGATATCTCCTTATCGCGTCCGGTGACAGGTTCCACGACTGCTCTTTTCAGCATCCCCTCATAAACCATCTCGTCACCATTATCAGCAAGCTCTTTGCGGAAGTCAGTATAAATATCATAGAGAAGATTCCACAAACTCATGAATCTGTTTTTCTCCTTCGTATCCTCTAGCCAGTGAGCTGCACCAAAGAAATCCATAATTGCTTTTCGTTGCTCAGGTTCAAGGTACTCCAGATCATCAAAATCATGGAGTTCTTTGAGATTGCCAAACAGTCTGTCAGCCGGTACCATGTTGCTGTCAACATCCTCAAAATCGCGCAGAATCATTTCAAGCAAAGGGTACAACTCGTCAAATGTCTTCTCGCAGTTGACATCATGGCGAATATACACCTCGTACAACTTGCAGACAAGGTATATCGGGTCAGCAATAGAATAATCCGACAAGCGTTCAAAAAGAGCAGAGATAGTGGTATATTCAGGAGTGAACATAGTCTTACCATCCGACTTTTCCCATAGAAAACGATTGAAAAACAATGACGCACGCTTGTTTGGAAACACCATTATGACATCGGTGAAGTCACCATTCACTTTGTCATACAAGTCATTTGCAACGTGATTAAGAAACGAAATCATATGTTAATTATTTTTGCAAATATAGTAAATTTATCACATTCCATAATAATGATTTATATAAAAAGCATTAACTTTGTAACCAAATGGAAAGATTCGAAATCACAATATTAGGTTGTGGAGCAGCATTACCCACTCCACGTCACATAGGCTCGGCACAGATGGTTAATGTGCGCGAGAAGCTTTTCATGATTGATTGTGCAGAAGGAGTGCAGACAGCAGTCAGGCGTTCACGACTCAAGTTTTCTCACATGAACGCCATATTCCTTTCACACCTTCATGGCGATCACTGTTTCGGTCTTATGGGTCTCCTTTCCACGCTCGGACTCCTCGGTCGCACAGCCACACTCGATGTTTATGGCCCCTGCGACCTCATCAGGATATTTCAACCGCAGATTGAATACTTCTGCAAAGAATCGCCATACCCGATAGTTCTGCATGAATACGACCATCGTCAGTCGCAAGTCATTCATGAAGACCGCTCCCTACAGGTCATAAACATCCCTTTGTCACACGGATTTCCATGCTGCGGTTTCCTGTTTGTTGAGAAACAGCTGCCACGCCATATCCGCCGAGACGTCATTGACGCATACTGCATACCCGTTTCGCAGATAAACAACCTCAAGGCAGGTCTCGACTGGACTTCACCTGATGGAGAAATCATACCAAACGAACTGCTTACAACTCCACCCGACCCGATTCGCAGTTATGCCTACTTCAGCGACACAAAGCCATCATCAACAGCAGCACAGCTTGTCAGAAACCACATGCACGAATTAGGTACAAACCTGACCGCCATGTACCACGAGGCAACGTTCGCCAACGAACACACGCTGATGGCACGAAAGACAAACCACTCCACAGCATCACAAGCAGGACAAATAGCACGAGAAGCAGAAGCGTCTCAGCTCATCATCGGGCATTTCTCCTCACGATATAAGGACGAACAGACGCTCCTGCAAGAAGCAAAGGCAGAGTTTGCCGACACCACCCTTGCATCCGACGGGAAAGTCTTCAGACTATAGAAATATAGTTTTCACTTCAGGAAACCAGGGGAAGGCAGATGCATTCCGTACATTGTGAGATTATTCTTACGCGCATACTCCAAGATACATTTTCTTGACTCTGTGGCTGCTTTAGGATCCATGTCAAAGAAAGGGCAATATTCCGGATGCTCCATCTGCAATGCTGCACCATGCATCAGGTCGGCAATAACCAAGATGCTGTCCTTCTGGAAAACAGTATGACCTGGGGTGTGACCATATGCTGCGATAGTACTTACCCTACCGGCAAGCGTGTCACCCGCCTCAAACAGACGCACCTTCTCCTTATATGCAGCAAGTACAGCATGTGGAAGAGCTGCCTTCTCTTCGTCCATTGCCTCCCATGCCTTTGCTTCAACGCTGTTAATCCACAATTCTGCGTTAGGGAACACAACATGTCCGTCCTTCAGCAAACCACCAATATGGTCAGGATGCATGTGTGTGATGTAAATGTGTTTCAAGTCTTCTGGCTTGACACCTGACTCTCGCAACTTAGGAAGAAGCTGACTGAAAGGAGCACCAAGACCAGCATCAAGCAGAATGGTCTCACCCTCTGCTTTCATCAGGAAGCAACTAATGCTCGAAGGAACACCGTCCTGCAATCCCAATGCTTCCCAAAGTGAATCAGGCACAGAAGGGAAAATCCTGTGTTCCTGAAGAGTAGGTCCAGGTTTGTCCTCAATCCATGTTATGGTTGTTGGTTCATGCACCTCTGCAATGTCCTTTGTTTTTTGTGCACATGCCACCATACAAAATGATGCCATAGCAAAAGTAAGAATCTTATTCATGTAAGTTGTATTTAGTAAACAATCAAATTCTTTTTAATTGTATGAAAAGAGTTTATTTGAAATCATGTTCGTTTAAAATCAATCAAGCACACAATTACAAAAACTTTGCTAAATTACAAAAAATAATCCACATATCCGAAAAATTAATCAATTATTTGGTTTAACAATAATAAATAGCGTATTATTGAAAACAAGTGAACAAAAGAATTACATTGATAAAAAAAATTGTAACGAATATAATTTCTGTTTATCTGTGATTTGTGATTTGAGATTATCATTTGAATGCATAATATATCTGCGTACCTACTTGGTTTGATACAGAACGATTCATTATGTGCAAACAATACTAATCCTTGATTTGGGAAATCCTAATGTAATGGTCTATTGTGGCAAAAACGATGCTTAATAATAGTCCTATAGTTTGTCTCAATTTTACTCATCACAGATGATACTCCATGGTCATCACTTATGACCGATATTTGTCATAAGTTAAGCCTCGGTTGGTACATAATTCATTACAGGCCGATTGTGCTAAAACAATCACAGAATCACAAATCACAGACAAACAAGTTCGTGCATTAAGCTTATCACTGAAGTTACACACGTTTAGAGAAATCAAAAATCTTTTCTTTTTCTCTCGCCTAATCGTACCGGTGGCTATCGCCGAAGGTACTCATGCTCGGAAATACATAAGTTAATCTGGCTGTCGCCGAATTTAGGCGGCACCTCAGCATAAAAAAATTTTCTGCATTCCGTTTGCACTAAATTTTGTTTTTCTCTCGTTTAATCGTACCTTTGCAGAAAAAAGTACTAACGTGTTATTATGATTGAAATACTGAACTACCTGCGTGATCTTAATCAGAACAATAATCGTGAGTGGTTTGAGATTAACAAGTCATGGTATAGGCCTGATCTGAACAGATGGAAATCATTCTGTCTTGATCTGATTGGGGCGGTATGTGATTTTGACTACATAAACATGGAGGTTGATTATGTGCGTGAGACGAGGATTGCAGAGAAGGGAGTGAAGGCATGAGGGCGGTGATGGCGTTTGACTCGTTCAAGGAGTGCATGTCGGCTATGGATGCATGTAATGCCGCTGCTGAGGGGTTGAGTTTGTATCACCCTAATGCTGATGTAATATGTGTGCCGTTGAGCGATGGTGGTGAGGGTATGACGGAATGCATTTCACGTGTGGTTGACACGAGCATTGTGAGCGTGGTTGTTCACGGACCGATGATGGAGATGGTGGAGGCAAGATATGCCGTGAGCTGGGATGGGACAACGGCTTATATGGAGATGGCTGCTGCGTGTGGACTGTCACTTGTGGCTGCTGAGAGTCGCGATCCGATGGTGGCAACATCTTATGGTGTGGGTGAGATGATAGTGGATGCTGTTGAGAGGGGGTGCGTGCGCATAGTGATGGGAATAGGCGGAAGTGCCACTTGCGACGGTGGGATGGGCATGGTGGAGGCATTGAGGGGAAGATTTCCCCTTGGTGTGGAGATGATCGTGGCATCGGATGTGACCAATCCATTATATGGACAGGATGGTGCTGCTTATGTGTTTGCACCGCAGAAAGGTGCCACGAAGGAGCAGGTGGTGAAGCTTGACAATCGGCTTCGTGACTTTGCACGCTACACAGAACAGCAGGGATTTGCGTCGGAGGCTCTTTGGCGCCATCCTGGTGCAGGTGCTGCTGGTGGTTTAGGATATGCGCTCATGGCGTACCTAAATGCCAAGCTGATGCCGGGGATTGAACTGATGCTCGATACGGTGGGTTTTGACAGGCTTATTGAGGGTGCTGATTTCATAGTGACTGGTGAGGGGAAAACGGATCGCCAGACATTATCGGGCAAGGTTCCCATGGGCGTGCTGAAAAGAGCGATGAACAGAGGTGTGCCTGTGCATGTGATGTCGGGAGTAATTGAGGATATAGATGAATTGCGTGCAGGCGGATTCTGCTCGTTAACTTCAATTAACGAAGGTGACACACGTCCCATTAGTGTGTTGGTAACGAAAGAAGTTGCTTATGAAAATCTAAGAAATGCGTGTTCACAGAAATTGAAAGACCCCTCCTAGCCTCCCCTGTGAGTGGAGGGGCTACATCCGGAAGGCATCCCC
>JAZLHP010000081.1:0-4488 GCA_045616905.1 Bacteroidaceae bacterium
GATGATGTTGCCGAATGTTTCGCGACCAGACAACACGCCCTGTTCCAATACCATGAGATCCTTTTCAAGTAGAATGATGTCAGCACTTTCCTTGGCAATATCAACGGCTGAATCAACAGATATACCAATGTCTGACTGGCGTAGTGCGGCAGCATCGTTGATGCCATCGCCCAAAAAGCCTACTGTATTGTCCTGCTCCTGCAGAAGTGTAATAATTTCCGTCTTCTGGTGAGGAGTGAGCTTTGCAAAGATGCAGTTATCACGCACGGCTTGGCGCTTCTCTTCGTCAGTCATTTGCTCGAACTTTGTGCCTACTACACATGCAGTGTTTGTAATGCCAACCTGCTCAGAGATAGTGCTTACCACTGCATCATTGTCACCACTCAACACCTTCACTTCCACACCAGCCTCGTGCAACTGACGGATTGCCTCTGAAGCAGACTCCTTTGGTGGATCGAGGAAGGCAAGATATCCAATGAGCACCATGTCCTGCTCATCTTCGACCGCAAACTCTCCTGCTTTTTCGAGGAAAGACTTCTGAGCAACAGCAAGTACACGCATGCCCTGGTTATTCATGTCATGTACGATGTTCATTGCCATTGTCTGCATGTTGCCTGTCATAGGGATTACCTTTCCATCAAGTTCGCAATGAGAGCTGATGCTGATTATCTCTTCTACTGCGCCCTTTGTGATAATCTGGCGCTTGCCGTCCATACCCTCTAACACAACCGACATGCGGCGACGGTTGAAGTCGAAAGGAATCTCGTCAATCTTCTTGAAGTCCTCGGTCACTACATCCAGCGGCTTTCCTTTCTCGTTGACGTGCTCTACGATGGCCTTGTCCATCAGATTCTTCAATCCGGTAGAGAAATAACTATTAAAGAATGCGTGCCGAAGGATTCGGCGTGACTTGTCCTCGCTACCATCTGCATTAATGTACTTAACCAACACCACCTTATCGCGTGTCAGCGTACCTGTCTTGTCTGTACAGAGGATGTTCATTGCACCGAAGTTTTGGATGGCGTTGAGGTCTTTTACGATAACCTTCTTCTTTGACATTCTCACTGCACCCTTGGCAAGGTTGGCTGTCACAATCATAGGCAGCATCTCAGGTGTAAGGCCCACAGCCACACTCACAGCAAAGATAAATGCTTCGAGCCAGTCGCCCTTCGTGAAGCCGTTGACCATGAACACGAACGGTACCATGATGAGCATGAAGCGGATAAGCAGCATCGACACCTTGGTAATACCCTTATCAAAACCCGTCTCAGCTCTATGACCAGCAATGCTCTTGGCAATACTTCCGAGGTACGTCTGGTTTCCTGTTGCGAACACAATACCGCGAGCCGTGCCACTTACCACATTAGAGCCCATGAAGGCGAGGTTGTCGAGGTCAACGACGCTTCCTTCATCAGCATTGCAAAGAGGTGTCTTTTCAATCGAATCGCTCTCGCCTGTCAACGACGACTGACTCACGAAAAAGTCCTTTGTCTCAACAATACGCAGGTCGGCGGGAATCATGTCGCCGGCACTCAGCAGCACCACATCGCCTGGCACAAGTTCCTCCACGGGAATCTCACCGCTCTCACTGTTGGCGCGCTCCACATAGCAGGTGTTCTTCACCATCTTCAGCAACGCATCGCTCGAACGACCAGCCTTCAGTTCCTGCACAAAACGCAGAATGGCTGAGAACACCACCATCGTACTTATTATAATAATGGTGGTCCAATCCTGCTCGCCAGGTTCTGCCAGCACCACATCCAGCACAAACGAGATAAGGATCAATGCTGTCAGCACACCAATAAACGGATTGATGAAAGCCGACACGAACAGCTTCATAGGATTGGTGCGCTCCTCGTGTACCACGATGTTCTCACCAAACTTCCGTCGTCGGCTCTCCACATCATGTGCGCCCAGTCCACTCTTGTGTGAATAGAGTGCGCTATAAACTTGTTCCAACGACTGGCGAGATGCAAAGCGTGCATACTCGCTGTTGTAAACAGCCCTTGTCATAGGGCTCTTCTTGAAATTGAAAAGGTTCTTCATCATTCTTTTGTTTCCTTTCTTTTTCAATAAGTTAAACAATCGGTTTTTGAAATCGGCTGCAACGTGCGTAGCATCCTCGCACGCCGCAAATAGGGCTTGTCGCTCGGCAGAGCGGTGCCCGTCTCTGATTTGCGAGTGCAACGTGCGTAGCATCCTCGCACGCCGCAAATAGGGCTTGTCGCTCGGCAGAGCGGTGCCCGTCTCTGATTTGCAAGTGCAAAGGTACTACCATTCAGCGAAACAAGCGGTTAGAGAATCATTAGAATGGTATTAGAAAATCATTAGACCCGCAAACCACAGAGCTCTACGAACAAAAAAAACGCACCTTTCCGTGGCAGAATGAGGTTAAAAATTTGTACATGTGCAAAAAAAACTGTAATTTTGCATTCACAATTGTAATTCACTCATATTGGCACATGCATATACCTATAATTTAAAATAAGGTTATGACAATATATCATGGTTCGCAAAATAAAATATCAGCTCCAATCTATGGGCAAGGCAAGCCGTACAACGATTACGGCTTAGGATTCTATTGCACTGAGTATCGGGAATTGAAGAAAGAATCAAATCCTTAATCTTGATATTTCTTTATTCCATATAATTCGTCAACAAAAATCCATTATGTCAAGAAAAGATAAAAACATATTAGAATTTCTCGTAGCACTTGTTTCTGAGTTTGCTGCTCATCTTGGCATTCCTCAAGATGTAGCCTACAATTACATTCGTGAGCACAAAGGCTTAGAGTATTATTTAAAGCACTACAACATTCTGCACACGTTATCATTTGAGGAAAACGTAGAAGACTTGTTGCAGGTTTGTGCTAATAACGGAGGACAACTGCGATGAAACTTTATCATGGTTCCAACATAGTCGTTGATCATCCTGAAATAGCCAAGGGCAAGCCGTTCAAGGATTTCGGACAAGGTTTTTATTTGTCCGACACACCGGAGCAGGCAATGGAAATGGCGCTGCGGGTCGTTGAGCGTGTCGGTGCAGGACAAATGCCTGTCGTCAGTACGTTCGAATTTGACGAATCGGCAATGACCGACGGCACACTCAAAGTAAAACGCTTTGAAACGTACACCGAAGAATGGGCCGAGTTCGTGCTACGCAGTCGCGACCGAAAGACTCCGCAACCCTTCCATGACTACGACATCGTCTATGGCCCCATCGCCGACGATGGTGTTGTACGCCAGATGCGTAGATTCGAAATGGAAGCCATCACATTGAAAGAGTTGATGCAAGAACTGCAATATCCACCCAAGATTACCTTTCAGTACTTCTTCGGAAGCAAGGGGGCTCTTGAAAAACTAAGATTCGTATGCTGACAGAAGGACAGATACAATGTATGAAGGAGGACATGACCATCGCCTTGGCTCAGATTCTCATTGAGGAGCAGCATTACTCCATGGAGGATGCCTTGAGTGCTGTGTACAACTCTGTTACATTCCGCAACCTCCAGAATACCGCGACAGGATATTACTACCAAAGTGCTGGTTATCTCTATGATGACTTGCAAGCAGAGATCTTGTCAAAGAGTTGAAAATACGAATGTACAGAGACAACATAATGTCAAACAAATAAATCCAAATACAACAGCCCAAAGCTTAGGCTCAGGGCAAAAGAAACAGAAGGTACAGAAATAGTTACATATTAAAATATAACGCGCATTGACTATGGCAAACAAGAAATACATCATACCTGAAGAAGCCACGCAAATGGTGGCTGAACCCGTCCTGGAACACGCAAGGACTCTTGCTGCTCCCGTTCCCGCCCAGATTACAGTCAACATCGAGGATATCTCGATGCTAAAGGAAATCAAGCGTGCCATCAGTATGATACGAGGTGTGGTGAGCGTGGAGAAAAGTCCAGCCATGAAATCGTATGAGCGTGCACGGGCTGATGTGAAGGCAGGAAGAGTTGTGGAGTTCGAAAGTCTTGATGCCCTCAAAGCTTACTACGACAAGTTATGAGATACACCATTACTACGTCAAAGAACTTCTTGCGTGATCTGAAAACCTGCAAAAAACGTGGGTATGACATCGCAAAACTTTGGAACATTATCGGGAAACTTCAAAATGGAGAACCTCTTCCTCCTTCTTGCCGTCCACATAAACTGTCGGGCAATCATGCTGGCGAATGGGAGTGCCATGTTGGTCCTGACTGGCTGCTCATCTGGGAACAGAACGACACGGAGCTCACACTCCTTATGCTCAGTACCGGCACTCATAGCGACTTGTTCTAAGAAACAATAAGTTAAAATCAAATAATACGAAACAGAAAGTACAGAAATCTTCCACCATTATGATACCACGCATCAAGGCCCTCAAGGCAATGGACGACTTCCTCCTTGCTGTTGAGTTCGACGATGGTCACAAGGTGATCTACGACGTAAAGGAAGACATTGAGACATTGCCCACTTTCCGTGCTCTCAAGGAG
>JAZLHP010000082.1:0-30940 GCA_045616905.1 Bacteroidaceae bacterium
CCTTTGGTCATTGAGTCAACCTTGGTAAACGCTTGTAAACCTATGTCAACTCCGTCCACGGGATAGCAAAATAAAAGCTCCCTAAATTCTCCGCGGTAGAAATACGTTGCAAAGGTAAGCGGAAAATCGGGAACCACCAAATAGCAAGTCCGAAGTGTTAAAATCTAATACCTATTGATAATCAGCTGATTATCTCTATATGTTTTTCGTTGTTTATGGTTGTTTTGAGGGCTCTAAATACAATAATAGAAAGCCTCGCGTCCAATGCTTGTCACGCTGTTGGGGATGGTCACGGAGGTGAGGCCGGAACAGCCTGAGAAAGCAGAACCTCCAATGCTTGTCACGCTGTTGGGGATGGTCACGGAGGTGAGGCCGGAACAGCCTGAGAAAGCATATGTTCCAATGCTTGTCACGCTATAAGATTTCCCACTATAAGTGACAGAAGATGGAATGACTACATTACCTGAATACGCGTTTTTGTTGTCCGTGTTTGAGCTCATGTACGTAACTTCAGCAGTCTTTGTTTCCTGAGATAGATTGTAATATATTCCATTGATTTCTGCGTCGTACGCATTTGCTATGACTGCAAACATAATGCATAGTGCCGTCACAAGCATTCTTTTGGACTTGCATAATAATCTGTCTTTTTTCATGAATTTTAGAATAAGAGAAGGGGCATAACCTCTGTCCGACTGCTTATTCTGAACATTAGCACGGCCAAGCGCTATTAAGGATAATAAGCAAGGATGAAAGGTCACGCCCCAAGTGGAACGTGAGCCTATCACAACTTGTTCTATCCTTTTTTGAAATGGCCGTTTCATGTTCAGAGAACAAGAGCGAAAGCTCAAGTATATGTATGTGTCGAACGGATTCCGCTCACCTTCGTGTTAATAGTAATTGTTGTTAATCACGTTAGTGAAGGGCAGCGCACATGGCACTCCGTTCTTCTGATAGTTAATCTGTTACTGTCTGTTTCTTGTTAATCGTTTTTTTAAGAGTTATACATGATTTCTGTTAGTGCCACAAAATTACACATTTTATATCATACAACAAAGCATTTCGTGACTTTTTTGAGAAACCGACACTCTTTTACCACTTATGCCCCCTCTTATGGGCATCCTCCTATATCCCTCCTATATTTCTTCTCCCTTCCTCCACCATTTATGTGTTCGTTATGTGTTCGTTATGTGTTCGAAATGTGATAAATGAACACATTTGTTGTAAATTTGTAATAGATACCAAATTCATAAAACGAGGGGAAGGCATAGAATGCCGCCTTGTCCATGAAAAAGTTGAATTAGTGTAGGGTTGGTGCAGACTTAGTGCAGGGTTAGTGCAGACTTAAAAGCAACTCTACACTGGTCGTAATTCGTTGATATTAAAATGATAAGCATCACTTTTGCTCGTTTCGTGTAGGGTTGGCAGAAAAAAATTAAAAGGCAATTATATAGAACTTGTATAGAACTTGGCTTACGTGCCTTCTGCACTTATGTTTTTTATGGACGGTCGTTCCTCCCTAAAATTATCTTCAATTTAACTTCAATTTATCTTCAATAGTTGAATTGCAGAAATATTGCAGAAAATTTCTTCTGGAGAAGCGTGCTCTTTTGATTGTTAATTATCAGAGGAACCGCAACGATGAGAGCGAAGCGTCCAACACAACTAAAGACGCAGTCTTAAATAATCCCAAATAGTAAATAGATGCCTGGTTTAATCCTTTATAAGGGATGTGACTGATCCCTTATAAGGGACAAAATTCATCCCTTATAAGGAATGAGGGGCATGCCTTATAGGGAGCAGGAGTCAACCCTAACAGATGGGCTTTTCCGTACATGCGGAATTGGTGAGGCATCAGCATTCATTCGTTTATTCCGTAGGGGCGGAAATGCATTTCCTCCGGCACGGAATAAAAAGATGAAGAGGAGAGTGCTTGGGATGAAGAAAAAGAGATGGGTTAGCGGGGGGAAAGGGGTGTCAGTTTTTCTTCCAAAAACTGCGTGTGAAGAGTATCATTATTGGGAATATCTCGAGACGACCTATGAGCATGAGGAATGAGCACACCATCTTGGCTACCGGGGTGAGTATTGCCCATGAGTGGGCTGGACCATAGTAACCCATGCCTGGACCTACGTTGCTGATGCTGGACATGGCGAGTCCGAATGCCTCGTAGTAATCGAAGTCGGGATGCACGTTGTTAGGACTGACTCCGCACAGGGCGAGGACGAAGGCTCCGACGAAGAGGGCTCCGACGAAGAGGGCTATGAAGCCTATCAGCGTGTGTACGATGGAAGGTGGCACGATGAGTCCGTTGAGTCGCACCGGCAGCACGGCACGTGGGTGGAGTATGTGGCGGTACTCATTGCGAAGCACTCGCCAGATGATGCTGATGCGCACGCACTTGAAACCACCGCTGGTGCTGCCTGAGCTGGCTCCTGCGAACATGACGAAAAGGAGCACGGGCATGAGCTGCACGGGCCACAAGGTGTAGTCGTAGGTGGCAAGTCCTGTGGTGGTCTGCAGGGAGATGACGGTGAAGAGGCTCTGACGCACGGCGAGCTCGACATCATGACCGCCATCATTGAGGAACAGCACAACGGCACAGATGAGGGATGCTCCAAGCACGATGGCGAGATAGACCTTGAGTTCGGCATCGTGGAAGAATTTCTTTATGCGTCCCTTTAATATTGTATAATAAATTAATGTATAGTTGACTCCCGATGCAAACATGAACACGATAAACACGTACTCTATGGCTGGCGAGTGATAGTAGTCGGCAAGGAGTGCTGAGTGTGTGCCGTAACCACCCGTTGCGGTGGTACAGAGGGCATAGTTGAACGCATCGAAGACACCCATGCCACAGAGCATGAGCGCCACGAAGCACAGTATGGTGAGTACCACGTAGATGCCACCTATCCAGCGTGCGGCTACACTGATGCGCGGATGCACCTTGTCGTGGAGCGGTCCTGTGGATTCTGCGGCAAACAGCTTGACCTCGCCCACTCCGAAGGCGGGCAGTATGGCTATGGTGAAGAACACGATGCCGATGCCTCCTATCCATTGGGTGAGGCTTCGCCAGAAGAGTATGCCATGCGGCATGCTGTCAAGGTCGTCGATGATGGTGGCTCCCGTACTGGTGAATCCAGACATTGTCTCGAAGAATGCACTTGCCACATCGGGCACACAACCTTCAAGCAGGAACGGGAGCATGCCGATGAGCGTGAACAGCACCCACACGGTGGACACCACGATGTAGCCGTCCTTGCGTCCCATGTTACGCGGGCAGTTGCGACCGAGCATCACTCCCACGATTCCTAACACGATGGCTATTCCTATTGGCGGTGCGAAGGCTTTCACTCCTTCGCAGTATATCCAGCACACCAGCTGACACATAATCATCAGTCCTGCTTCAATGAAAAGCAGGAAACCCATAATCTTTGATATTAACCGCCAGTTTATCATGAAAGTTGGATTAGTTGAGGGAGATGAATGAGTTGAGGGAGATGAGGGAGTCAACTTCTTCAACTCATTCTACTATTTATTTGAATAGTTTGTCGAGTTTGCGAAGTGTGTTGCCTATGCAGAACACCACGACCTTGTCGCCTGCCTGCAGCTGGGTGCGTCCGCCTACGAGCATGCTCTTGCCGTCGCGTGACATTCCTCCGATGTTGACTCCGAGTGGGATGCCTAACTCCATGACAGGTTTACGTGTCACCTTGGAGCTTTCTTTCACGAGGAACTCTGCCACGTCGGCATTTCCGATGGTGAGCATCTTCACGTTGTCAACATCGCCCTTCAGCAACATCTGATAGATGCGGCTTGCGGCAATCATCTTCTTGTTTATAATTGTTCCTATGTCGAGATCATCTGCCATGTCCAGATAATCGATGTTCTCTACCTGAGCAATGGTCTTGCGTATGCCCTTGCGACGTGCTGCCACACATGACAGGATGTTTTCCTGGTCGTTGTCGGTGAGTGCCACAAGTGCCTCCATGCTGCCGTAGCCTTCATCGTTGAGGAGATCCATGTCGAACCCTTCGCCTTCGATAATCATGGTTTTTGGCGACACAAGGGAGAGCAGTTCGGTAATGCGGTTCCTGTCGGATTCAATCATCTTCACTGAGTCGTGAATCTCATTCAGTTTCCAACTGGCACGTACAGACAGTTTTGTGCCACCAATGATGAGACTGTTCTTTACCGCCGGATAATCGTCTTTGCCGGTCAGACGACTAATCTCATTGAGATTGTCTTTTGTGGTCATGAAGAATACGAGGTCGTGAGGCAGTATGCGCTCATCGCCGTATGGTATGACGGTCTCGCCATCGCGCTTGATTGCCACAACATGGAAGATGTGGCCGTTTGCAATGCCTATCTCCTTGAGTGTGTGCCCTACAAGCTGGTTGTTCTTGTTTGCTATTTCCTTGTCGAACTGTGGGTTGGCATCGTGCATCTTGACGCTGAGCAGCAGCAGTTCGCCATTGTTGAACTCCCACATCTGACGCACCCAGCTGTAGCGAGCACTTGCCTCAATATCCTGAGCAGCAAGCAATTCCGGGTAAATCAGAGATTCTATGCCCATTGACTTGAAGAGCTGCTGGTTCTCAGGCTTCATGTACTCGTAGTTGTCAACTCGAGCCACCGTCTTCTTTGCTCCCAATGCTTTTGCCAATGTGGCACATGCGAGGTTCTCGCTCTCGTGAGGTGTCACGGCAATGAAGAGATCTGCATTCTTGACCCCTGCGTCCTTCAAACCCTGGATGGATGTAGGGGATTTGACAAAAGTCATTATGTCCAACTCGCTGTTCAGGCGAGCCAGCATGTCCTGGTCATTGTCCATCAGCACAACGTCCATGTTGTCTCTTGACAGCAGACGTGCCAGATGTGAGCCCACGGCTCCTGCTCCTGCAATAATTATCTTCATTGTCTTTATTTTAATATTTTGTCAGCAATGTGTGTGGCATCCATCTCACAAATCTCACGCAACTCTGCCACCGTGCCATGTTCAACAAATTTATCAGGCATTCCCACACGCACTACCTTTGGTGAATAGTTGTTTGCCGAGAAGAATTCAAGAACTGCGCTTCCTAATCCTCCGTTGATGGTTCCATCCTCAACCGTGATGACTTTCTTGTAACGCTTGCCCACTTCGTGAAGCAGTTCTTCGTCGATAGGTTTCAAGAAACGCATGTCGTAGTGTGCAACTGGTTTTGCCCCTTTCATTTCTGCCAGCATGATGCCTTCTGACGCAACCATGCCTATAGGACCCAAACTGAGCACTGCCACCTCTTCGCCATCTCTGAGTTTCCTTCCCTTGCCTACTGGTATCTCTTCAAAATCGCAACGCCAATCGGCAACGCTGCCTTTGCCTCGCGGATAGCGAATGACAAAAGGTCCTTTGTCTGGCAACTGAGCCGTGTACATCATCTGCCTCAACTCAGGTTCGTTAAGAGGGGATGCTATTGTGAGGTTTGGTATAGGACGCAGGAATGCCAAGTCGAATGCTCCGTGGTGGGTAGGGCCGTCCTCGCCAACTATGCCTGCACGATCAAGGCAAAGCACCATGTTGAGTCGCATCGTGGCAACATCATGGATGATATTGTCGTAGGCACGCTGCATGAATGACGAATAGATGTTGCAGAACGGCATCAGCCCGTCCTTAGCCATTCCACCGGAGAATGTGACGGCATGACCTTCGGCTATTCCGACATCGAACACACGGTCTGGCAAAGCATTCATCATTATGTTCATGGAGCAACCTGTCGGCATGGCAGGGGTGACTCCCACAATCTTCGGATTCTGCTGAGCAAGTTCAAGGAGGGTCGCACCAAACACGTCCTGGAATTTTGGAGGACATGGCTTTGTGCTGGCTGACACGATGCGCTCACCTGACTCATAGTCAAACTTGCCAGGAGCATGCCATACGGTGGCATTCTCCTCTGCTGGAGCATAGCCTTTGCCTTTTTTGGTGTGGAGGTGCAGTATCTTTGGACCTTTCATACCCTTAACAATCTGCAGGATACGCACAAGGTTCACAACATCGTGACCATCGCAAGGTCCAAAATAGCGGATGTCCATGCCCTCAAAGATATTCTGCTGACGCGCAAGGACAGATTTGACGCTGTTGTTGAAACGGATAAGTCCCTTACGGCGTTTTTCATTAAGAATGCCCCACTTCTTGAGTCTTTGGGCAATCTTGTTTCTGACATTATTGTAAGTGGAGTTTGTAGTGAGTCGCAACAGATACTTACGCATGCCACCCACACTGCGGTCGATAGACATGTTGTTGTCATTGAGAATGATAAGCATGTCGTTATCAGTACCTGCAGTATTGTTGATTCCTTCAAATGCCAAACCGCCACTCATGGCTCCGTCACCAATGACAGCAACAACTTTACGGTCTTCGTTGTTGAGTTTTGCAGCTACAGCCATACCAAGTGCTGCCGATATGGAATTACTTGCATGTCCGCAACAGAATGAGTCGTACTCGCTCTCGTCAGGATGCGGGAATGGCTTCACTCCGTGCAGCTTACGGTTTGTACGGAAAGAATCGCGTCGTCCAGTGAGAATCTTGTGCCCGTATGCTTGATGACCAACGTCCCAAACAATACGGTCATAGGGAGTGTTGTACACATAATGCATGGCAACGGTCAACTCCACCACGCCAAGACTTGACGCCAAATGCCCTGGATTCACAGATAGTTCTTCTATGATGTCTCTGCGTAACTCCTCACAAACATCAGGCAACTCTTCAACCTTCAGTTTGCGCAAGTCAGCGGGCGAATCTATTTTTGTCAAATATTTATATGATGTGTTGTCTCCCATATTTTTTCAAAAAACATGCAAAATTAGTCATTTTATTCTATAGAAGGAAATTAAACCGTGAAAAAAGTCCGTTCCACGCATTTTTACTACACTTAACATCGCTTTTACCGATTTTTTCAGTAACTTTGCACCACAATAAATAAAGGAAAATATAATGGAACAGAAGAATTTCAAAAGAACAACCGTGACTTCGGCGCTGCCATACGCCAACGGTCCTGTACACATCGGTCACTTGGCTGGCGTGTATGTACCTGCTGACATATATGTACGTTATCTTCGTCTCAAGGGACGCGAGGTGATGTTTATCGGCGGTAGTGACGAGCATGGTGTGCCTGTAACCATTCGAGCAAAGAAAGAAGGCATTACGGTTCAGGATGTCGTTGACCGCTACCATGGCATCATAAAGAAGTCGTTTGAGGACTTCGGAATATCATTTGACGTTTACAGTCGTACAACAAGCAATGTTCACCATAAGTTTGCAGCAGACTTCTTCCGTAAGCTCTACGATGACGGCAAGCTCGTGGAGAAGGTTGAGGAGCAGTACTGCGATGCTGTGACTGGTGAGTTCCTCACCGACCGCAACATTGTAGGCGAGTGTCCTCGCTGTCATGCACAAGGTGCTTATGGCGACCAGTGTGAGAAGTGCGGTGCAACGCTGTCTCCATCGGAACTAATCAACCCAACAAACAAGAACAACCCTGGCAATCCGCTTGAACTGCGTGCCACAAAGAACTGGTACCTACCTCTTGGCGATCATCAGGAATGGCTGAAGGAGTGGATTCTTGAAGGACATAAGGAATGGCGTTCGAATGTTTATGGACAGTGCAAGTCATGGCTTGACATGGATTTGCAGCCACGAGCAATGACACGCGACCTTGACTGGGGTATCCCTGTGCCTGTAGAGGGTGCTGAGGGCAAGGTGCTTTACGTGTGGTTTGATGCTCCTATCGGATACATTTCCAACACAAAGGAACTCTGCGACCGTGAGCCAGAGAAATGGGGAAGCTGGCAGAAATGGTGGCAGGATGAGGACAGCCGTCTGATACATTTCATCGGCAAGGACAACATCGTGTTCCACTGCCTCATATTCCCAACAATGATGAAGGCTCATGGCGGTTACATCATGCCTGACAACGTGCCTTCAAACGAATTCCTTAACCTTGAGGGAAACAAGATTTCCACATCAAAGAATTATGCTGTATGGCTCAATGAATACCTTGAGGAAATGCCAGGCCGTCAGGATGAACTCCGTTATGTGCTGACTGCCAATGCGCCAGAGACTAAGGACAACGACTTCACATGGGCTGACTTCCAGGCACGTTGCAACAACGAGCTCGTTGCCGTGTATGGCAACTTCGTGAACCGTGCACTTCAGTTGACTCAGAAGTATTATGATGGCATTGTTCCTGAATGTGGAGAGCTTACTGATACAGACAAGGCAACACTTGCTGAGTTTGCAACGGTAAAGGACAAGGTTGAGGCTCTGCTTGAGACATTCAAATTCCGTGAGGCACAAAAGGAGGCTATGAATCTTGCACGCATCGGTAACAAGTACATTGCTGATGAAGAGCCTTGGAAGGTGATAAAGACTGACCCAGAGCGTGTCAAGACCGTGATTTTCATCTCTTTGCAGCTCACAGCCAATCTTGCCATCGCATTTGAACCATTCTTGCCGTTCTCATCAGCTAAACTTCGCCAGATGATTAACATGGAAGAGGTTAACTGGGAGGAACTTGGCAACACCAACATTCTTCCTGCAGGCAAGCAACTCAACAAGCCAAGTCTGCTATTCTCTAAGATTGAAGACGAAACGATTAAGTTCCAGATGGACAAGCTTGAGGCTACAATAAAGGCAAACGAGGAAGCAAACTACGAAGCTGCACCAGTGAAAGAAAACATCGCATTTGAGGACTTCCAGAAACTCGACATTCGTGTGGCAACGGTCAAGGCTTGCGAACGTGTTCCTAAGATGAAGAAACTGCTCAAGTTCACCCTTGATGACGGTACTCCTAAAGGACGCACAATCGTAAGTGGTATTGCTCAATGGTATGAACCAGAACAGCTCGTAGGCAAGCAAGTGCTTTTCGTTGCCAACCTCGCTCCTCGTGAATTCAAGAACGGACTTGTAAGCGAAGGAATGATTTTGTCAGCAGAGAATTACGACGGATCTATTTCTGTAACAACTACAGAACACAATGTAAAGGGCGGAAGCCAAGTTTGCTAACTGGTTTGACGAAACCGGTTTACAAAACAACATGAATAAGGCTAACGTTTCCTCTTTTCGCAACATAGCAAAAGGTACGGCAATCTTCGGCAGTGCACAACTGTTGATAATGTTTATCAACGTGGTGAAAGGCAAGTTCACTGCACGATTGCTTGGTACTTTTGGCTATGGAGTGAATTCCATGCTTCAAGCAACACTGACTCCCATCCAGCAATTATTCTCGGTGGGAATGCCAATGTCTGCCGTTAAGTACATTGCCAATGAGGAAACACACGAAGGACGCTATGAGAAATCCATTGCCTTGAGACGCACCATGCTGCTGTTTGCATTGGCTGCAACTATTGTAACAATTGTTTTTTCACGGCAACTGAGCCTGTTTGCTTTTGACAACGAGGAAAAGTACGGATGGTTCATCATACTTTCCATTGCTGTGTTTTTCCAGATGATGGCTTCATGTGAGACGACAATCCTGCAAAGTTTCAGGAAATTAAAGCAATTGGCATTGTGCAACATAGCAATACCTCTGTCTGGTTTATTAATAAGTGTTCCCATCTATTATTTCTGGGGCATTGACGGCATTGCATACGCTTTCGTTGTTATGGCTTTGGCATCGTGGATATTGCCAAGATATTACACTTATAAACTGAAAAACGGAGATGTGCAACTATCGTGGGCAAAGAGTTTTGTGATAAGCAAAAGCATCATTTCACTCGGTGGAGTACTCATGGTATCTGCGCTTATCGGCACCGTAACCATCTACATGATAAATTGGGTTATCAAAGATTATGGTTCATACGAAGATGTAGGACTGTACCAAGCAGCCAACGGCATCACACTTCAATGCAGCGCTCTGGTTTTCACGGCTATGGCAACAGATTTCTTCCCGCATCTTTCATCATGCATTAATTCACATAAGGACACCCAGACTTTGGTCGAGCATGAGGGAGAAGTAATATTGCTGTTCATGACCGCAATATCAGCTCTGCTAATCCTTTTCAGCACTTTGATTGTGGAAACTCTTCTCACAGAGGAGTTCCTGCCAATTGTTCCTCTTATGCGTCTCCTTGCCCTTAACTTCATAGGCAAAGCTGTTTGTTTCCCTATTGATTATGTATGTGTTGCAAAAGGTGACAAAGCCATTTTCTTCTGGATGGAGGGTATCGGTTCCAATATCGTAATGTTCCTTATGCTTGCAGGCGGTTATTACTTTTGGGGATTGATAGGAATAGGTTATGGCGCCATCATCAGCTCTGTAATTTACATAGTGATAAGTGTGCTGGTTTGTCATTTCAGGTATAAAATACACTACAATTCCACATACATTTCATTGTTCCTACACCTTGCCATACCAGCCATCGCATGCCTCGCATGCTCTTATATAGCCAATGAAATCGTTTCATATTGTATAATGAGTGTAATCACTATATACATTTGTGTGTATTCCTTTGTGCAATTAGACAAACGTATTAACATCAAGGAACTTGTAGCAAGTAAGTTAAAGGGCAAAAGACAATGACAGTAAGCATTTTAGTTGCAACATATAATTGCGAACAAACACTTTGCAAGTGTCTCGATTCACTTCTTTGCCAAACGCACAAAGATATACAGATAATATGTATAGACGACGCGTCAAGCGATGGCACGACTGCATTGCTTACTCGCTATGAGCAGCAGCACGACTGCATAGAAACTATTTTCTTAAAGGAGAATCACGGTCAAGGATATGCTCGCAACATGGGCATTCCGCTTATAAAAGGGCAGTACACCACATTCCTTGACAGCGATGACTGGTATTCCCCTGATGCACTTGAAAAAGCAATTGCTGTATTTAACGACAACCCACAAACAGACTGTGTGCTTTTCGACATCCGTTACGTCAAGAGTAACGGTAAGCAAGAATCATTCCGCACACCGCCATTCGTCGTAATGAGTGGCATGGAAGCATTTCGTAAAGCATTAAAATGGGACATACACGGGATATACATGGCAAAGAGCGAATTGTACAGACAGCATCCGTATGATGGCTCTCTACACAGCTATGGTGACGATAACATCACTATGGTTCACTATTACCACAGCCATGAGGTTCGATGCTGTGAGGGAATTTACTTTATAAGGGAAAACGATGCGTCATGTACTCGAAGCATATCAATACACAGATTTGACTGGCTACTCGCAAATGAGAAGATGCATAACACCTTGCTCCAGCTTAATGTTGACAAAGAGACAATCAACGTGTATGAACGAGAACGATGGTTCAATTATTTAGCTTGCCACCGCACCTTATTGCAACACAAAGAGTGCTTCAATGAGGATGAGACACTACGAATAAAAGAATTGCTCCATCGAATCTGGCAAGGTATTGACACATCAATTCTTCCCATGAAAGAATGGATACGTCCCGGTTACATGCCACTACACCCTTTCTGGAAATTATTCTGTATTCAGGAAATGTTGTTCGTGTGGGCGCGAAAGGTGCTTGGATTTAAAGCTACATATTAGCATCGTTGCATGTGCCAACAAAGGGACACCCTATAAGAGATTAGGATATAAGCACATACATAATCACCACAAACAAAAAACAACTCGGTATATGTTTATAAGTACATAAAACCGAGTTGTTCTTATGTTGATTTGTTGATGGGAAAACATCAACAAACACTATGGAATCATTACATCATGCCACCCATGCCAGGAGCGCCCATTGGCATTTCAGGCTTGTCTTCTTTTGCATCGCAAATAACACACTCTGTAGTGAGGAACATGCCAGCAATGCTTGCTGCATTCTCAAGTGCAACACGAGTAACCTTAGCAGGATCGATAATACCAGCTGCACGAAGGTCTTCGTAAATGTCTTTACGAGCATTGTAACCGAAATCGCCTTCTGCATTGCGAACTTTCTCTACAACAACACTGCCTTCAAGACCTGCATTCTCAACAATCTGACGCAATGGCTCTTCGATGGCACGCTTGATAATCTTAATACCTGTTGTCTCATCTGCATTTTCACCGACAAGACCTTCAAGGCTGCTGATAGCACGTATGAGAGCTACGCCACCACCTGCAATGGTACCTTCCTCAATGGCAGCACGAGTTGCACAAAGAGCGTCATCAACACGGTCCTTTTTCTCCTTCATCTCCACTTCAGATGCAGCACCTACATAAAGAACGGCAACACCGCCTGAAAGCTTAGCGAGACGCTCTTGAAGCTTCTCCTTATCATATTCACTTGTTGAGTTCTTTATCTCTGTCTTAATCTGGTTAGTACGGTCTGCAATGTTTGCCTTATCACCTTTGCCACCAACGATTGTAGTGTTGTCCTTTGAAACAGAAACCTTTTCTGCAGAACCTAACATCTCCAATGTTGCCTGCTCAAGCTTGATGCCCTTCTCCTCTGAGATAACAATGCCTCCTGTGAGAACTGCGATGTCCTCGAGCATGGCTTTACGACGGTCACCAAATCCTGGTGCCTTTACTGCACAAATCTTGAGTTGTGTACGGAGACGGTTAACAACAAGTGTTGTAAGCGCTTCTGATTCAACATCCTCAGCAATGATAAGGATTGGGCGACCTGTCTGTACTGCTGGTTCCAATACAGGGAGCAGTTCCTTGAGGTTACTGATCTTCTTATCGTAAATAAGGATGAGTGGGTTCTCCATCTCACACTCCATCTTCTCAGTGTTAGTTACGAAATATGGAGAGAGATAGCCACGATCAAACTGCATACCCTCAACAACGCCGATTGTTGTTTCGCGACCCTTGGCTTCCTCTATGGTTATGACACCATCTTTGCTGACCTTCTTCATGGCATCTGCAATGAGCTTACCGATTTCCTGGTCATTGTTTGCAGAAACAGTAGCAACCTGTTCAATAGAATCATAGTTGTCACCAACCTGTACTGCCTGAGCCTTGATGTTCTCAACAATCTTTGCCACAGCCTTGTCAATACCACGCTTGAGATCCATTGGGTTTGCTCCAGCCGCAACATTCTTCAAACCTGTTGCTACTATGCTCTGAGCAAGAACTGTTGCTGTTGTTGTTCCATCGCCCGCATCATCGCCGGTCTTACTTGCAACACTCTTAACAAGCTGTGCACCTGTGTTCTGGAATGCATCTGCAAGTTCTATTTCTTTTGCTACTGTCACACCATCTTTTGTGATGTGTGGAGCTCCAAACTTCTTCTCAATAATAACGTTGCGTCCTTTAGGACCAAGAGTTACCTTTACTGCATTAGCAAGCTGATCAACGCCTTGTTTGAGTTGTTCGCGTGCCTCTATGTTGAATTTCAGTTCTTTTGCCATAATAATTTAATGATTAATTGTTTATAAAACAGGAATTATTTATTATCCTCGTCAATTTGCAATAATTTCTGACAGACAAGTAAGTTTAAAAATTACTTTATAACTGCCAAAACGTCGCTTTGACGCATGATAAGATACTTAACGCCTTCGTATTCAAGTTCTGTACCTGCATACTTTCCATAAAGGACATTATCCCCTACCTTGAGGATCATCTCTTCGTCTTTAGTACCATTTCCTGCAGCTACAACCTCGCCCTGCAAAGGCTTTTCCTTAGCTGTATCTGGGATGATGATGCCACCTATTGTTTTCTCTTCTGCCGGTGCTGGAAGAATCAGTACGCGGTCTGCCAATGGTTGAATGTTCATAAATGCTTAGTATTTTATGTTAGTAAATTTATTTTTATCACACTCTCCACTAACCACAAATATCATGCCATGCATCACAATCGACTCAAGACGTGACAATTTGTCATTTTTCATGAAAGTTTAGCAGAACGTACGACATTTTTGTCTTCCTGAAGCATTATTGTCAATGCACATGAAACAGGCATTGTGGCTGAACCTTTAGAGCCGCGGCAGAGTCTTAAAAAAGGGATAAAGACATGCCAAAGAGAATGTATATAATGACAGGAACACCTATTATAACATATATAATTAATTATGACCACCTACTTATTAAACAAAATTAACATTCATTAATGTAAAATGCTTTTTACTTTCATTCCTTTGTAGTAATTTTGCACCTTACAAGGGGAAGTGTACACACCAGTATTTCTGACGTGCTTTATACCTTCATATAATAATACAATGACTAAGAAATATGATTTTCTCATTATCGGTTCAGGTGTTGCCGGTATGAGCTATGCCCTTAAGGTAGCGAAAGCAAAGAAAGGTAAGATTGCTATTATTTGCAAAACAACACTTGAAGAGGCAAACACCGCAAAGGCTCAAGGCGGCATTGCGTCGGTTACAAATCTGCTTGTTGACAATTTTGAAAAACACATTGAGGACACCATGATTGCCGGTGACTGGATAAGTGACCCAGAAGCCGTAAAACAAGTGGTGACAGGTGGTCCTGCCGGCATTAAAGACTTGGTACAATGGGGAGTAAACTTCGACAAAAAAGAAGACGGAGAGTTTGACTTGCACCGTGAAGGCGGTCACTCAGAGTTCCGTATTCTCCACCATGCAGATGATACAGGAGCTGAAATTCAAAGAGGACTTATTGAGGCAGTCAAGAACACAGATGGTATAGATGTGTTCGAAAATCATTTCGCAGTAGAAATAATAACACAGCACCATCTCGGAATACGTGTCACACGCCGTACCCCAGACATTGAATGTTTTGGAGCATACGTGCTTAATCCTGCAACTGGTAGAATAGACACTTACTTGTCAAAAGTCACACTGATGGCAACAGGTGGTACTGGTGCAGTGTATGCAACCACTACTAATCCAAACATTGCTACAGGCGATGGCATAGCAATGGTGTACCGTGCAAAAGGCAAAGTTCAGGATATGGAATTTGTACAATTCCACCCTACTGCACTATACAATCCAGCGGAACGCCATCCTGCATATCTGATTACAGAAGCCATGCGTGGTTACGGAGGCATTCTGCGCCTTCCTGATGGAAAGGAGTTCATGCAGAAATATGACGAGAGGCTATCACTCGCACCACGAGACATTGTGGCACGTGCTATTGACAATGAGATGAAAATACACGGTCTTGACCATGTGTGCCTTGATGTCACGCATAAAGACCCAGAAGAGACAAAGCATCATTTCCCAAACATTTATGCAAAGTGTCTCAGCATTGGTATAGACATCACAAAAGAATACATCCCTGTAGCACCATGTGCACACTATATGTGCGGTGGCATCAAAGTTGACCTTGATGGTCAATCAAGCATAAAACGTCTGTATGCCGTTGGTGAATGCTCATGCACAGGTTTGCACGGAGGCAACCGATTGGCATCCAACTCACTTATTGAAGCAGTGGTGTATGCAGATGTAGCAGCAAAGCACTCGCTTGAAGTTATTGATGAATACGAATTCAACGAAAAGGTACCAGAATGGAACGATGAAGGCACCATGACGAATGAAGAAAAAGTACTCATTGCTCAAGATGCAAAGGAAGTGAATCAGATTATGTCAACTTATGTTGGAATCGTACGTTCCGACCTGCGTCTGCACAGAGCATGGGAACGACTGGATCTTCTGTACGAAGAGACAGAACATTTGTTCAAACGTGTGAAACCGACGAAAGACATTTGCGAATTACGTAATATGATAAACGTAGGATACCTCATAACCCGTCAGGCTCTTGAGCGCAAAGAAAGCCGTGGTTTGCATTACACTGTTGATTACGAGAAACATGCATTGGACAAAAAACAAGCTTAACATTAAAAAAACAGATTGCAATGAAAAGATTTTTCTTTTATATTATTTCGGCATTATGTTCGTTGACCACAACCTTGGCTCAGCAGATGCCGAACGTTCCGCTTGATTCTGCGGTACGTAAAGGCACACTGCCAAACGGACTTACATATTATATTCAACATAACGAATGGCCTGAGAAGCGCGTAGATTTCTACATTGCACAAAAGGTGGGTTCAATGCAAGAAGAAGAAAACCAGCGTGGACTTGCTCATTTCCTTGAGCACATGTGCTTCAACGGAACAACACACTTTCCTGGGGACAACCTAAAGCAATACCTTGAGCGTATTGGCGTAAAATTCGGTGAGAACCTCAACGCATACACAAGTCTTGACGAAACAGTTTACAACATTAATAATGTAAATGTTGAGACTGCTGGTGCAATAGACACATGCCTGCTCATACTGCACGACTGGAGTCACGACTTGCTTCTCGAAGACAAAGAAATTGACAAGGAACGTGGCGTCATTAATGAAGAGTGGCGCATGCGTCGCTCTGCCAACCAGCGTATGTACGAAAAAGCTCTGCCAATAATATACGAAGGAAGCAAATATGCCAACCGCATGCCTATTGGCACAATGGAAATTGTCATGAATTTTCCATACAACGACTTACGCGACTACTACAAGAAATGGTACCGTCCTGACTTGCAGGCATTGGTAATTGTAGGTGATATAAATGTAGATGAAATAGAAGGCAAAATTAAAAGCTTGTTTGCCGACATCAAACCAGCAGATGCAAATGCTGCTGTTCGCGAGTACTACCCTGTTCCTGACAACAAAGAACCAATTTACGCAGTATGCCAAGACAAGGAACAACAGAGCAACAGCATTATGCTTATGTGGAAGACAGAAGCGTATCCAGAAAACATGAAGGACAATCTTCAGTACACAATTCTGGATTATATTGCAAATGCCAGTGCCACCATGTTTGGCACACGTATCAGGGAAATCATGCAGAAAGAAAACTCCCCATTCTTAGGAGCAAGTTTCAGCTATGGACAATACATGATTTCTAAAACAAAGAACGCCTTCATGGGTGCCACTGCTTTCAAAGACAATGGCCATGAAGAAGCGGTCAAGGCACTCTACCGCGAAATCCTCCGTGTAAAACGCCACGGATTCACTGTCAGCGAGTTTGAGCGTTTCAAGTCGGAATATCTGTCACAACTTGAAAACAGCTATCTGCACAAGGATAAGATAACAAACACAACATACGTTAACGGCTATGTAAGGCACTTCCTTGACAACGATCCATCACCAAGCATAGAGTGGACACATCAGATGATGAATCAGATTGTGCCATCCATTCCTGTAACAGCTGTTAATGAGGCAATGTCGCAAATCCCAGACTCTAACCTCGTCATCACAATGTTTGCACCTGAGAAGGAAAGCATCACATGCCCTACAAAAGAAGAAATACTCCGCATACTTGCTGAAGTGGAAGCAGAGGACATTGAAGCATACAAAGAAGAGGTAAACAACGAACCTCTCGTATCAAATCTACGCAAACCAGGAAAGGTTAAGAGCATTAAGGACGAAAAATTCGGATACAAGTGCATCACACTCAGCAACGGCATCAAAGTGCATGTCAAGAGTACCGATTTCAGTCCTAACAGCATCAGCATGGAAGCACGTAGCTGGGGAGGTACATCACAATACAGCAACGACGAATATCGCCAGACAAGCAATGCTGACATGGTAGGCATTGGAGGATGGGGCAATTTCAGCGCCATTGAACTCAACAAAAAGCTTGCGGGCATACAGGCATATGCATCGCCATCCATCAGCAACCGCAATGAGAACATCAGCGGAAACTGTGTGAAGAAAGATTTTGAAACTATGCTCCAGCTCACATACCTTTGTTTCACAGCACCACGTAAGGATGTAGAAGCATTCAACTCCACTATCCAGCGTGCAAAGCAGTCGTTAGCAAATAAGGAACTCAATCCTATGACAGCATTCAGCGACACCGCAGCAAAAGTAATCTATGATAATAATGTTCGTGCCGTACGCACCAAACCTGCCGACCTTGACGAAATTAACTACGACCGCGTCCTTGAAATCTATAAAGAGCGTTTTGCTGATGCCGACGACTTTGAGTTCTATCTTGTTGGCGACCTCAATGCAGACAGCGTCGCACCACTCCTCGCTAAATATCTTGGCGCACTCCCAACACTCAAAGGAAGTGAAAAACAGAAACCTATCGACCTTAAGATGAGAAAGGGGCAAGTGAAGAACGTGTTTGAAAAAGAAATGGAAACACCAAACTCCGTCACTGTGTTCATATACAACGCACCTATGAAGGAGACACTTCGCAATACCATCATCGTAAGCATGCTTGAGCAATCAATGGATATGCTCTATACAGAAACAGTACGTGAAGACGAAGGTGGAGCATACGGTGTTCCTGTCAGTGCTTCCGTCTCTGACTACCCAGAGGAACTGGCTGAAGTTCAGATACAGCTTCCTACTGCACCAGACAAACGCGAACGCATGGTGAAAGTTGTGTACGCAGGAGTTGAGGACATCTGCACTAACGGACCAAAGCAAGACTACCTTGACAAAATCAAGGAGTACATGATACGTACCCATGCAGAAAATCTCAAGAAGAACGGCTACTGGATGAGTCAGATGATTAACTATACACGTTACGGAAACAACTATGTTGACGGTTATGACGATGTAGTTAAGAGCATTACTATCGATGACATCAAGGCTGTAGCTAACACAATATTTAAGAGTGGTAACTGCATTGAAATCGGTATAACATCTCCTTTGAAATAACAATACCTTAACATGACAAGGCAATTTCAATCAAAAATCTCTTACGCACACTATACGCTACTGCTGGCCTTGCTGGCAGTAGCTATTTATTTAATATGGATGCCAACTGAAGACCGCCGTTTCAATGGTGCTCTCATTGGGGCAGACCTCGTACTGATGGTGGTGATTATTGAAAAAATGATTCACACCACCTACACCATTAAAGACAACTCCGAACTTGTAATACACACCAGCCGCTTTAAGAAAGACATAAGCATCCCCATTGATAGCATAAGTAAGATTGACCGCATCAGCAAGTGGAGAATAGCAGGTAAGGCAATGAGCACGTCACTCGTCATCGTTACAAATGATGGAGAAGAACACCACATATCACCACGTAACGAAGAAGAGTTCGTCAACTATATAATAAAATCAAAAACGAAAAAGGAGTTAATTGGAGAATGAAACTATTTGCATTCATCATAACCATGCTGTCGGTTCTCAGCGCAACAGCCCAGACAAGCACCACCGACACCACACTCATATCAGCAGAGCATAACACATGGAACTGCAATTTGGAGAAACGCCTTAACTGCATTGCTGCAGAGTGCGACACATCTCACTACTATACAGGAATAAGCGTATGGGATCTCACAGCAGACACACTTCTGTGGCACTATAATGCCAACAAGTCAATGCGTCCGGCATCAACACAGAAGATATCAACAATCGTGTCAGCCCTTGACACTTTGGGAGCCACATACGAACTGCAGACCACAACATACCATACAGGCACCATTACAGAAGACAGCATCTTGAACGGCGACATCTATGTTGTGGGAGGATTTGACCCAATGTATTCATACAGCGACCTACACCAGCTTGCTATATCCATTGCCGGACATGGCATAAAGCACATTAACGGAAATGTGTACGCAGATACAAGCTTGAAAAACGCCGACCTTTACGGCAACGGATGGTGTTGGGATGATGTTCCCTCTAAGAACCAGCCATACTTATGCCCTCTGATGTTGGAAAAAGGAACTCTTCACCCAAACTACAAAACTTATTCAACAGACCCTGCATTTCATCCTGCACAACATTTTGTACAGACACTCACCAGTGAACTGCTACAACTCGGCATTGAAACATCCAACAACATAAGCACGACGAACATCATACGCGAATACAATAACGACGGAACCATAATCCACACTCAATCACGAAGCATTGAGCAAGTCATCTGGCGACTCCTGAAAGACAGCGACAATCTGCATGCCGAAGCCATCTTCCACCATCTCGCATACCTGTATGCAGGCAAAAAGAGCACTTGGCGCAATGGTGCAGAGGCTGTTAGCAGCACCATAATCAAAGCAGGAGGCGACATACACCATACTGCCATTGCCGATGGAAGCGGAGTGTCGTTGTACAACTATACCACTCCACAAACCCAAGTTGCACTGCTGAGCTATGCATACAAAAACAAAGACATCTACACTTACCTCTACCCAGCCCTGCCTATCGCAGGAGTTGACGGCACCCTGAGCAACAGAATGAAAAACGGCAGCGCCTATACAAACATACACGCAAAAACAGGTACAGTGCGTGGTTGCAGCTGTCTTTGTGGTTATGCAACAGCATCCAACGGCCACATGTTGGCATTCTCAATAATGAACAACGGAGTTACGAAAGCATACATAGCGCGTGACCTGCAAGACCGTATTTGTCAAGAACTGACACGCTGATAATTAAAAACATAGGTAAGTTCTATTACTTAGCTTGAGATGGCATACAGGCTATTCCTTAGCATCTTTTTCTCATATTCGAAGAAGCATAGCTAGAAATAGTCATGGAAGATGTGGATAAATATGCAGGGAAATAGAACTATGGCATCCAAGATGATCCAATAGAGATTTAGTAATTAATAGAAACTATCTACAAATTAAAAGGGGAGTAGTTTCATTTATTAACCTATTACTATTTTTAATATCGCCAACCTTATGATTTTAAACAAAATTAACATATTTTGCAAAGAATCACAAACATATAATGCGTAACTTTGCAAGCAGAAAATAAGACAGTTAGACATTCAATTAGGATAGTAGTTGAAATAATAGGTAAATAATTGATAAAGTAGAATAATAATGGCAGCATCCCTGATAACCATGGCAGCATTATTACTGGGTTCCACATTCGAAGATGTGGAGATGTCCGGTTGGGAAGTTGTGCGTTACTACATGAATCTGTTTCTTCATCAGTTCGACGACTACTCATGGCAGATCATCACGTCATATAATATAGCCGTCGGATGCATCATAGCCCTCGTTGTACTCTTCATAATGTTTTTCATACGAGTACGTAAACGTAACCGCGTCAAGAAAAAAGCGAAAGAGATTAACGAACGCTACCTTGATGCCGTACGAACCATCCTTGGAAGCGACACCATGACCACCTCTGAGATGAAGCAGGTGCTCAATGCCAGCGAAGAAGATATTCGCAAGAACAGGCCGCGCTACTACATCGACCTGCTCGAGCAAGCACGCATGGAAATGTACGAAATCGTCTATTTGCCAAACATGCAGAATCTTGCCGTACTGCTCGGAGTACAAGACAAATGTGAAAGCAACCTGTTGCTCAATCGCGAAGTGTTCCGAACACTGCAAGTGCTTGCCATGCTCCAGATAACCGTGTCAGAAGGTCGCCTTGCCAACTACGTAAACCACAGCAACCGTGAGATACGCATGATGGCACGTATGTGTTTCATCACTTGCAGTAGCACAAACGAGCCATACAGGTTCCTCATTGAAGACCTCAACCAGCCACAAGCACTCTACCGTCCAATGCTGCTTCACTACATCTTTGGATGGATGAAATCCAAAGAATTGCCAATGCCGACTTTCCTGGTGACTTCAGAACGTGTCAACAACGAAGAGATGGCTGCATATCTCATCAAGGAAGTCGCATACTGGGGCAGCGACATGGAGAAACAGAACATAAAGGATTATTTCGTGTCCGACAGAATGATGTGCCGTTCTGCAGCCATTGAGGTTGCCACTGATTTGTGCAACATTGACATGGAGGACAAGCTCATAGAATCATACGACAAACAGCCGGAAGAGATACGCAGGGAAATCATGCGAGCTCTTCTCAGCATAAAATCAGGAAAACAGCTTGATTTCTTCGTCAACGTATATAACAGCACGTCATCACGCCGCACCAGAGAAGAAGCCCTTTATTGTATGTACAATTACAGCAGCGAAGGACGGAGGCTGTTTGAAATGTTCCGAAGCGAAGCTGACGAGGAGCGGCGCACGCTTTTTGAGCAGATTGACTCAGCCATGTTGCTCGGACAACTTCAACGCATAAACACTTACTGATAGCCAACGCCTATGTGGGAGTTCATAACATATTTCTACGGATATTTCGTATTCTTCTATTCGCTTATCCTCATGATAAGCTACGTGTTCCTTGTCGTTATGGCGTACAGGTATTCGTCGAACTACAGGAAATGGACACTTGAATATATACGTCAAATGGTGGAGACAAGCCCGTACACACCAGGCGTGTCCATTGTCGCACCAGCATACAACGAAGAAGTCACCATTGTTGACAATGTCAACTCCCTGCTTGCTCAGCAATATCCGAAATTCGAAATTGTCATTGTCAACGACGGTAGTAAAGACCGCACACTCGAAGAGTTGATTGAGAACTTTGACCTTGTTGAAGTTCCATACGACTACGTTGAGCACATCCACTGCAAGCCATTCAAGAGAATGTTCAAGTCCACAAACATGAAATACAGCAAGCTCGTGGTTGTTGACAAAGAAAACGGTGGAACGAAAGCAGATGCCGTAAACGGTGGCCTCAACGTGGCAAGCTATCCTTACTTCATCAACACTGACGTTGACTGCATCCTCTCCAAGGACGCCATCTACCAATGCATATTCCCTGTACTGCTCAACCATGACATCATTGCTGTCAGCGGCACCATGAGTATGAGCAACGGTTTCAAGCTTGAAAACGGAGAAATCGTCGAGTACAAGACATCCAACAACCCGATAGCCGTATTCCAAGACCTTGAATATAAACGTTCCTTCCTTGTGGGAAAGATGGGATGGTCAAACATCAACGCCATGCCAAACGTGTCAGGAGGATACGGACTCTTCAGCACACAGGTTGTCATAGCGGCAGGTGGATACAGCTACGACTCATTTGCCGAAGACATGGACATGCTCTACCGCATGATTGCATATTGCTGCGACTTCAACCGTCCGTACAAAGTCGTGCAGATTCCACACACATGCTGCTGGACAGAAGGTCCATCAACCCTAAGACAAATTTACCGTCAGCGAGTACGTTGGGGACGTGGACTCATACAGCTGACATGCAAGCATTTCCACATGCTGTGCAATCCACATTACAAGAACTTAGGACTCATCACATTCCCATACTCATTCCTGTTTGAGTTCCTTGCCCCGATTGTCGAGGGCGTGGGATTCCTGATGTTCGTGTATCTTGCATTCACAGGCGGTGTCAACTGGGGTACGTTCTGGGTAGTCTTCCTTGCCGTGTACCTCTTCGCAGTCATGATTTCCCAATTCATCATCTTCTACGACTATCTGTTAGGAGGCAGTTACACCAAGTCACGCAGCTACTGGAAACTTCTCATAGCAGGAATCGTAGAACCGTTCCTGTACCACCCAGTCATCACATTCTGCTCCCTTGTCGGATACTTCAAGTTCCTGACAAACCAGAAAGCAAAATGGGTAAGTATGAAACGTACAGGATTGGCAAAAAAAGCAAACAAAGACAATACAGACGAAGCAGAAAACAAACTTCCCCAAGCATAATGGTTTAAGAGTCTAATGGTGTGAATACAGCCCCAAGTATGCAAATTTAACAATTTAACCTTTACCCCATAAACCCTAAACCATACCCCTTAAACTATTAAAATCATACCCCTTCACACACAGATGAACAAGAATACATTCAACATAATAACATTAGGGATTGCCTTCATGCTGATGATGTGCATCTGCCAGCCAGCTTACAGCGAAGACCACACCCCTGACTATTACGAGGCAAACGTTCGCGAGCATTTCCGCAACGACCGCTGGCAACAGGGCAAAGCCCTCCTTGACGAAGGAATGAAGACTTACGGCACAATGTCTGTAATGAACGAACTCGCAGGATGGTACTATTATCATGTGAAGAATTACGACAAGGCACGTTTCCACCTCATAAAATCGTTAAGAGACGACACCAGCAACACCCATGCCCGTGAACTGCTTGTCAATGTTGAAGAAGAAACCAAGAACTACTCCAGCGCCATCTGCTACATAAACGAATTACTCGAAGAGAACCCCTACAGCCGTGGCCTCTGGCGACGCAAGATAAACATGTACCGTAAGCAAGGCAACGAGGTTGAAGCCGACCGCCTGCTCACTCGCTTGCGCCAGATCTACCCCAACGACGAAGGAGTGAAGAAAGAGTATGCAGGATTGGCAGAGAGAAACTTCATCAAAAACAAAGAAAAGGGTGATTTGACCGGACAGATTGACAACCTAAAGGAACTCATCAAATACGAGCCAAAGAACACAGAATACTACCTTGCCCTCACCAATGCATACCTGAAGTCAGGACGCACAACCGAGGCATTGGAAACCGCCACAGCAGGAGCCAACGTAACCCGTAACCCTGAGATAATACGTAAAAAAGCAAGCATACTTGCCGAAGAGGGACGCTATAACGAAGCAATGGCGTATCTGCGTGAATGCCAGAAGACAAGCAACTCACCAGCCATTTCGTCAATGCTCACACAACTGCAGATGGATGCTGCACAGGCAGCGCAGATGAACGACCCATACACCGCAATGGCAAAGGTATATGACAGCCAGCACTCAGCCGAGGCACTGAACTATCTGGTCAACACATCCATTGCACGAGGCTACTACGACGATGCCATCAACTATCTGCGCGACGCACGCAAATCCCGTGGTGAGACCGAGGAAATACTCTACAAGGAATACATCGTCCACCGACGTCTCGGCAACAGGGGAACCGCACTCGGGCTCCTGACAAAACTCTACAACCGCAACCCTCACAACTCAGATGTGATGGAAGACCTTGCACAGATGAGATATGAGCAAGCGTCCGAACTGATGTACACCGGACAATACTCCGAGGCGATACCAAACCTGCAGTTCGCAGCCGACATGACTGCCGACGAAGAGTTGAAGAAGAGCGCCTTGTCCCGACTCTACAACTGCTACTATGAGACCAAGCAATACAGCCTTGCGTCAGACCGCCTCGACCAGCTATACCAGCTGTTTGACTACGAAATGTACACAGAGCAGAAGGCACGCCTTTTCAACGAAGCAGGACGCACAAAGGAAGCCCTTGCAACCCTTGCTAATGCGTACAACAGCACAAGCGACCCAGCCAAGCTTCGCAGTCTCTCCTACACATACGAAGAGCTTGCCCTGCCATACATAAAGAACATGCTGCAGAAAGGCATGACACGCCAGGCATACCTTGCCAGCAAAGAGGCGCTGCTCGTCTGCCCGACATCAATTGACCTGCTGCACCAAGGCATCACCACGGCAGACCTTGTCGGCAATACAAAGGGATACGAGGAACTCGTGGCAGTAGGACGTGCCCGCTATCCCGAAGATCCGTTCTTCATGGTCAAGGAAGCAGCCATCTATTCAAAATCCAAGAACTACGAGGCAGCAATGAACCTTCTGCGTCCCGAACTCAACTACTACCCCGGCGACACAACACTCGTCAAGGCATACAGCGAAAACAGCATGCTCTTTGCCCTCAACCTCTCAAAGGAGAAGGACTATCTGCGGGCACTCTCCACCATCGACAGCGCCCTCGTCTTCAACGCTGGCAACCGTGAACTGCTCTACACAAAAGGTATCATTTACGAGAGCATGCACGAATACGACTCTGCCTATTACTATCAGAAATACTACCAGCCGACACTCACCGACTATCGCGAGCACGGGCATCATCTTGAAGAACTCAAGTCACAAGGATACCGAAACGAACTCACCCTCCAGTACCAGGAGTCACGCCCAGGCGACGAAGACATTCAGACAGCAAACGCCGCCCTCATCTACACACGCAAGGAAGAGCGCAACGACTACACATTCTCGTTCAACTATGCAGGTCGCGATGGCATGAGCAGCGAGAACCTCGGCAAGGAAATGGAGTCAGGCGGCACGGGAATACAGTTGGGTTTTGACTGGACGCACCGTTTTCGCCGTCCGTGGACCTCAACGTTAGGAGCAGCATGGTCCAGCAAGTACTTCCCACAACTCACATTCCGTGCAGCACTCTCACACGATTTCAGAAACGACTGGACAGGCGAATTGCATGCCAACGTACGCCGCCTTCACGCATACTCACGCAACTACAAGTGGATGGAAAACACCGAGTGGGACGGCATCAACCCCGACGACCGCATCATTTACGCCCCAACCAACTGGCAGCACAACTACCGCACCCTCTGGTCGGCAGGCATCAACGTAATGAAGACAATCGACCTCTTCAACATTGCAGTCGGAGCAGACGCATTCTACATGTCCAAGCGAATATATTTCAACGGCAACGCCAAGATGCAGTTCTTCCCGAAAGAAGGCAGCCGTAGCCATATCTTTGCCGTTGCGGGACTCGGCACCGCCCCACAGTCAGAACTGCTCGACAGCTCGCTCCCAGTGGGATTCAAGAAACTCAACACCTACGTAGGCGCAGGCGGACTATACGTCTTCAACCAGCACCTCGCAGGCTCCCTTTCCGGAACCTGGTACACCATGTACCGTTCCCAAAGTCTTCAGGCAGGCATATACGACCCCGTGGCACCAGTGTTCGAGTCAACCACACTGACAAACTACAAGAACCAGTTCTACTGGCAAGCCAACATCATAATAAGCTTCTAAATAATAAGCTTCTAAACAACGAAAAGCAAAACCAAAAACCTCCGATTAATCGATACATTGAGCTTTCGAAATCGAAAAGAAATCAATAAACCGACAAAACGAAACATCGAAAAGCCAATAAACCGAAGCATCGAAAAATCGAAAAAATTGCCTCCCCCCAAAAAAACTCCACTCCACCACCAATGCGCACCCTATACACCATCCTGACCGCAATCATAGTGCTGTTGTCCTCATGCAGCAAGGCAGCAAGCACAGTCGAGCTGTCATACTTCGACAACTACCTCATTGTGGCAGAGGAGCCAGGCAAGACCGATGTCCGATGGGCAGACTACCTTGCTGACCACCTCACCAAGCACACGCGCTGTCAGAAATTCATTTACCGCGACTTCCCTAAGAAAGAACGGCACATCACCATCAGCGTGCATGTTGACGAAGCACTCAGCTGCCATTACCTGATTGAGCGCGAACGCGAGAGCATCCGTCTCACCGCATCCTCCGAGCCCGTCATGCTGTGGCTTGTGTACCAGTTCATAGCATGCGCAGCAGAAGAGGACGACCGCATCATCAACACCGACCTGCCGCCAGCCATCATAACCCTTGCCACACAAGAAGGCATCATGCCGTTCGAGTACCGAGGCATCTACTCCCCAACCAATGCCGATGCTGAGATGCAACCCATAAGAGGAACTAACCACGTCGATTACGACTGGGGACTGTGGGGACACAACATCCACAAGGCAATAGGCGACACACACACCGACGCCATCTATGCCATGCATGACGGCACACGCACCCATGACCAGTATTGCTTCAGCTCCAGCGAACTCCTCACCCTCATCAGCCAATACATAAGCGACCAGATCGGCACCGAGGGACAGCGCATCACCATAATGCCAAATGACAACAACATCGTATGCACATGCAAGGAGTGCCTCAAGGCAGGCAACACAGCCACCTCAGCCACCCCAGCCGTGGCAGCGATGGTCAGGACCCTCGCACAGCGATTCCCAAAGAACCAGTTCTTCATGACCGCATACAAGACCACCTCCGAGGCACCAGCCGGCATGCTACCACCCGGTGCTGGAGTCATGATCAGCACCATTGACATACCCATGCGCACCCAGTTCAGGCAGAGCAAGGGATTCAGCAAGTTCCAGCAGATGCTCGACTCGTGGAAAAACGCCACCACACTCATTTATGTGTGGGAATACAGCCGCAACTTCGACGACTACCTCACACCCTACCCATGCCTCAGCATCATGCAGAAGCGCTTCCAGTACTACCGTGAGCAGTGCATCAAGGGAATATCCATCAACGGAAGCGGCGACGACTACTCCACCTTTGACGACCTGCAGACCTACGTCCTGTCAGCCCTCATGATAAACCCTGACATCAATGTTGACAGCACCACAGCCCGATACATACGCCACCGCTACCCCGACAGCCACGCCATCATCGCAGACTACTACCTCACACTCGAGAAAACCGTGCGCGACGGCAACCGACCGCTCCCATACTACGGCACCATCGACGAAACCGTCGAGAGCTACCTCAAACCCCAGACATTCGAGACATTCTGGCAGACACTCGACAAGAAGTCCAAGAACCTCACAGGCGACGAACGCAAACAGGTCGGCCAGCTTCTCACCGCTCTCTGCTACACCCGGCTCCAGCTCGCCCGAGGCAACTACATCAAAGCTGACACCACCGAGATACGCGCCATTCTCAGCGACTACAAGAGCGTACCACGGCTCCTCAACTACAAAGAAACCGACGGAGCACTCGAAAAATATCTGAACGAAAACTAAAACCACCCTCAACACTCGACTCTCGACTCAAAAATGCGAACACTCATATCATTCATACTCATCCTTGCCCTCACAGGCTGCAAGAAAAAAGTAGAAAACACCTCCATAGTCATCGAAGACCCTCAGCGCCACTACTATGCCCTCACCCAAGGCACTGACCTTGAGATCACGTGGCGCATAGCCAATGTCGGCAAAGACCCCCTCGTACTCACCGACATACAGCCCTCGTGCGGCTGCATCTCCCACGACCTCGACGACAACAACATAGTACCAGCCGGCAAGGAAGCAACCCTCAAGTTCACCTTCCGCACAGAGAAATACGTCGGCTACGTACACCACACCATACGCCTCTTCGGCAACATAAAGCCCGACGGCATGGCAACCATGACATTCGACACCAACGTGGTGCCACCATCACCCGACAACCCCGCATACGAAGAACTCTATAAGGAACGCCGCGAACGCGACATCTCCGCAGGTGTCGAAGAACTCGTTGACGGCACTATGGGACAGAAAGGCTACTGGACTGACACCGATAAGCAAGACAGCCGCAACTACGAGAAGTATCCTTGGCGAGATGTGAAGAAGGACTAACAATAAATAATGAGATACAAGTTTCGTGAGTTAATATTTGGTAACTATATACTATTTGGTTTACGTGCCTTCTGCACTTATGTTTTTTATGGACGGTCGTCCCTCCCTCAAATTTTCTTCAATTCAACTTCAATGTGACTTCAATAATTACAGAAACATTGCAGAATAATTGCAGAAAATTTAAGCGAAGCGTCCAAAACAACTAAAGACGAAGTCTTAAATAACACGATGCCTAATAGTATATAGGTGCCTAATATTTTGTTGATTTTTAGTAAGATTTAAACCCAAAAAGTTCATTAGGACATAATGATATTTGTTTTTTAAGGTTCTCGTATCCATTTTGATTATTTCCTTACATCTTTTCCCTGTTTTTTCGGTCATGATGTCCGCGTCACTCACTCTAAAGCCAGAAAAAATCTGTATAGGCTCTAATCAAAATGTATTACGAGCCTAATGAACTATTTGCGATTAAGCCTGCACCAACCCTACACTAATTCAACTTTTTCATGGACAAGGCGGCATTCTATGCCTTCTCCTCGTTTTATGAATTTGGTATTTATTACAAATTTACAACAAATGTGTTCATTTATCACATTTCGAACACATAACGAACACATAACGAACACATAAATGGTGGAGGAAGGGAGAAGAAATATAGGAGGGATATAGAAGGATGCCCATAAGAGGGGGCTTAACTGGTAAAAGAGTGTCGGTTTCTCAAAAAAGTCACGAAATGCTTTATTGTATGATATAAAATGTGTAATTTTGTGGCACTAACAGAAATCATGTATAAACTCTTAAAAAAACGATTAACAAGAAACAGATAGTGACAGATTAATTTTCATAAGAACGGAGTGCCATGTGCGCTGCCACTTCACTAACGTGATTAACAAACAATTATTATTAACACGAAGGTGAGCGGAATCCGTTCGACACATACATATACTTGAGCTTTCGCTCTTGTTCTCTAACCAAGAAACCGCCAATTTCAAACCACGAGAACAAGTTAGTGATAGGTTCATGTCCTGTTTGGGGCATGTCCTTTCATTCGTGCTTGTTTGTGGTTATGGCGCTTGGCGGTGCCTTTAGTTAGAATAAGCAGTCGGACAGAGGTTATGCCCATTCTCTTATTCTAAAATTCATGAAAAAAGACAGATTATTATGCAAGTCCAAAAGAATGCTTGTGACGGCACTATGCATTATGTTTGCAGTCATAGCAAATGCGTACGGCGCAGAAATCAATGGAATATATTACAATCTATCTCAGGAAACAAAGACTGCAGAAGTTACGAGTGGAGATAGTAAATATACCGGTGATGTAATTATTCCGGAAGGAGTTGTTTATGATGGAGTTACATATTCCGTGACAAGCATTGGAGGCTATGCTTTCTATGGCTGTTCCGGCCTCACCTCAGTGACCATCCCCAACAGCGTGACAAGCATTGGAGACGCTGCTTTCTATGGCTGTTACGGCCTCAAGAAGGCAGAGTTCGCAAGCATCGAGTCATTGTGTAATATAGAGTTTACAGGCTATTATTCCAACCCTCTTTATGATGCACATAATCTTTATATTAATGGAGAAGAGATCAAAGACCTGGTTATCCCCAACAGCGTGACAAGCATTGGAAAATATGCTTTCTCTGGCTGTTCCGGCCTCACCTCCGTGACCATCCCCAACAGCGTGACAAGCATTGGATGGAGTGCTTTCGATGGCTGTTCCGGCCTCACATCCGTGACCATCCCCAACAGCGTGACAAGCATTGGAAAACGTGCTTTCAATGGTGTGTATTTATGAAGCCTAAAACAACCATGAATAACGAAAAACACTCATAGATAAAACACTGATTATCAATAGACAATAGATTTTAACACTTCAGACTTGCTTTTTGGTAGTTCCCGATTTTCCGCTTAATTTTGCAACGTATTTCTACCGCGGAGAATTTAGGGAGCTTTTATTTTGCTATTTCGTGGACGGAGTTGACAGAGGTTTACATGCATGGACGAAGGTTGACTCAGTGACTGAAGGGAAGCAAGTAAGGAAGTGA
>JAZLHP010000083.1:0-8428 GCA_045616905.1 Bacteroidaceae bacterium
TGAAGTACTCCTCAACAAGGAAACGCTCGTGCTCAGATGCAAGGTCGTCACCCCATTCGCATGGGAACTCAAACTTCTTGCCACCCTTAATTGCTTCCTGGAGAATCTCAATACCCTTTGTGTATGGAAGGCGAACAAAGTCCTCCTTAAGCACACCTTCAAGACGTGCAATAAGTCCCTTGTCAATCATCTTGTTGAGGAACTCAAGGTCGTCCTTACAGTTGTCAAGCGCCCATTTAACGCAGTACTTGATGAAATCTTCCTCAAGATCCATCAGGTCTTCAAGTTCAATGAAGCAAACTTCAGGCTCAACCATCCAAAACTCAGCAAGGTGACGTGGAGTATTACTGTTTTCTGCACGGAATGTAGGACCGAATGTGTAAATCTGACCAAGTGCAGTTGCACCGAGCTCTCCCTCAAGCTGTCCGCTCACAGTAAGTGAAGTCTGCTTTCCGAAGAAATCGTCATCATAGATGATGCTGCCGTTCTCGTCTTTCTTGAGATCATAGAGGTTCTTTGTTGTCACCTGGAACATTTGTCCAGCACCCTCGCAGTCGCTTGCTGTAATGAGAGGAGTATGGAAATAGAAATATCCATGTTCATGGAAATAAGTGTGTATTGCCATTGCCATGTTGTGGCGAATGCGCATCACAGCACCGAAAGTGTTTGTACGCAGACGCATGTGAGCGTGCTGACGCATGTATTCGAATGACTGGCCCTTCTTCTGCATTGGGAAATCGTTGCCGCAACCTCCGAAGAGTTCTATCTCCTTTGCCTGAATCTCAGAAGCTTGACCCTGTGCAGGACTCTCCACAAGGATTCCCTTCACGCTGATACATGAGCCTGTTGTTATTTGCTTGAGTGTTTCCTCTGAAGCCACTCCTGGGTCAACCACAATCTGCACGTTCTTGATTGTAGAACCATCGTTTAGCTGGATGAAATCCACAGCCTTGCTCGAACGGTGAGTGCGTACCCAACCCATTACCGTGATGTCCTTGCCGTACTCCGTACTTTTCAGAGCATCAATGATTTTTGTTCTTTTCATCGCTTTTTATCTTTGTGTTTGTTTATTCAAATGAACCCATGTGGAGCATTGCCACCTCCTGTTCTGTGAGGAAACGCCAATCACCACGCTTGAGACCCTTCTTTGTGAGACCTGCAAACATTACACGGTCGAGTTTGCACACCTTGTAACCGAGACTCTCGAAAATACGGCGCACAATGCGGTTCTTTCCTGAGTGAATCTCAATGCCCACCTGCTTCTTGTCAGTATCGCTTGCGTAACTTATCTCGTCGGCACGAATCTCACCGTCCTCAAGCATCACGCCTTCTGCAATCTGCTTCAAATCAGCAGCTGTGCAGTTCTTGTCAAGATAAACGTGGTAAATCTTTTTCTTGAGGAACTTAGGGTGAGTGAGTTTGCTGGCAAGGTCTCCGTCATTAGTGAAAAGAAGCACACCTGTTGTGTTACGGTCAAGGCGACCTACTGGATAGATACGCTCACGACAGCAGTTCTTCACGAGATCCATGACAGTCTTGCGCTGCTGTGGATCATCAGAAGTGGTTACGTAATCCTTAGGCTTGTTGAGAAGCACGTACACCTTCTTCTCGATGCTCACGAGCTGGTCGTGGAAATGCACCTCGTCTGTACGCTGCACCTTTGTACCGAGTTCTGTAACTGTCTGTCCGTTAACCGACACCACGCCTGCCTGAATGAACTGGTCAGCTTCACGACGAGAGCAAACACCAGCATTAGCAAGGAACTTGTTAAGGCGGATTGGTGCATTTGGATCCTCAAGGTACTCCTTGTACTCAATCTGCTTCTTCAAGCTGTACTTTGCATTTGGGTTGTAGTCTGCCGAATGTGGGCGTCCGTAACCGCCACGCTGCTGGTAACCACCACGCTGTTGACCGTAGCCACCGCGCTGTTGATAACCGCCACGCTGCTGACCATATCCACCGCGCTGCTGGTAACCACCCTGCTGCTGACCGTAGCCACCGCGCTGCTGATAACCGCCACGTTGCTGACCGTAGCCACCGCGCTGCTGATAACCGCCACGCTGTTCGTAGTCACCCTCCTGACCATCTCTGTTGTTATTGTAGCCTCCGCGCTGCTGGTATCCACCACGCTGCTGACCATAGCCTCCGCGCTGCTGGTAACCACCCTGCTGACCATAGCCACCACGGTTGTTACTGTATGATGGACGCTGTCCGTAACCGCCCTGGCGACGCTCGCCATCTTCCGATGTGCCGAAGCCTGCAGGACGGAACCCGCGCTCATTCTGTGTGCCATTTGAACTGTAAGCACGCTCGCCACGGCTGAAGCGAGGGCGCTGTGGACGGTCGCCCCTGTTGAAAGATGGGCGGCCACCGAAATTGCTTTCACGATTGTAAGATGAACGATAGCCATCACGGTTACCGCCATTGTCAGATGTGTTTTCTGTTGCAGATGAGTTCTGCCATTCGTCAAGTTCAGACATAATTGTAATACTATTAAAAAAATCCTTTATAAATAAATATAAAATGTGTGTTGTTAGATACCTGTGTAGCTGTGTGGAGTGATGGCACGGAGTTCGTCCTTCACACTCTCGCTCACTTCAAGACCATCGATGAATGTGCTGATGCTTTCAGCAGTAATTGCAGAGTTAGTGCGAGTGAGTGCCTTGAGCGCCTCGTATGGGTGTGGGTATGCCTCACGGCGGAGAATTGTCTGTATGCCTTCAGCACATACTGCCCAGCAGTTGTCAAGATCCTTGTTGATGGCAGCCTCGTTGAGAAGGAGCTTGCGGAGCCCCTTGAGTGTTGATTGAATAGAAATGACCATGTGACCCATTGGTACGCCCACGTTGCGCAGAACTGTAGAGTCAGTGAGGTCACGCTGCAGACGACTTACAGGAAGTTTCTGGCTGAGGAACGCGAGTATGGCGTTTGCCATTCCGAGGTTGCCCTCAGAGTTCTCAAAGTCAATAGGGTTCACCTTGTGTGGCATTGCAGATGACCCAACCTCACCAGCCTTAATCTTCTGTTTGAAATACTCCATGCTGACGTACATCCAGAAGTCGCGGTCAAGGTCAATAATAATTGTGTTGATGCGTTTCATAGCGTCGAAGATGGCGCCCATGTTGTCGTAATTGCTTATCTGCGTTGTCCACTGCTCACGCTCAAGTCCGAGTTTCTCGCTTACGAACTTGTTACCGAATGCCTTCCAATCGTACTCTGGATAGGCAATGTGGTGAGCATTGTAGTTGCCTGTCGCACCACCGAACTTAGCCGTTATCTTGCAAGCCTTGAGCTGTTCGAGTTGCTCTGTAAGACGGTACACGTACACCATGACCTCCTTTCCCAAGCGTGTTGGGCTGGCTGGCTGACCGTGAGTCTTTGCAAGCATCGAAATGTCCTTCCACTCCTCAGCATACTCCTTGAGCTGTGTAATGAGTTCCTCAACCTGTGGGTAGTAAACTTCAGCAAGTGCATCCTTGATTGTGAGCGGCACGCTGGTGTTGTTGATGTCCTGACTTGTCAAGCCGAAGTGTATGAACTCCTTATACTCGTCGAAGTTGCCAATCTTGTCAAGCTGCTCCTTGATGAAGTACTCCACAGCCTTCACATCGTGGTTAGTCACCTTCTCAATGTCCTTGACTCTCTGAGCATCATCTTCTGAGAAGTTGCGGTAAATGTCGCGCAAAGTCTCGAAGAGGCTCTTGTCAAAACTCTTCAACTGTGGCAGTGGAAGTTCACAAAGTGTGATGAAATACTCTATTTCTACTCTTACACGATATTTAATCAGTGCATACTCTGAGAAATAAGAAGCCAAGTCTTGTGTCTTGCTTCTGTAGCGGCCGTCTATTGGAGACACAGCCGTAAGTGCATCAAGTTTCATATTTTTTCTATAGCAGAAAGACTCGCGTCTCTCCATTAGTTTGTAATGTCGTTTATTTGTTTTTTTGTTAAATGAAATTATGAATCTCTTTCTTTTTCTGTTTACCTGTCTTTTAGCTCTTTTTTATTCCTTTTGCCCGTCATTGCCGGGTTTCAAAATTATCAGTTTAAAAAACTCTGTGGCTTTGGTTTTGTCTTGTTATCGTCTTGTCGTCTTTATCGTTAGGTTGCCCTCCTAAAAATCTATTGTGGTGCGAAGTTACACATTATTATAATAAAACTTGCCCACAATGGTTTTTTTTTCACATTCAGGCATGCGTTTTATGCTTTTTTAACCAAAAACACCACGTTCTGCAACATCACTATTGCTTGCGCTTCTTTTCCAGATACGACATTCGGAATGTGGTGTACACCTCGATGACCACAAACATCACGAACATCATTACCCACGAAGTGGGACGCACGTACATACCCCAGTAGTATCCCTGAGGGAGAAACATAAGGGCTGCAGTAAGAGCCAGCGCCACAGCTCCGAATGCACGCTGATGGTAGAGGCGACGCATGGTCAGGTCGTTACCGAACGACACCTTTGGCACGAATCTACCAAGGATAAAGATGACGGCTCCTGCAGCAAACACGTAGGGCATCACCTGCCTGTTCATCAACCACAGAGCAGAAGCAAGCACCACCATAGTCTCGCCAACCATCTCCAAATATCCGTAAATCTTGCTTTGCTGATTCATTGCTGAATTTGTTAGTTACCTCCACGCCTCACATACTCATTGCCTGGCATGCTGAGGAGGGCATAAGTTCATTCCTCTATGACAAACACGTCCTCGTTAGGCGTCTTCATGAAATAGCGCTCACGTGCCACGTCCTTGATTGCTTCGTTGTCACGCTTGAGCCTCGTCACCACCTCCTTATCCTCCTGAAATTTCCTTTCCAGAGAATCAATCTCGCCCTGCAGCTTTGCAATCTCCGCTTTCTGAGACAATCTGTTCACGATGCTGCTCTCGCCAACAAAACCAATAGCAAGCACAAATATGCCTATTGCAAAGACATACTTCAACTTAAACAGATAATGCATTACTCCGTGTTTCATACTTACATATATTCTTCTGATAATCAAGCACCACCAACCTGTCCTTGATTTTGACGTACAAAGGTATACTTTTTTTTTTGATTACCAAAATTTAGTCGGACAAAAATATAAAAACCGTTAATTATTTTGCAGTGTCGGCAAAGCAGATTAAATTTGCATCAGTTTAGTACAGAAATATCAGGCTAACACTTCAATAACAACTAATACACAACAAGAATGAAAAAGAAACTTACCAGAATCGCACTGGCAACAGCCCTTGCCTTGACACCAATGTTGTCAAATGCGCAGTCGAACATTATCAACGGCATCAAGAACGTGCTGACGGGCAAGTCGGGCGAAAGCACTACTGAATCAAACACAAGCGGAAACTCAGGCACAAGCGGCAGCACAGGTTCTATCGTATCTGACATCATAGGAGGCATCACGGGAAAGTCGGAAGCAGCAGGCACAATAGTGAGTGCCGTGACAAATCTGTTAGGAACAAGCAAGGTGACGGCAGACAAACTTGTTGGCACATGGAACTACACACAGCCATGCATTGCGTTTGAAAGCGAGAACGCACTCAGCAAAATAGGCGGCACGGCAGTATCATCAAAGATACAGAGCACGCTCAAGAAGGCACTCGAGAAGGCAGGCATCTCTGCCGGCAAGGTAAATGTGACATTCTCATCGGACGACACATTCACCATCACCGTGAAAAAGAAGAAATTCACAGGCAAGTACAGCGTGAACGGAAGCGACCTCACGCTCACATTCGACAAGTCGGGCAAAACTGTCACAGGCAACGTGAAACTGGAATCCATCACCGGCACACTGCAGGTGGCAATGAAGGCAGATAAACTGCTTGAGGTTGTCAACACCATAGCCGCAAAGGCAAGCGCCTATTCAAGCCAGATGACAACCGTGTCCGCACTTCTCAGCAATTACAGCGGAATGTACCTCGGAATGGAATTCGGTAAGGCAAAATAAAAGCACTTCCTGCTTAAATAAGACTTATCCTGCAAAGCAAATAACGGCTCTGCAAGGTACGCAAAAATGCCTCTACGGCACACAATGATTTTTCCCTCGCGACGCAACAATTGCTACGTCACGAGGGAAAAATTTGTCTCTGACGCAAGAGTGTGTTAAGCTTCAGAGAAAGACAAACCCTATTTAGGGAAAGACAATGTCACTTCACCATCACCTTGACAGGATGGGTGATGCTCTCCTTCCAATCGTCGAGGCTCGAGAACCACTCTTGAGCGTTGTGACTTCCCTCGTCTTCCATGGCAGCACAGAAGGTCAACCAGTAATGCATTGACGTAATGCCTGCCCCACCCAACTGGTAAGTATAGTTAAGGTCATCCTCTCGGCTGCTCCTTATGTACTCCTTTGGCACGTACACCGCCATTCCTATAGGCTGAGGACCCCATTTGTCCTTCTTGCCCATGTCGGGATAGTCACAGCCCCACGATGCCGCAATGCCATCCTCGCGAATCATGCCTGCCGGAGTGTGCCCCATACGCACGGAATCAGTGGCTGTGACTCCCACTTTCTGAACTCCCGTACAGAAACTCTTTGTAAGTTTCTTGTTGAAGCTGATGTCCACCTTAACATCGCGATGACCTGCAACGAGCGTGTAACGCTGACACATGTCATAGATGGTGCCGTCGCCAGCCGCTGTGCCAAGGTCGCAGAGTTCAACCACGGTACGCAGAGGTCCGCTCGTCACCACTCGCTGTCCGCGCACCTTCACATCCTCCCAGTTCTTAGGAAGCTCAGTGCTGGCGTCGTAGTCCTTGAACGAACCGCAACCTATTGCCTGTCCTGCCCACAACACATCCACGCCCCAACCGTCTGCCAGCTGCTGTTCTGATGTGTAGAACTGAGTGACAGGAAGTTCAATGCGGCGATATTTCTTGCCATATAGGTCAACATTCTGACGGTGGTCGAAATAGATGCGGTAACCCACCAGTTCGCTCTCAACGGTCATTCCGTGCATGTAAATGTCGTTGAAGATAAAGCTGCTGCCTGCCGCCTCAACCTTCAGCACATCCGGGTACTTCCCCGCCTTGTCGCGCAGTTGCAGCGCGGTGTACACTCGAGGATTGGCACTCAACGCCTTCGCAGCCTCTTCCGACGCAGGAGTGTTATCGTTGATGTGAACCGTGAAGGTCTTTGTTTCATGAGCCTTGATGTCTGTAACGAAGAACAGTTCGTCGTACTTAAAATCATCGCCCTTCATGTCGTCCAGCTGACTTGGCACTATTGTGCCATCCTTGCCTTCCACAAATGCATTCACCACCTCGCCCTTTATCTTCTTGCTGCCGGACAAGTCAACAGCTACAGGAGCATCGTGCTTATCCACCAAACTGTTGTTTGCAACCGTAACGGTAAGCGTCTGTGGCACCAATGCATTGGATTGAGCAAACGATGCGCCACCCATTGCCATCATCAGACACAATGCTGTAAATTTCTTATTCATAGTTAGTTCTTTCGAAATGTTGATAATCTTCTATCGTGTAGAGTGTATAATCAGTTAAAACTTACTTGCCGAATTTGTCACGCAAAGGATATTTCAGTTCGCCTTCCACTTCATAGAAGAATGAAACAAGTTCCTTTACAATCGTCCAGCCTCAACGCCTGATCGCAATACGAGATAACGTGTTCGTAATCTGCCACATCCTTGTAGCTGTCGGCTACATAGAAGTACGCCATTGGAGCATACATGTGGGCAACTTGCTTTGCACTCTCCTGTGCACCATCTGCATACTGTCCCACCACGTTCAGCATAGCCAAAGACTCATTAAGCGCCACCTGCTTGTCCTGAATGTCCTTCGAGAGGACAGCACAGCGTGTCATGCTCAGTAAGGTGGAATAAGCCGCACCTGCTGCATAAGAATCTCTTGCAGGATCAACCATCAACTGCTTAGCATAGTCAAAGCAAATGTTGTGAGCAATGCCAGTAATAGTAATAAGCGTTTCATAATGGATATGATGAACGTCTATTTTTTCTGATTATTTAATTTCACCAAAGTACTTAGTGTCAGCGAGTTTCATGAGATACTGACCATACTGGTTCTTTATCATAGGTTGTGCCAGCTCGCGCAGTTTCTCTGTTGTGATCCATCCCTGATGGTAAGCAATGCCCTCAAGGCAGGCAATCTTCAATCCGGTGCGTTTCTCAAGAACCTCAATGAACGTTGATGCTTCAGACAGCGAGTCGTGAGTGCCGGTGTCAAGCCAAGCGAAACCGCGTCCGAGCAGCTGCACCTTCAAGTTCTTATCCTTGAGAAACTCCTGATTCACAGTGGTTATTTCCAACTCACCGCGAGGCGAAGGCTTGATGTTCTTTGCCACTTCTACCACCTTGTTAGGATAGAAGTACAAGCCAACAACGGCGTAGTTGCTCTTTGGCACCTTTGGTTTCTCCTCAATTGACAGACAGTTGCCGTCGGCATCGAACTC
>JAZLHP010000084.1:0-4752 GCA_045616905.1 Bacteroidaceae bacterium
GACTTCTTCGTAAATGTGAAAGGTTGCCAGTTGTAATAGTTACTATTAATTCAGTGTGAGAACATCAATAGATAAAAGGTTCTGCGAGTTCCGTGTATTACTTCCCTTTCTTGCTTTAGCAAGCGTTACCCTATCGGGATAAGTCTTACTCCCATCCAACTTTATACAATGCAATGACAGTGCGGTTCTTTAAGATACGATTGTGATAACACGAACCCCAAGTCGTATGAAGCCTTTTGGTATTGTTGTAAAATGATGCACAGTGTCCTATAACACATCGTCTGCCCAGAAACGCTCTTGTATGAGTTACGATACTTCTATTCATTTGACTTTCGTCTTCCTCAGACGCGACTCGGCAAAGTCAAAGCAAGCTTTACTCTGCTCTCGTTGCTTCTTCGGTTGTCTCAAACCTTTTTACGCCATGATGAGCGTTGGGACGTGTATGTTATACGGATGTTACTCCGTGATATTAAGTTTCTGTTTACGCCTCACTGTACAACTCGTACAAGCCTACGGCTCCGAGATGCCACAACTTTGTGTCCTCTTGCTGCAACAGCTGGTAGGTCTTGGACGCATAGAAGCGTTGCATTGCCTCCGCCATTGTGCAATGTGTCTTGTCTGCTATGATAGCAGCAACGTTGGCAATCTTTCCAGGAAGGAAAAGATGCAGGTTCTGTTGAGTTACTTCGAGTTGCATGTCAGGTCGATTTTATGAGATTCCTTGAACTTGAGAAGTTTTAATGCCTCTGGAGTATGTAGGAGCAACTGGTCAACGAGGTCGTAAACCTTTAGCATTGTCAGCAATTCCTGCTTATTCAGAAGTCCTGACTCGTAGAGAGCAAAGGCAGCATATACACGATCATTGGCTACAGGACCATAAACAAAGTCGTAATTGTGGCTGAACCCTGGTGTATTGCGGTTTCCGTCAACAAAGTCTATCCATTCGTCGGTTGGCTCGTCGAACCACAAGGTGTTGGCTTGTCTGACGGCATCAATGTTAATCTCATAGATGTTGACGTAACCCACCTGCGCCTTCTTGTTGTGACGGCTTACCCAATCGCGTGCCTGATTGTAATCGGTGGTGGTATAGAAACCTGCGCCGTAGTCAAGTGTGCGATTCGGCAGACGAATTTCTGGATTCTCTACTATTTCGAGACTTCCGTGATAAACTTCCATATTGTTCTTAATTTATCCTTTTGAATCACTCTGTTGAAGCATGTCATCAATTTCCTCCATGAGCCATTGGCGACTCTGGGTGTGAAGTACCTCAAAGTTGTCTGACAGATAGGATGCCACACCACTCTCGAAGAACAGACGCGCCACAACAGCACCATCCATTCCCTTAGCCACCTTGTACTGCTCGATGCAGAAAGCAAGGAAGTAAGACTTATCTTGATCTGTCTTTGACATGTTAAATTTTCTTTGTTTTGACTGTCATTTTACGCATTATGCACGCATACGCATACATATTTTTACAAAATTACTAATTTTTGAGCGAAAACAGGCAAAAACAGGCGGATTTCTTTGTTCAAACCACTATAATTGTGTATTTTCTACAATTTTGAAGTGCAAATTTGCAAAAATTGTGCCAAATTCATGGTAAAAAACAATCACAAAGTCGCAAATAATAGTCAATTACACATACCAACAATGAGTGATTTGTGGCGTTAAAAGCACAAAAACAGGTCATACTGAAAAATATTCCATAAAATGTTCGTTATATTAAGCATTATTTATTAATTTTGCACGAGATAAAGAGCATCTATTTGACGAATTCATTCTGAAAGCTGATGCCATATTCGCTAATTATGCAGAAGCAAGACAACATATTTGTACTGCAGTTTCCTGAAGCAAAGAACATCATTGTTTCGGGTGACATTCATGGTGATTTCAATCTTCTCGTGAACAAACTATGTGTGCAGTACGAGATGAAGGACACCGTGCTCATTGTGGCTGGCGACTGCGGATTTGGATTTGAACAGAAGGGTTATTACGAGAATATTGTCAGACGCAATAGCAAGCGTATGAACGATGCGAACAACTGGATTGTGTTTGTTAGGGGCAATCATGACAATCCAGCGTACTATGACGGAAAAGTCTTCAATCACAAACGATTTGTGGCAGTTCCCGACTATTCGGTTCTTCAAGCATGTGGTCATACGATTCTCTGCATAGGTGGCGCAATATCTATTGACCGCCAATACCGAAAAGACAGTTGGATGCGACAACAGAGCATCCAACATAAACACCAATCTAATGAACCTTTGGATAGGAATGTGTATTGGGATGAGCATGATATAAAAGGCAATACCGATCCGAGATTTGCTCTGAAGTTAACTCCTGACAGGAATGAAGAGTTGCGAGAACATTATTCCGCTGTCACTCCTGCCTGGCATTGGAACAAGAAGCATTGGAGCGATGTGTATTATGAACGGCTCGATGAGCAACTTGTTACAACATGGATAAAAGAGTCGTATGACTTGGTAGTTTCCAAACTTTCAAAGACGATAAGACAAAAATACATTTAACGACTTAACTACGATGAAAAAAATACGTACTGTGCGGTTGACACCAATACACACTCTAATAGTTGATATTGAACCAAAAATTATCTAAAAATTTATCCAAAAATTTAAAAAACACTCAAACTGAATAAAATTTTTGATTAATTTTTGGACATTTTTTGGTTAAAACCACTTGTATGCGATTTCAACCGCACAGCTCGAAAAAATAGCACTCATAACAGGTGCCACAAGTGGCATCGGTGAAGCCTGCGCAAGACGATTTGCAGAAGGCGGTTACAATCTGATTCTCACAGCAAGACGTGCAGATAAGCTTGAAGCCATCAAGCAGGAACTTGAAGCTGAAGGCTCAAAAGTAAAGACACTCGTGTTTGACGTTCGCGATGCAGAGGCAGCAAAGAATGCCGTTGAATCGTTAGAAGAAGAATGGCAGACCATAGATGTACTCATCAACAATGCAGGTCTTGCTCTTGGTTTGGAGAAGGAGTACGAGGGTGATGCTGAGGATTGGAACACAATGATTGACACCAACATCAAGGGATTGCTGACTATGACTCGCCTTATCGTACCAGGAATGGTGATGCGCAACGAGGGTCATGTTATCAATGTCGGTAGTGTGGCTGGTGATGCAGCATACGCTGGTGGCAATGTCTATTGCGCAACAAAAGCAGCAGTTAAAGCTATCACGGACGGATTGCGTATCGATGTGGCAGAATCTTCCGTTCGTGTGACAAACCTGAAGCCTGGCTTGGTTGAGACAAACTTCAGCAATGTGCGTTTCCATGGCGACAACGGGCGTGCTGACAATGTATATAAAGGCATCAAACCATTAACTGGTGCTGATATTGCCGATGTTGCCTTATATGCAGCAAGTGCTCCAAAGCATGTACAGATAGCAGAGGTACTTATCCTTGCAACGCATCAGGCAAGCGGTAGTGTGATTTACAGGGATTTGTAAAATTATGACATCAATGATAAAGAAACTGATCGTAGGTGCATTCGCTGCACTTTCAATCATGTCCTGCGGAGGTCAGGGCAAACAGATGGAATCCATAGTTGATAAGCAGACAACGATGGATGAAGTAATTATGTCTCGCCGAAGCATTCGCAAATGGCAGGACAAGACCATCAGCCGCGATACGCTCAACATCATTATGAAGCACGGAATCAACGCCCCAAACGGCAAAGGCATTCAGGCGTATGAAGTTCGGGTGATAGACAAGCCTGAGTTGCTGAAGGAAATGTCGGAAGCGGTTGTGAAGGACATGCCAAACGTTGGTGAGCGCCTAGGATTCAAGAACATCTTTGTTGATGCACCATGTGTTGTTTTCATTGCTGCATACGACGACTACGACCTCTCGCAGGTGGATTGTGGCTTGCTGGGCGAGAACATCATTCTATCTGCCTGGTCAATGGGAATCGGTTCTTGTTGCTTGGGCAGTTCGGCAAGAATGCTCAATACCTCAGAGTCAGCAGCACCTTACATGCTGAAACTCGACTTCTCAGAAGGTTACAAACTCCTCTATTGCATTGCACTCGGCTATCCTGACGAAACACCTGACGCAAAGCCTCGTAAGGAAGATAAAGTACGTTACATTGAATAATGGCACGCATATTCATAGCAATACGCTTCAATGACGAGTTCAAAGAAAAGCTCGTCGAATTACAAGACTCCTTGAAATCACGAGGAGTCACAGGAAACTATTGCTCGTACGGCAACCTGCACATGACTCTTGCTTTCATCGGAGAGCATTATGACTTGCCAGCAATCCGCAAAGCAGTCGGCGAAGTAGAGTTTGAATCGTTTGAAATGTCATTAGGCAATCTTGGCACATTCCCAACAAAAGCAGGAGTTATATGGTGTGGCGTGAAGGACGGCACACAAACAACTGCTCTCGCCAATCAGTTGAGAGAACGACTTACGGCAAATGGGGTCACCTTCTGTACTCTTGCATTCGTGCCTCATATCTCGTTGGTACAGCATCCGTCGGAGGTTATCACGGATATTGCTATTCCAGATGCCACCATACGAGTTGAACAGATTTACGTCATAAAGTCAGAGCGCATTGACGGTGAACTGATTTACTCAGAAATATGACATTTATCTGAAGATTCAAAGAAAAGGGAGTGTAACAATTCGACTGATTCCTACACTATAATAATATAAAGGTATATTCCAAAAACAATTAGTATGATGGAAACGAACAATTGTCCGGTAGTACTCTATACA